>JAFGWT010000095.1 GCA_016937015.1 Deltaproteobacteria bacterium | reverse complement strand
GGGGTTGCCGATGGCCGGCCCGGCGGTAGAGACGATGGTCGCATGGGCGGGATGGATCCCCTTGACGATGGTGGCGGCGGGGGCGCTTTTGATTTTTGAGGGGCTGCGGACGATTTTGATTTTGTGTCGAGAATCATGGATTCGTCGTCGTCCAGCGAATCCAGGTCCAGCTCCGAGGTCTGCTCGTCGGGGGGAAGCTCAAGCGCAAGAGATTTGTCAGATTCAATCAACAGCGAAATTTCTTCGGTGTTCTCTTTGCGGTCCCTGATGGCGTCCCTTTTAATTGGGACTGTGAGCTCAACTTCGGTGTTTTCGACTGTTTCCGACTCAACCGTTTCGTTGTTTTCCCCGTTTTCCCCGTCTGTCGTGTCAGCGTCTTCCTGGTCCTGTTCCACCGACGATGGCAGCGGCTCGTACATGCTCGTGTTCAGGGCGTCCATCACAAAAACAGTTCGGGCATTCGCCGCGTTCTCGGGAACGACAATTTTGGACTTCACAGGCTCGGGCAGACCATCCAGCTTCTGGTTTTCCCGGTCCAGGGCCAGCGGCGCAAAAAAGGCCTTGTGCGCGTCGGTGAGAGACGAGAGTTTCTGGTAGAGCTCTGTTTTCGAAACAAACACTTCTTCTCTTTTATCGTCCCCCAGGACCCGCTTCAGAACAAGCTCCCGGGGAGACAGGGTGTTTTTGGAGATATTTATCACCACCGGCGCTATCTGTTCGAGGAGCCAGAGAACAATCTGTTCCGGTTCGGCATACGTTTCGAGAGGTTCGTTTTCAATTGACGCTGAAAGGAGTGTTGTTCGATTCCACGAAATTTCATCAGCGGCTTTGTAAAGCTTCAGAAACAGCTGACGCAGCCGGTCGGCGTCGGCACCCTTGACGGTGTATGCATCGCTCACCTCCTGATGCTTGGAGACACGGGATACCTGGATTGCATTTTGGCCGAACAGTATGTTGAATCCCGCCTGCCCCTCTTTGGGCGCGTTTCGCAGAATCACATTGACGCCCTCATCGCTTTGAGACACTTCAACCACGTATTCCTTGGACAGTTTCTGGGGGGCGATTTTGTTGCCACGCTTCAGCCATCCCCCGGGTTCAGGCAGGTCAATCTGCAGGTCAGGCATGAGGGTGTCGAGGCGAATCGGATCGGTAAAAATGTTTCCCGCCGGAATGGAAAGCGCCATCTCGGTTTGCACCAGCGTTTGCGCGATACTGGTCAGTGTCCCCGTATATGTGCCCTGGTCATTGAGGACAATGGCGAATCGTTTCACAGACCCCGGCAGATCGCAGTGTTGCAGGATTTTTTCAAGTCGCTGCAAATTTGCAGTCCGCTCGGCGGTCATATCGGCATTGGACTGTTCAATGAAATTCTGAAGGTTGGACTCAATGGTTGCCGCGGCACGTTTTGCTTCCAGTATGCAGGCATTTTTCATGCTGTCTCTGAGTGACACGGTAAGTACTTTACTGTCGTCCTCCAGGGCGCCCTCAAGAAGGGTTATGACTTTTTGGGACAGCGCATCAACCTCCACCCGCTCCGCATCCGCCAGTGCCCTGGCGTCGTCCATTGCTGCCATGATCCTGGAAATGCGCGTTTCCGCCTGCAGGACATCGACGCTGAAGTCGACGGAGAGCCGCAGGAATTCAAGGTAGTTTTGATCAAGACTCGATAGAGAACCGTTTCCATAAAGATACTTCAATGTTGCACCCCGTTTGTGAGATAATTTGTTTGACCGTGTTCTATTTATATTTAACTCAAACTTCATCTGTAAAGCCATCCTTTAAAAAAAAGACCCTGATAATGAACAGTTGCGGCACCGGAGAAGACGCACCGGTGATTCTTCCGTTGCGGCACAGAGGGGCATGCAGCAAGGGAAAAAAATAGTGCGAATTGTTTGGTAGTTAAGACTAAAAGCATTGTATTTATTTGTTATTGCCAGTGAAGTGACAGAAACGTATCTTTGCTGCCGACTGGATACCCTCTTTTTTTTTAAATGTGACTTTACTTCACCGGGCGGATTGAGGCATAAAAGCGATGAATTTTGCCCTGACGCTGCTGAAAATGCGTATGGCATGATTTCTGTAAGTCTTGTCTAACAGATGGGCCAGCAGTTTGAAATTATTAGGTTAATCGAGTTAAACCAACATTTCAGAGATTTAAGAAGTCACCTTTGAAATGTTTTATAACGGATTTCATTTTCAACTTTATGAATCGAGGTAATGCATGAATGAGAATCTCGAAGCTGTAATCAGGGAAATCTGTCAAAAATACGCCAATGACAGCGCGCGTATGATGGACATCGTTCGGGATGTTCAGTCGTCCATGGGAGGCGTTTCCAAAGCCGCCATGAAAGCGATTGCGGATGCTGTGGGCGTTGCACAGGTAGAAGTGGAAAGCGTTGTGACTTTCTACGCGTTCCTTTCCCCCGAATCCAAGGGAAAGGTCGTGATACGCCTTTGCAATGATTTTATTGACAGAATGTTTGGTGCTGACAGAGTTGCCGAGACCTTCGAAAAAGAATTTGGTATCAAATTTGGTGAAACCACGGCAGATGGTCTTGTGACCCTGGAGTACACCCCCTGTATCGGCATGTGCGACCAGCCGCCGGCAGCCTTAATCAATGACAAAGTCGTTACATGGCTTTCCACTGATATGGCCAGCCGCATTGCCAAAGCCATCAAGGCCGACGGCAATATCGATAAACTGAATCTTCCCAATGGTGACGGCAACAACTCCCACGAGTTGGTGAATTCGATGGTTCACAACAATCTGCGCGAAAAATCCGACCTCATCTTTGCGGATTTTGAACCCGGCGCCGGATTAAAAAATGCGATTGCCGAAACCCCGGTTGAAGTGATTAAAAATGTGAAAGCGTCCCGTTTGCGCGGTCGCGGTGGTGCGGGATTCCCCACTGGTATGAAATGGGAATTCACCCGCGGTGCTGAAGGCGACGAAAAATACGTGCTGTGCAACGCGGACGAAGGTGAGCCCGGCACATTCAAGGATCGCGTTATCCTGACAGAAGCCCCTGACCTGATGTTCGAAGGCATGACGGTTGCGGGATATGCCATTGGCGCCAAAACGGGCGTGGTTTATCTGCGCGGCGAGTATCAGTATCTGACCGCGTTTCTGAATGATGTTTTGCAGAAGCGTCGGGATGCCGGTCTTCTTGGGAAAAACATTCTGGGCAAAAGTGGATTTGACTTTGATATTCGCATCCAGATGGGTGCAGGGGCCTACATTTGCGGCGAAGAGACTGCGTTGATCAGTTCCTGCGAGGGCCTTCGCGGTGATCCTAAAAATCGTCCGCCTTTCCCCGCGCAAAAGGGATATCTGGGTAAACCCACAAGTGTAAATAACGTGGAGACCTTCTGCGCAGTTGCAAAAATCATGGAGAAAGGCGCTCCCTGGTTTGCACAAAAGGGTTCTCAGGGCAGCGCGGGCCTCAAGCTGTTCAGCGTTTCCGGTGATTGTAAGAAACCGGGCGTATACGAACTGCCCTTTGGGACAACGGTAAAAGAACTGCTGGTTAAAGTGGGTGCTGAAGATGCCATCGCTGTCCAGGTGGGTGGCGCCTGCGGTATTACGGTTGCCCCCAGCAGTTTCGACGAGAAGATCTGTTATGATCATCTGGCGACCGGTGGCTCCGTGATGGTTTTTGGGCCCGGCCGTGACCTGCTGGAACTGGCCCATTCCTTCATGGAATTCTTCGAGGAGGAAAGCTGCGGTTACTGCACCCCCTGTCGTGTGGGCAATACACTGCTCAAACGTCGTCTTGAGTACGTGATGGCCGGCAAAGGCTCACCTGAAGATCTCGTTTACATGGAGACGCTCGGCAATACCATCAGGAACACCAGCCGTTGTGGTCTGGGACAGACGTCTGCGAATCCGGTGCTCACCACATTGCAGAACTTCCGCTCCCTGTATGAGGGTAAGGTGAAACCGAGCAAAGATGGTCAGCTGGCTTCATTTGACTTGAATCAAGCTGTGGGACTCAGTGAATCAATTGTTGGACGTAAATCCATCCATCATCACGACTAGGGAGTATCATTATGAGCGACAAGATAAAATTCACCATTGATGATGTCGAGATTGAAGCCGAAGCAGGACAAACCATCATGCAGGCGGCAGACGCGGCAGGTGTGTATATTCCAAGACTCTGTGCCAAAAACAGCCTGACCCCCCATGGCAGTTGCCGGGTGTGCACTGTTAAGGTAAACGGTCGTTCCCAGGCCTCATGCACACAGCCGGTGGCCCCAGGGGCCAAGGTGGAGAGCGAGACCGAAGAGATCAAGGCATATCGCAAGAGTCTGGTTGAGATGCTGTTTGTGGAAGGCAATCACTATTGCATGTTCTGTGAGAAGAGCGGCAACTGTGAGTTGCAGGCTGTGGCGTACCGATTGGGTATCGACGCGCCCAAACACGAGTATCTCTTTCCAGCCAGAGATGTTGATGCTTCTCATCCCGAGATCTTCATCGACCGTAACCGCTGCATTCTTTGTGGCCGTTGCGTGCGCGCTTCAAAAGAACTCGATAAGAAAAATGTATTCCAGTTCATTGGCCGCGGCATCCATAAACAGGTTGCTGTAAACGCAGATGCAAAACTGTCCGATACGGATTTGGCGGGTGTGGATGTGGCCGCATCCTCCTGTCCGGTTGGCGCGATTCTGCGTAAACGGGTTGGCTTTGCCATTCCGGTGGGCCAGAGACTGTATGACGCACAACCGATTGGTTCTGACATCGAAGCCAATCGCACAGACAAATAGTAGGTGACACGATGACTAAACCAAAAGTTGCGACTACTTCACTGGCAGGTTGTTTTGGTTGTCACATGTCCATTCTGGATATTGATGACCGTATTTTGAAGCTTGTTGAGCTGATTGATTTCCACAAATCCCCTGTCACCGATATTAAGAAATTTTCCGATCGTTGCCTGGTTGGCCTCATTGAGGGTGGCTGCTGCAATGAGGAGAATGTTCATGTGCTTCAGGATTTTCGTAAGAATTGCGATGTGCTGATTTCGGTTGGGGATTGCGCTATCATGGGCGGCATTCCTGCCATGCGCAATGGCATATCGCTGAAAGAGTGTTTCCAGGAAGCATATCAGGACGGCGTGACCGTGTACAATCCCTCCGGTAAAATTCCCAGCGACAGGGAATTGCCGCTGTTGCTGGATAAAGTGTATCCCTGCAGCGCTGTTGTGAAAATGGACTATCACATGCCCGGCTGTCCCCCTTCCGCCGATACGATTTGGGAGACCCTTGTGGCATTGTTGACAAACAAACCGCTTGATTTGCCGTACGAACTCATTAAGTACGACTGAGCGAGGAGGATAACCGTGACTAATAAAATTACAATCGAACCGGTTACCCGCGTTGAAGGACACGGAAAAGTGACCATCCATCTGGATGATAACAAACAGGTAACTGACGCTAAATTGCACATCGTTGAGTTTCGCGGTTTTGAACGTTTCATCCAGGGCCGTCCGTTCTGGGAAGTTCCCGTTACCATTCAGCGTCTGTGCGGCATTTGCCCCGTAAGTCACCACCTGGCCGCTGCCAAGGCGATGGACCTTATCGTTGGGGTAGACAAACTGACACCCACTGCCGAAAAAATGCGTCGTCTGATGCACTACGGACAGATGTATCAGTCTCACGCGCTGCATTTCTTTCACCTTTGCTCACCGGACCTCCTGTTCGGCTTTGATGCCGATGTGGCAATTCGCAACGTGGTTGGCGTCGCCGCCAAGTATCCGGAATTGGCAGTTCAGGGCGTGATGATGCGCAAGTACGGTCAGGAAGTGATTAAGGCCACAGCCGGTAAAAAGATTCACGGCACTGGCGCCATTCCTGGCGGCATCAATAAAAACCTTTCCATTGCAGAGCGGGATGAATTCCTTAAGGATATCGACCAGCAGATGGAATGGGCCAAAGGCGCACTCAAAATTGCCAAAGACTATACGGTTGAGAACATTGAACTCGCAAAGGAATTCGCCAACTTCGAATCCAGCCATCTCTCTCTGATCCGCGAAGACGGCGCCATGGATCTCTACCATGGCAATCTGCGTGCGATTGACAAAGATGGTAACAAGATTTTCGATCAGGTGGATTACCAGGGGTATCACAAATATATCGCCGAAGAAGTTCGCGACTGGTCTTACATGAAGTTCCCCTTCATTAAATCCATTGGCAATGAAAACGGTTGGTATCGGGTTGGTCCACTCTCCCGTGTGAACACCGCCGACTTCATCGATACACCGCTGGCCGAGGAAGCCCGTAAAGAGTTCATGGCGGTTACCGCTGGTAAACCCAACCATCTCTCACTGGCCTATCACTGGGCACGCATGATTGAATTGCTGCACTCTGCGGAGAAAATCAAAGACCTGCTCAACGACGCCGACCTGCAGGGTGAAGACCTTGTGGTCAAAGGCGACCGTCGTGAAGAAGGTGTGGGTCTCATTGAGGCGCCGCGTGGTACACTCTTCCATCACTACAAAGTGAACGAAGACGATCAGGTCACCATGTGCAACCTTATCGTTTCCACCACCAGCAATAATGAACCCATGAATCGTGCGGTTGCCAGCGTGGCGAAGAAGTATCTGTCCGGTGTGGAAATCACCGAGGGACTGCTGAATCATGTTGAGGTGGCCATTCGCGCCTATGATCCGTGTCTCTCCTGTGCGACGCACGCTCTGGGCAGAATGCCGCTGGAAGTAAGTGTAATGGACGGGTCCGGAAACGTACTCGACAGGAAGTCAACCAAATAACTTTGGGATGATTGTCGAATGAGTGACCAGACCACTGTGCTTTTAATTGGATACGGAAACCCGGGTCGTCTTGACGATGGCCTGGGGCCCGCCCTGGCTGAGATCTTTGAAAAGAAGCAGCTGGACGGGGTTACCGTGGATTCCAACTATCAACTGTCGGTGGAGGATGCCGATGCCATCGCTCAGCATGATTACGTGCTGTTTGTGGACGCATCGGTTTCCGGGCGCGAGCCGTTTTGGTTTGATAAGGTGGATCCCCAAAAAGAAGTCAGTTTTTCCAGTCACAGTATTAGCCCTGAAGCGTTGATGGATATGTCCAACAACATGCTGGACGGCAAAACGCAGGGGTATATTTTAGGAATCCGGGGATACGAGTTCAATGAGTTCGGTGAGCGTCTGTCGGCGCAGGCATTGACCAATCTTGATGCGGCGGTAAAGTTTGTTGAGAAGGCTATCGCCGACAAGCAGTTTGATACGTATGTTTCGGAATATAAAAATGTGTAGCGCTACCCCTTTGGTTTGAGTGGAGCAATCATTTTAACCAAAGAGAAGTTTGGAGAAAAACAATGAAAGACGGAAAATATGTGATTCTCTGTGTGGATGATGATGCGGATTTCCTGGAATCATCCCAAATCTTTCTGGAAGCCAACGACTATATCGTTGAGACTGCTCCCAGTGCCGAAGACGGACTGAAAAAATTCCGTGAATGTAATCCTGATTTGATTATTGTGGATTTAATGATGGAAGAAGTTGACGCGGGTACCAATCTGGCGAAGGAATTGAAACTGGTCAATAACACGGCGCCCGTGTACATGCTCAGCTCCGTTGGCGATCAGCTCAATATGACCACCAACTACAGCGAACTGGGGCTCCGCGGTGTTTTCCAGAAACCCCTCGACACTCAGAACGTACTGAAGACCATCAAATCCGCATTGGGTCAGTAAGGACAGAGCACGCAAAAAATTGCCCGGTATGAATTCACTCTGACGGACGGAAAAGTAACGCAGTCAGACGGGGTATGGCGGATGCAATGTGGCGATTTTTCACTGGTCAAAGTTTTAAACACACTTTTTTTACCCCCACTGAATCATTTGTAGAATTTTATTTGCATAGAAATCGCGCCGTCACCATTGCCCTGCTTTTGTGCACGCCGTCGATATGAAATGCATCATTCACGGCAGTTATCGGACTAATCGCAATATTTTGGCCCCTATTGCGCTACGGCATTGCCGGTGTATATTTGTATGCCAGTCGCAGCAGGAGCATGGAGGATAAAATGAGACGCTGGAAAAGCACGTTTGTGGCATCGTTATGTGTTGTGGGGGCGTTCAATCTGGGATGCAACTACAAACAGATGGTGATTAACAGCAGCTACCTGATGGTGGATGAGGCAATCATTTCATTTTTTGCAGAGCCGGACACTCAGCTGGCTGCACAGGCCGCACCGGCGAATTTGAAGCTGCTTGAAGGGATGGCAAAGGGCGCACCTGAGAATGCGGATATTCAACTGGCCACGGCGCAGCTTTACGGCATGTACGCGCTGGGATTCCTTGAAGACAGCACCGCGGATGAAGATGCGCAGGAGGCGGCCAATGCCCGTGCGGCGCAATTATATCTGCGCGCGTTTGGTTACGCCCAAAAGGCCCTGCAGCAACAGGTCGACTTTAAGAGCATGATGACGATGGACATTGAACAGTTCAGGGAGGCACTGAAACATTTCGAAAAGGAAGATGTCCCGGCACTGTTTTGGGCAGCATTCAACTGGGGGCTGTATATCAACATGTCGCGGTCGGACCTGCAGGCCATTGGTGATTTGCCAAAGGTACAGGCCATGGCCAATCGAATCATCGAACTGGACGAACGGTACTATTACGGTGGCGCACATCTCATTTTGATGGTTTATAATGGGGTTCTTGGTCCTGCGATGGGCGGCAATCCCAAAATGACAAAGCAGGCATACTACAAGGCCTGGCGGATTTCCGGCAGAAAATTTCTGATGACAAAATATTTGTTCGCCAGGTACTACTGCCTGCAAACTCAGAATCGGTGGTATTTTGAAAAACTTTTAAACGAAATCATCGACGCCCCGGACAATCTGCTGGAATCGCAGTCGCTGGCCAATGCCCTGGCAAAGGAAAAAGCCGCCCGTCTGCTGGCGCAGGTGGATGACCTCTTTTAATTCCAATTTAGGGAGTAACAATGAAAATTCTTAAACAACCCACATTCGTTTCAATTTGTGCACTGACCCTTATCGGTGCGTTATGTATGTTGCCATCAAGCCTTTGCGAAGCAGGGGTTCGCCTGAAAATTGCCACCCTTGCGCCGGACGGCACCACGTGGATGAACGTGATGAAAGAGCTGGCGAAAGACGTTTTGGGGAAAACCGGCGGCGAAGTGAAACTTCAGTTTTACTCGGGCGGCGTGATGGGGGATGAAGGCGATGTGATTCGAAAAATGAGGTTCGGCCAGCTTCACGGTGGCGGATTCACCGGTCGCGGTTTGGGGGAAGTGGTGCCAGAGGAGCGGGTGATTGAGTTGCCGTTTCTGTTTAGTGATTACAGCGAAGTGGATTGCGTTCAGAATAAGCTGCACGACCAGTTGGGCAAGGCGTTCGAAAAGAAAGGGTTTGTTCTGCTTGGATGGGCCGAAGCCGGTTTTGTGTACGTGTTCTCGAACCGTCCCATTCGCAGCGCCGCGGATTTAAAAGGCGTGAAAATGTGGATGTGGGAGGGAGATCCGCTGGCGAAAGAGCTGTTTAAAGCCAATGGCATCGTTCCGGTACCGCTTGATTTGCCCAATGTTCTCACTTCGATGCAAACGGGACTTATCGACGCCGTTTATTCAACGCCCTACGCGATGGTCGCGCTGCAGTGGCACACTCGGGTGAAATACATGGTCAACACCAAACTGACCTATGCGTCCGGCGCCATTTTGATTTCGAAAAAGGAATATGACAAATTGTCAGCCACAGCTCAGCAGGGGTTGAAGGCATCAGCGGCAACATACACAAAAAAGCTGAATCGGTTGACCCGGGCGGAAAACGAGCAGGCAATCAGCGTATTGAAAAAATCGGGTATTCAGTTGATTGATTTGAAACAGGATACTGAGAAAATCGAGTCCAGGAGCACATCCATTTACGAGAAGCTGGTGGGTAAACTGTACTCCAAAGAGTTACTGAATACAGTTATTGGGTACCGGGACGGCTGTCGAAAAAAATGAACCGTGCAACGTCAATCACACCCGCAAAAAAACCTCTGTTTACGCGCATGGGAGATGCACTGGCATCGGTGGAGCGCTGGAGTCTTGTTGCACTTATTGTGGCAATGATCGGCATTTCCACCACGCAGGTGATTATGCGAAACATCTTTTCGTCCGGGCTTGATTGGGCGGACGTTGCCGTACGTCATCTGGTGCTCTGGGTGGGATTGCTCGGCGCATCTGTTGCGGCCCGGAAAAATCGACATCTCAGCATTGATGTGGCCTCTAAATTCATACCCAAACGGTTTGGACACCTTGTGGAATCTTTGCTGTGTCTTGTAACTGCAGCCTGCTGTGGCCTGTTTTTGTGGGCATCTGTGTTGTTTGCCCGATTTATGTATGAGTACGGCACGGGAACCCTCGAAGGCTTTTGGGCGCTTTTGGCGTGTCTCATATTACCTATCTCTTTTTTGGGTATAGGGACGCGATTCTTCGTTCGAATCATAACGGAATTAAGGGCATTCATCTCAGGTGTCGCTGACTCGGACACCGCTGATGCCCAGCACAATGGGCACGATGCAGACTGCGAATAAATGATGGAAGTCGTACTGGTTATTCTCTTTGTTCTGTTGGCCCTTTTGGGATTGCGTCTGTTTGTGGTGATTGGCGGGCTGGCTTTTCTGCTATATCTGATGGCCGACATCGGTGAGATTGAAGGGGTGGTCAATGAAATGTACACCCTCGCCACGTCACCGGTTCTGCTGACCATTCCATTGTACACCCTTGCAGGATATCTGATGGCCGAAAGCAAGGCGCCAACGCGGCTTATTGCGCTTTCGAAGGCGCTTTTGTCGTGGTTGCCCGGCGGAGTGGCCGTGGTTGCGCTCATTTCATGCGCGTTTTTTACAGCCTTTACCGGCGCGTCCGGAGTCACCATTATTGCATTGGGCGGATTGCTCTATCCCGTGCTTCTGGGCGAACGATACAGCGAAAAGTTTTCTCTTGGATTGCTGACCACCTCCGGCAGCCTGGGGCTGCTGTTTCCCCCCAGTCTGGCGATTATTCTGTATGGCCTCATCGCCGAGGTGTCCATTACCCAGCTTTTTGTTGCCGGTATTATTCCCGGCGCATTGCTGATTGCGCTTTTAACGCTGTACAGTGTTTTGCGCGGCACTCGCGGCGCCAGACGGCCCAAAGAACCGCTGGCGCGCATCACTGCGCAACAGATAAAAAAAGCCCTGTGGGACGCCCGCTTCGAAATTCCCATTCCTTTTGTCGTGCTGGTTGGCATCTACGGTGGCTTTTTCTCGGTCACCGACTCGGCGCCAATGGTGGCACTGTATGTCGTCATTGTGGAGGTATTTGTTTATCGGGACATTTCGCTCAAGCGTCTGCCTGGTGTGGTTCAGGACGCCATGGTGCTGGTGGGGGGCATCTTTATCATTATTTGCTGCGCCAAGGCGTTGACGTATTATTTTGTGGATCAGGAAATCCCACAGCGACTGCTCGAATGGATGCAGGCGGTGATTGGCAGCAAATTCACCTTCCTGGTGGTGCTTAATATATTCCTCCTCATTGTGGGATGCCTGATGGATATTTTTTCGGCCATTCTGGTGGTCGTGCCGCTTATCGTTCCCATCGCGCTGGGTTTCGGCGTTGACCCGCTGCACCTGGGAATTATCTTCCTGGTCAACCTGGAGATGGGATACTCCACCCCGCCCATCGGACTCAATCTGTTTATTTCCAGCTATCGATTTAAAAAGCCAGTCATAGAACTGTACCGGGCGTCTCTCCCGTTTCTGGCCATTCTGCTTGTCGCGTTGCTGCTCATCACTTACTGGCCCGCACTGTCCACCTTCCCGGTCAATTATCTGCAGGTGGAATGATTAGAGACCGGGTTACTTTCAGTCCCTGGGGTGTCGCGGTTTTGGAGGCTCTGAAGCGATGCCAGGTTCCTTGCCCACCCCTGTCGTCCCAGGACCCCCGAAATGGCAGCGCTCCAGTATCAGGGCAATCGCACGCCCGCATTTTTCTGTTTAAATGATTGCAAATGTCGATTTCGTGGATAAGCAGAAGCTGCACATGTTGGCACCTGTCACTGCAGTATGTTGAGAAAGGGATTACAAATGGAAGCGTTTAGTTTTGTCAGGCCTGAACACCTGAGTCATCAGGGATATCTGTTTGGGGGAAATCTTTTAAAATGGGTGGATGAATACGCATGGCTGGCCGCTGCCAGGGACTTTCCCGGGTTTACCCTGGTGACCCGGGCCATGGATGATATTCAGTTTACCAAACGCGTCCGCATTGGGGCAATTCTGCGGTTTGTGACTGAACGCGTCAGGCAGGGGAACACCTCTGTCACCTATGCGGTCAATGTTTATGCGTCCAATGATGTTTCGAGAGATGAAAAACTGGTTTTCTCCACCAATGTGGTGTTCGTCGCCGTGGACAATGATGGCGACAAAATTGTGTTGCCCAGACTGGAAAAATAGTCGATTCAAGGCTCCCTGATTTTCTTTTGCCCCCTTTGAATCGCTTCATTTTTTCGGGATTTTTACTCAAAAATATTTTAAAAGCGCTGTCATGAAAATTCATCGCAGGTATTTGTCATGGCTGTTATGTGCACCCTTTTTGTGGGTGATTATGGTTGGCGCCTCAGGATGTGCGGTATCCAACGCGGGTAAAACAGTGGGCAGAGGAACGGTTCAACTGGAAGGATCTGTTGGTGGACCGTTGTTTAAAAATCTGGGGGCCACCATGCCTGTGCCCAATATTCCCCTTGGCGCGCGATACGGGTTTACCGACCGGCTGGACGGACAGGCGCACGTCAACGTTTTGCCGATTGTGATGGGGGGATTTGCGCAGGTGGATGCAGGGGTGACCATGGGGGTACTTTCACAGCGACAGGGGCACGGGGTGAATCTGGCGCTCAGTCTCGGCGGCGCAGTCATGAGTGATTTGCACACATCAGTGCGTGCCACGCCGATTACCGGTGTGACATTAAGCCGACAGTTTGGCAGGGTGATTCCATTTGTGGGATTTGAAAGCTATGTGGACTTTGGACGTCCCAGGGCGATCGGCAATGTGCATGGCGGTGTGGAGCTGGAATGGGACCGAATATCGCTGCAGGCCAGTGCCATGTGGCTGGACCCGGGATTTGACGCAGCCGAATCCACCATGAAATATGTGTCACCGGGCAACAGCGGTGCTTTGGGGGTGCTGCTGGGATTGAAAGTTCGGCCGCGGGCGTGGAATCGAGGTGCCCAATGAAGCGAACAAAAGTGTTCTTTGCGTTAATTTTATCCATGGCGAGTGTGCTCTTTTTGTCGTGCATCGAGCTGGATGGGTTTTTGTTCAAGGGGGATGCCGCGTCTCTCGATGACTACGATTTTACCAGCGACGAACTGGACGGAATTGATCCTGCGCGACTGACGAGCGAACTAATTCCGTCCGGCGATGGGCAGATTCATGTGGTGTACATCACCCGTGATGAAAGCGAGTTGTCCGAAGAATTGAGCGCCGCCCCTCCGGTGACCATTGTTTACAGTCATGGCAACAGCGCCAATATTAAATACTACTGGTATCGCGCAGCCTATCTTGAAGATATGGGATTTAATGTGCTGATGTATGATTATCGCGGCTATGGCGCCAGCACGGGCGAGGCCAGCGAGGAAAATGTGTACGAAGATGCGATGACTGCCTATGAATACGCGCGCAAACGGCAACCCAACGGGATGATCATCTCTTACGGCTATTCCATGGGCGGCGCGCCGGCCATTTATCTGTGCAGTAACGAAAACACTGCCCGCCCCATCGCCTGCATCACCGAATCCACATTTGCGGGCACCCAGCAGATGGTGGACAGCAGCGGCTATCACATTCCGTCGGACTGGTTGCTGGATACTGAGTTTCCTTCCGCAGAGCGGGCCAAAAAGGTCACAATCCCGTTCATGATAATGCACGGCACCGACGACGAGGTGGTGGGATTTGCGCACAGCGCGGTGCTGTGGGAGAGTGTTGGAAAAAACAATCCACTGAACAGATATTATCGTGTTGAAGGCGCGGGTCATCGAAATCTTCCGGTGCCTTCCTGGAACTACGATAAGGAAAATCTCGATAAATTTTCTCATCCAGACCAATTGCCGCCACTCTACCACGCTGATTATCTCACTTACAAAAAGCGCATTGTTGCATTTGTTGCCGACGTGATGAACCTGTAGAACCTGCGTAATCACCTGAAGTGATTGATGATGGACATGGCAACGGATGCCCGGTGGGGGGGTGTTGAATGAAAACGCTTTTCACCGTGTTGAGGTCGACCTGGGGAGACAGGGGGCAAACGTGGTAGCGCGAACTTTAAAATCAATGTATTCTGTATTTTTATACACAGGAGGTGGAAATGTCAGATATAAATCGAGGGCTGGTCGTCGCAGGCACCAGGACTTTACAGGTCCTGACATGTTTGGTCCTGGCGTGTTTAGTCCTGGCATGTAATGACTCGCCGGATATTGGTCCCAGGACGGAATCCGAGAATCCGGGCAAGGGGTCGGACAGCGATAACTCCGGTGATAGCGATGCATCCGGGACATCAAGTGATTCTTCTGTGTCGGCTGACAGCGCGACAATGGCTGATGCAGCGGTCCTTGGACAACTGAGCGCTGCCATTGGGTCAGGCACATTCTGGAAGTATGGCTGGGATTCGTACAGGAGAACATCGTCCGGTTTTGGTTCAAGCTCTTCTGAATCGGAGGATTCCGGTGTGTTCTGGCTTGAGCTGGGGGAGGCCACTGATATTGGCGGTGTCACCATGTACGAGATTATTTTGTCGGGCGATGCCAGCATGGGCGAAACCCCTGTGACACGGTGGCAGTATCTGGGGATTGCGGACAATCGCATCTACGTGTCGCAGTATGGCACCGACGTTGTTGAATTGTTTGATGCACAGGACGGTCAGTGGAGCGGCGCGGGTTTTTTTTCCTCCTTCGATGCATCACAGACATTCACCGGTTATCAGACCCAAATCAGCAACGACTATATTTCTGCTGACGCTATTGCGGTATCCGCCAGCGCCAGCTCAGATCAATGCAGTTATGATCGCATCACGGGACAGACGTTTTGCGATGATACCGGATCGGTGAATGATCAGAAGAAGGAGTATTATTCGCTGAGCCTTGGGGTGATAGGATATTATCGGTATTTCAGCTACAGCGAGTTGTCCTATGACTCACAGTATTCGTCAACCGAAGAGGTCAATATTGGATTGATGGGGAGTTCCTTGCAGGGTGATGCTATCGATAAACCGGTGCAGATTGCGGGGATTACACCTGAATCCGGAACCTATAACGGCGCGCAGACAATTTCGGTGACAACTGTTCCGGCCGATGCATCCATTCGATATACAACCGATGGTACTGACCCATCGGCGTTGTTGGGCACCGAAGTCACCGGGAGTGCGGAGAAGACGTTTTTACTGGATGCCAATGCGGCGGATTTGCGTATTGTTGCGGTTGCACCAGGAATGACCGATTCTGAAATCGTGCAAAGATCTTACGCCATTATCAACACCATTGATTTTGTCGCGGATGGCGAGGGTGCGCTTCAGCTCTATGTAAACGACCCTGAACAGTATGGGTGGTATTATTACGATGTCAGGCCGGAATACACGTTTGAAAAGTCGCTCAGCCACACCATCGATATTGAATTGACCCGCCTTTCCGGCAGCGACAGTATGGGCGCTGGAATGATTTTCGGAGCACAGAGTACGGATATCGAGCAGTATTTTGCTTTTCTGATTACGCCCAACGGGTATTACGAGCTGTTTCACTGGGATGATGTCGACGGGGATGCGGAAATCATTCCATGGACAGCATCATCCGCTATTCTCACTGGGATGAATCAGAGGAACGTGCTGACAGCGACTTCCAGCCAGACGCCTGCCGGCGTTTCTGTATCGCTGTCTATCAATGGCACGGTGGTCGACACCGTGTATCCATCCCAGTCGGTGGGACTGTACTCCGGTTTTATCGCGTTCATCGGAACAGAGGAAGTCGAGGACTTTCCCGCCGTTCCACTGGACATTCGATTCCGTATGCATTCCCCGATTGAAGCGCCATAAACCGTAGATTGCCCCACGGATATTGGGTATGGCCCAAGCAGGACAAAATCGTTTTTGACCCTCATGATATTGCTGCATGATATTGCTGACAGAGTTGTAATTCTCCAATTCAAAATTGGATGCGCGGCGGTAAATTGGGGACTCAGGGAGTGATTCGTCGGGGGATTTGAGCACCGCAATCCGGCTTGGTCTTTGGGGGCGGTTCAGGTGGTGGTTTTGCACATGTGGTTTAAAAGGTCTGCACCAGTTCTGCGAGAATCCTTCGTCGCTGCAACGGATAGTCCACACCGGCAAATCCTGGGTCCGGTCCGTCCGCGTCGAGCAGATTGTATGCGCGAATGGCTAAAGTGGTCTCACCGGTGGGTAAAATGTGAATATCGGGGAAGGAAATGGACGCATTCAACAGCGTATAGGAGGGCAGTTCGTAATCCTTGCCGTTTTGCACGATGTTTTCGTCAGAGGCGCGCCGGGGGGCCACCGCCATTGCCTGAACGCCAATCCGAACCGGTACCGGTTCCAAAAATGGGAGGCCACTGGACACCCCGACGCGGAGAATCCAGGGCGGTGCAATGACATTTTCAATACCCACCAAAGTCGCTTCATATCCGCTTCGCCCAAGGTCGCGAAGCACTTTTTGCACTTCAAAACCGAGGTATGCGGAAACGAGCTTCTGATAATTGAAATCGAGTTTGGTTTCCCACGAGATTCCCTGCACCTCAGCCACGTTCGCCGCCTTGCGATTGATGCCATCGGGAATAAGGTCAGCCTTGTTTTTGATAACATTATACGCAAGGGTTGAGTGCAGTACCAGATGACGCACAATCTGAATCGCCGGCGCCACTTCGAGGGTGTGAACGAACTGTGGCTCAAGATCCGGATTGCCAATCACATCCCCGGGCGCCAGTGGCTTGCTGTACAGCAATGACGGGGATGGTGCTTTGAAGGCACTGCCATAAAGGACCTTGGTGGTAAAATTTCTGGTCCAGAGGAACACGGTGCCGGCGCGACCGGTGAGTTGCCTGCCATAAATATTGTGATAGTCCATCCGAAGACCGCCGGTCAGTTTAAGGAAATCGGGAATGGCATTCACATTGGCCTGAATATAGGTTGCCGGGTTGACAAATACCTTGTGGGTATCGGTGTTGTTCGATGAAAGGTCCAAAAGGACATCGCCGGAAAATTTGTCGATGCGCTGATGGTGCGGAAGCGTTTCGTCATCATACAGGAATTCGAAACCACCAACGATAGAGAGCCTTTCCCAAGGTGTCCAGAGGGCCTCGAGGACAGTGTTGAATCCCCGGTAACTGAATTCCCGGTGAACATAGTACAGATCACTGGCAACCTCGATTCTGTCGTCATTGCGCGGCTTGCCATGAAAGAGGGTGGTATTGAGGGTGAGTTTGAGGTTTTCATGGGCGTTGAGAACGCCGTCAATACCCAGCAGGTTGTGAATCAGATTGATATTGCTGCCGGACTGTCTGCCGTGCTGATCGATTCCATGAGAAAGCTGTGACCATTGTGAGAATTCTCCGCCGCGTTCAATGGTGGAGCTGTACGCACTGAGTGTGATTGAGCCCCGCTTTTTTTCAAGGGACAATGCCGCGTATACCACAGCGGAGTCGTGGGTGGCACCGGTGGCCCATTTGTGGCCACTGTTATAATCCGGAATGGCCGGTGCCGGCGACGAATCCGGCAGCCGAAGTCCATCGCGAGTCCCCTCTTCCGCAGCAATGGAGAGCAGTATTCCCACATCGCCAATCGTTGTTGCGCCGGTCAGGTCATATCGGGTATCGGGAAAGGTGTTGTTCAGGTCGTTCAGCGCGTTCGTTTCTGAATCCATGACGCCGTGGAGAATTATGCCGTCTATATCGGCAGGTTTTTTAAGTACGATATTGACTGTGGCTAAAAATGCATCTGCGCCGTAGAGTGCTGATGCCGGGCCTCGAATCACCTCAATCTGCTTCACTGCGCTCCAGGGGATCAGTTCCGGCCCAAGCCAGTTTGCGGCGGATGCTCTGAATGCAACGGACCGTCCGTTAATCATTACCTTGATTAATCCGCTCTCTGACCCGGCCACGCCGGTCACGCCGCGAACCGTGGCATTGGGCAGGGTGTGATTGTCAATCACGTAGAATCCAAGCATGTGCTGCAGGGCTTCCCCCACGGTTCCATATCCCCATCTTTCGAGTTCCTCGGCAGTGACCACTTCGATAATCGAAGGCGCTTGCTCAATATGCTCGGCGGTTTTGGTGGCTGTCCATACCTCCACCGGGGTGTTCAGCAATTCCTCAAGAGATGCGTCGAGCATGACATCGGTGATATCCGCATTTTGGGTGATATCCGCATCCATGCTGTATTCATTCTGGTCCGTGATATCGTCGGTCGTATCCGTATCCGGAATCTGTTCATCCATTACGATTTGATCCGCATTATCATTCTCGACATCATTCTCGACATCATTCTCGACATCATTCTCGACATCATTCTCGACATCGTCAGACCCTGCGGCAATGCGGGAATCCGGTGGTATGTCGGTGTCTTCAGCGGCATCAGGTCCAGGTTCAGGTTCAGTGGCCGTGTCAATGCCATCGCCGATTTGTTGAGAGTCATTGCCTGTGTCGCCCAATGCAACAGCGGTGAAAAGGGTTGAGCTGAACAGTAACATTGGCGCCATGAATGCAATGTGCAGGCATCGGAATATTCGAGTATTGGTCACCGTCTTGTCCCTTCTGTTAAAGCTGATTACCGGCTGAGATTTGTCCATTGGATATTGTCCAGTATGTCATCAGGGCCTTTTTCTGCTGTCCGTATTCCGTAAACAGCAGTGGACCGGTCAATCCCGAGTAATAAAGAGACAACCCATTAAGAATGTAGCCAAATCCCTGTTCCGTTTCGGACCAGCGCACTTGCACGCCAGAGGGGGTTGCCACTTCCATCATGGCATCTCTGATGCCGGCATAACTGAGTTCGCCCCCGTTGCTGTGGGCAGCGGTTGTCATGGCCAGACCAAGTATGGTCAGTGCGTCAAAATAAAAAAAAGCGCCGTCAAGAGGGGTATCGTCCCATCGCTTTTTGTACTCATCCACAAATACTTCATCCGGATTGTCGACGCGAATGCCAATGCCCTTCGCACCTTCCAGTGCGCCCTGAAGCGTATTCTGCAAAAATACCGGTGTCTGCAGCGTTGGCGACAGAAACCAGTTCCATTTCTGGCCCTGATTGGAAAGAGACAGTTCGTTTGTAAATCGGACGCTGCTGTCCACGGCGGCCGACAACATCACATTTCCGGATGTCCCCAGTCGCATCAGGTTTACTTCATTGTTATAACTGAGTTTGGTGCTGGAAAGTGGAATGCTGTTTTCAATGACCCCTCCAAGTTCCACAAATCTGTTTTCGAATTCGCGGGTAAAATCCGCATTATAGTCGTCATTTGAAAAAACAGTGTTCACGGCGGTGAGGTTCTGGGAAAAAATGAGGTGGTTGGCAAAAGCGCGTCCAAGTGTTGCCGCGGATGGCGCCAGTCTGAACCAGGGGGTTTCGCTGGATGTTGACAGTTCGTCTGAACCGGACACCATAGGCGAGATGAAAAGGATGCGCTTCTGCTCGAGTATTGGATAAATTGTATCGGCCACGTCCGCACCTTCCGGCCCAATGACAGCAATGACATCTTCGTGCGCCAGAATTTCGTTTAGCGCGGCGACGGCGCGAACCGGATCGGAATGTGTATCCTTTGCCACAAAGTGAATTGGCGTCCCGTTGATTCCGCCGGCTGCGTTGATTCTTTCCCGGGCCATCATGGCGGCGCGTTCGTAGTTGGTCCCCACAGCGGATTCGCCACCGGTGTATGGCAGCAGCAACCCGATTCCCACCCCTTTTTGGGTGTTTTCATTTTCGGGTGGTTCAATGCAGCTGCATATGGTGAAGAGAATAACAGTCAAGGTTCCCAGAAGATGCGGGAATGCCATTATTATGGGATTCTTCATGGGATTCTTCATGGGATTCTTTTTGGGGGGCTGCCAAAAGGGAAAGTGCGAAGTCCGGTTCGCCGCCTTAGTGCGCAATACGTCGATTATTGGTTTCAGCAACACGCGTGTTTTACACTTCTTTACCCGGCCACTGATGATGCTCATCATTCGATTTCTTCCGTTCCGCGATATGGATCGTCTTTTGTATTATATCCCAGTCCTTTGCATGGATTTACGTCATGATACATAAAAAATTAATATTCGAACAATAAAGGAAAGAAAGCAGCGGTCTCCTGATTCGGAATTTAAAGCCCCTGGTTGCTTAAAAAGCCTAAATTGTCGATGGTCAAGGTGCCGGTGTTACCGGTTGTTCCCTTGGCCTGGAAGGAAATGGCCTTGACGCTCTCGGGTGTAAAAACCGCTGGCGCGCCCCAGCCCTCCTGGGCCAGAAGGACGTAAGGAATATCGATGCGGCGCCACTCGGCAGAGGCGGCCACCACCAGCTTGTAAAAGTCACTGTCGATAATATTTGTCGTTTCAATGATAACAGCGTGGATATCCCCTTTGTACATGTATGTAATCCCTCCGTAGCCGCTGATGTCGAACGGGGTCGTTTCGTCGCCGCAATTCACCCCCCAGCCCACATAGGGGTCGTATTCGTAGTCACCCTTGTCAAGTGCCCAACTCGCCATCAATGCAGTTGTGGATTCGTAACCTGCGGCGTCCATCACCATTTCGTCTTCTTCATTTTGAGAAACGGTCAACGTTGAGGCGCCATTATTGTTTTCATCGGTGTACCAATACCAGTCGCCACCCAGCAGCGAGAGGTTGTCACCATCCTCAAAATCGTCCAGCATCAGTGCCAACTGCAATTCTGTGTCACCGGTCCCCGATTCTGTGCCCTCATTTTCTGTGGGCGTTTCATCCACTGTGGCGCTGTCGTTCGGTGTTGAGTCCGACGAAATTCCGTGGTCGGTATCGCTGTCCTGTGTTGAATCACTGGCTGTAGCGCTGTCATTCGCCCCAGAACCGGTATCCGAATCCATGTCGCTGGGATCGTCATCATCGTCTTTACATTGCATCACGAGCAATCCAACAGAAAGAAGCACTGCAAATGGTAACAAATTTTGCCTGAACATTGTCATTACTTTTTCCCCTGTGTTTGGCCAGTTCATCAAAATGGGAATCGACATCGGCCACCTGTTGAATTCCCTGGTTTGGAAGCATCAGTGATTCTGTACTGATGCCATATTGCACCTGGACCCCTTGGGACTTTTTATGGTCGAAGCCCGTGCTATTCGTCCCACCGATTCGTCCCTTTATTCTGTCAGTAAACGCAATCAGGCCTCCTCCGTATCGGGCTGTGTCACACCATCACCACCCCTGTTTGTGACGGACAGAATGAAAAATAAAAAACGGGTTGGATGTCTTTTTTTTTTAACAGGATGATTGTGCAATGAAACAGTGGATGCATCCCTGTGATGGGCCTGTCTGGCTGGAGATGGCATATGATTCACTTATTCATCTTTGTCAAAATCGGGCAATGGCTTCGTCGACGGTCATGGTGCCTTTGTACAGTTGTGACCCTATCATGCCGAGATCCTGATTCAGGTATTCCAAATCCCACAATCGATATGTCGATTCATCAAACTGCTGCTTGGTTGAAGCGGCAATGGCATCCCATAGGGCACTTTGCTGGTCAATATTGGGATGGACAGGACTTGACCCCTTGATGGTGTTAAAGGCTATCTGGCCTTCAGGCGACCCCACCACGGTCAAAAATCCGACCGCGTTGTCCATGTTCTGTGCATCCTTGAACAGGACGAAGGAATCGACGTTGAATCTGAACAGGGGCGCGGTATCAAAGACCGCCACTGAGTCAAAATCAATGCCGGGACTGAATCCCAGAGACGTCAGATAGCCCTTGACCCAGTCCGGGTGGAAAAACATGGCGGCTGCACCGCTGTAAATCGCGTCAGTTGCATTGAGCCAGCAGGAACGGTCGTCGGTTGTCGCGTCAGCCGGTGCTGCATAGGTTAAAATTTCGAGAAACCGTTCGAGGCCCGATCTAAGAAATGCCTGCCCGGCGTCGGTGGAGACATCCAGCGAATGTGAATAAAATTGCACATACAGATCCGGTGAAATCGAAGCCATAATGGAATGCAGCATGATATTCAGTATCCAGGGGTCTTCGCAGATTACCACTGGCGCGATTCCCCGAGAGGCAATGTTTTGGGCCGCGGCGATGAACTCCTGATATGTGGTGGGGGATTGGGGAACGAGGCTTTTGTTTACCACCAGATTATTGAATCTGTGCATGCCAATGGGAACGCTGTAAATGTGGCCGTCGTTGCCTGTCATGGTTTCCTTAATCCTTGGCGGATAGTCGACGGTCCAGTTTTCCTGTTCCCATAAAAAATCCAGCGACTGCAATTTGTTATTTTCAATGACGTTGTTGTACCTGATCCACGAGTTAATGTCTTTGGAACCGGATGAAATCTGCATTACATCCGGGGGCGCTTCACCGTTGTCAATTCTCTCCTTAATTGCGGCCATTGCCACGGCCCCGTCGCCCATGATTCCTGAAATGTCAATAACGTCGATGTTGGGATAAATGCCGTTATACACGTTCAGCAGCGCAGACAATGCGTCGGCTTCTCCAAGGGCGGTCCACCAGGTGAAAATTTCGACTTCCCCTTCGATGGCGATGACAGAATCTGACTCAGTATCTGTTGCGGTTTCGCTGTCACTGGTCTGATCATCTGTTTTTTTACTGTCACATGCAAATATGAACAGGATGAGAGTGAACAACGAAAAAATCCAAAGAGATACTGACGAACCTGATCGTGGACCTGGTCGTGAACCTGGTCGGAATGCAGTGATGGAATTCATTCTTTTACTCCTCAACAATTCGGTTTAAATCCACCCGTTCAGATGGCTAAATAACAGTATACAGTTTTTCTGCAGTTAGTCTGCTTCGAAAGCTGGATAACTGAAAATTTGCATCCTGGTTTAAATTCGCCAGTTCCAATTTTGATGCGTGGCGGAAAACGGAACATTTCAATTCCCAATTGGCGGATTACTGTCCGTTCGGGAATGGGCGTTTGGGGTAACGCTGTATTTTTCTGCTTTGGTTGATATTGAATGGCTGGTGCGCCTGGGAATATCCAGAATATGTGCCCATGGCCATACCCACATTTGTGTCATCCACGCCACGTACTCCTTGTATAGTGTTTGAAAAGCAAATTGTATTTTGGACTTTGAAGACGAGGAGAATTTCGGATGCATGGATTTAGATTTAAAGAGTGCGCAATCCTTTTGAGTTTAGGTTTGTTTTGTTTTGGCTGCAGTGTGGGCAGTGGTTCGGATGAACCGGACACCTCAGACGCCGATGCCGATGCCGATACAGATACCGATTCTGATACCGATTCCGATACCGATTCTGATTCAGACACCGATGCGGATTCAGACAGCGATTCAGATACAGACACCGATTCTGATACTGATACTGATTCTGATACAGATACAGATACGGACACGGATTCTGATACAGATTCTGATACCGATACTGATACAGATTCTGATTCCGATTCCGATTCGGACTCTGACTGTCCGGGAACCTGCGTTGCACAGGGAGAATGCCGAAACCTTAACGGGACGTACCTGCCGGATTATACCTGTCCGGAAGCCAATCCGATTTGCTGCGACATCGTCGCCACAACGGATGGCGATACAGACACGGACACCGATACCGATTCTGACACAGATTCTGACACAGATTCTGATTCAGACACGGATTCCGACACGGACACAGAATCCTACGAGGACACAGATACAGGGCCATGGGGGCGTGGGGAAAACCCCATCATCCAAACCAACTACACCGCAGACCCAGCGCCCGTGGTATACGGAGACACACTGTACCTGTACACCACCCATGACGAAGACGTTACGGTAAACGACTTTTACACCATGAACGACTGGCGGCTCTACTCCACAACGGACATGGTGAACTGGACGGACCACGGCTCCCCGGCCAGCTACCAAACGTTCACCTGGGGCAGGGACAGTGCCTGGGCGGCGCAGGCCATCGAACGGAACGGAACGTATTTTCTTTATGTACCGCTCAACAACAACTCCGGCTCCAGAATTGGAGTCGCTGTTTCCGATACCATAGTCGGCCCGTACACTGACCCACTCGGCACACACCTGGCGCGAGGCGCGACGAGTAACATCGACCCCACCGTCTTTATCGACGACGACGGACAGGCCTACATGTACTGGGGCAACGGCACGCTCCAGTACGTGCTGCTGAACGAAGACATGATCAGCTACTCGGGCGACATCAGGACCGCCAGTCTGTCCGGGTTTACAGAGGGGCCATGGCTCTACAAGCGAGATTCGACCTACTACATGATCTACGCGGGCATGGGCGGCGGAACCGAGAAAATCAGTTACGCCACCAGCGACAGTCCCACGGGACCGTGGAATTACAGGGGAGACATTATGGATGCGGGGCGCACATTCACCAACCACCCCGGCATCGTCGATTACAAGGGGCATTCCTACTTTTTCTATCACGACAGTTCGCTGCCCGGTGGAAATAACTACAAGCGCTCGGTGTGCGTGCAGGAGTTCCAGTACGGTGCTGACGGCAGCATTCCGAAGCTTTCGTTTAGCCCTGACGGCCCCGAAGGCATCGCCAGGCTGAACCCGTTCGCGCAGGTCGAAGCGGAGACCATCGCCTTCGCTTCAGGTCTCAAAACGGAGAATTGCGATGACACCGGGGGCGGCCAGAACGTGACGCGCATCAGTGGCGGCGACTACATCAAGGTGAAGAACGTTAATTTCCGGGACGGTGTAACGTCCTTCGAGGCGCGGGTATCGTCCTCGGTTGGCGGCGCGAGCATTGAGCTCCATCTGGACAGCAGGGACGGCACATCGCTGGGCACCTGTGATGTGTCCGGGCAAACGAGCTGGACCACGGTGACCTGCCCGGTGAGCGGTGGAAGCGGGACCCACGACCTCTTCCTGGTGTTCTCCGGCAACGGAGACGAGCTCTTCAAATTCAACTGGTGGAAGTTCAACTGACGCATCTGCCCCGTTGACGCCAACTGCAAAATCAACTTTTTCCCAGATTGGCACAACTCGATACCCCAGGCTGGTGCTCAGGGCAATCGAGTTCTAATTCAACAGAGCAGAGCCGCCCCGTCATTCCCGTGAAAACGGGGATCCGATGATAGCAGACATTAACTGGATTCCCGCCTTTGAGACTGTCGATAAATGAGCAGTGGCCACCGCCCTGTGATTGTGCCCAGCGTCATGCCCTCGAAGGACTC
>JAFGWT010000094.1 GCA_016937015.1 Deltaproteobacteria bacterium | reverse complement strand
GGAAACCTTCAAGTCTGCTGACGATACTGGAATTCCACAATTGTCCGACATCTCAATCAGTTTGCCGGTTGCTTTGCTTCCGACTGTATATGAGTTTCTGGATGATGTTCAAGCGTCCAGTGCCAGTCTTGGCAATACCTCCGGCTTCAATGAAGTTCAACAGGCATTTTCAGATGTTCGCAGAGCCATGTTCGATCTTCTCGGTGGTGACAAATACGACTACATCGCCGACAATGACATTGGATTTAACTCAGACTTCTTTAAATCCTATTACCAACACAGAGATTCAGCACTTCAGGGTGTATCCTTTAGGGGATGACTCTGGCGCCCTTCAGTTTGACAATTATTTATGTGCACATGATTTGTATCCGTTCTGTGAACACGCCGCCTTAGCGGGATGAAATTTTCCAGAACGGGTTGTGCTGCAGCAGAGTGGTGACTTCGTCGGTCTGAATTGTCTGGAACCAGTATTTGGGGCTTAGTTCGAGTGCGCGTTCCTTTGGCCAGTTGGGCAGCAGGATAAGCAGGTCGCGCAAATAGGTCCATGGTTCGATGTCGTGGAGTCTGGCTGAGGCGATGAGAGAGGTGAAGACGCAGTTCCATTGGCCGCCATCTTCACTGCCGAGGAACAGCCAGTTCTTCCTGCCGACCGCCTGATGTCGAAGCTGCAGTTCGGAAAAGTTGTTGTGCATTTCCAGTCGACCATCACTGAGGTAGGTTCGCAGCGGCTGTTCCTGATTGACGGCATAAGTCAGCGCCTTTTGAATTGGTGTGTTATCAATGACCAGCGGTTCATTTAACCGGCACCAGTCAAAGAAGGCGTTCGCCACGGGTTTTGAATCGCGATTGCGCACATGCAACTTCTCGTCCGGCGGTCTATCCTTATGCTCGTGTTCAATATCGAAAAGTTTGCGAATCAGCGGTATGGCAGTCATGGCACGGGAGGGGTCGGTGCTCAGCGCCTCATGAAAATAACGCCGCGCATGACTCCAGCAGGCGCATTCGATTCTTTCCTCACAGATAAACAGCTGGTCATAAACGGTGTGCGCATCGGCCAGAATATATCCTTTGAAATTGCCCGGAATCTGCTTCACAAAATCGCCGTTGTGGTGGCGCGTGTAATGATACACCACGTGGTCGCGATCAGCGATGGTGACAAAAAAGTGAGCGCGAATGCATTTTTCCGGCGCCTGCACATTCACGCCTGTCGCGTCGGTGGAGATACAGTGCGCATTCAGCGAATCTGTTTTCATCGCCTCAACAACCATCGCGGCAAGATTGCAGCATTTCTCAATCCATCCACACATGGTGGAGCGGGAAACATCTACTTTCTGTCTGCTGAAAATTTTTTCCAGGCGATTCAGCGGCAGACAGTCCGCGTACTTGCTGACAATCACTTGAGCCAGCAATCCCGGACCGGCCAGTCCTTTTTCAATCGGCTTTGTGGGAAGCGGTGGCGCCAGCACCATTGCTTTCGAATCATTTTTAAAGGAGTATTTAGGACGAACGATTTGAACGCGTACCATTGACGCCGCCCGCCATTCCAGCGTTTCGCTCACGTCCTCTCCAATTTTTCGATACATATCGGGATTGTTCAACACTTCCAGGGGAACCGGAACTTCAATTCGCTCCAGGGGAAGATGCTCCGGAAGCGCTTTACGGCCATGAGGTTTGGCTTTCTTCTTTTTCTTGTTTCGTCTGCGACTGTTTGGCAGCGGCGCATCTTCTGACTCAAACGCTTTAAGCGATTCGGCAATCTTTAAAAATTCAAGCGGCAACTGCTCACTGGCAACACGTTCTGAACGTTTACCAAAAACATGTCGCCGCAGCCGGTCAAGCTCCATGTGCACCAGCTCATAAAGCTTACGATATTCGTCGCGCTCATGGACCGCTTTGTCGAGCCTGTTTAGCAGATTTTTATTCTGACTGGTGAGCCTGTCGAGTTTCTCATAAATCGCCTGCAACGAATCATCTGATTTGTTTTCCGTTTCATGTGTGGCTTGTTTCGACTTTGTACTCACAGTAGCTGTGAGATATCAAATTCAAACGCCAGTGACAATTCCCCATTATGATCAATAACGTGTACGTCTTTTTTTGGGCGGCAACGAAATCCCTTCAAGTATTTTCTGTAGCTCCAATGCATCAACCTGAACATGCGCATCTTCTGGTGACATCGCAGACGGAAGACGAAACACAGCCCGGTGCAATCTTTTGCTCAGCAACGCGTAGCCGGTTTTGTCCCACCATAAAACTTTCAGTCTGTTTCCGCGTTTGTTTCCAAAAACAAACAGCGCACCGCTCAAGGGGTCTTCTCTGACAATTTCCTGCGCTGCGGCTGCCAACCCATCAAACTGTTTCCTCATATCCATTGTCTGCGTGCAGACAAAAATCCGGGTATTTAAAAATTTCACGACAAGTCCTCCAGCAGCCGGACTGCATTATGCAGTGCCTCCCATGTATTGGCCGAATGAATCTGAACGCGCCATCCCGTCGGACTCTCCAGGGTAATCGCAGCGCAAGACGTTTGCCCTGATGAAACCGGCAACTCAATAAACGACAGCCTGTCGCCGGAGCATATCATCGGCTGCTCTTTGACCGGAGCCAACAGCTCTTTTGCCTTCTGAACCGATTTC
Organism: Deltaproteobacteria bacterium; assembly: GCA_016937015.1. Lineage (GTDB taxonomy): Bacteria > Myxococcota_A > Polyangia > JAAYKL01 > JAAYKL01 > JAFGXQ01. The sequence goes on along the minus strand of JAFGWT010000094.1, from coordinate 258 downwards.
GATACCACGCCATCACGCATGAACTTACTGCGCCAATTGTAAAATGATTGAAATCTCACCCCATGCTCTTTGCAAAAATCCACAATGCTCTGACCACTTGATTCCCATTCCTCATGCAGCGCGGCCCACCATTGCCTCGACCTGCTCGACTTATATTTTTTCATTGTCACACCTCCATTTCGGGCATGAATCTACACCATCAAAAAAATTTTCTCGCGCGCGTGTTCACAGGACGGATACAAAAAGACATCAGTCTTT
>JAFGWT010000093.1 GCA_016937015.1 Deltaproteobacteria bacterium | reverse complement strand
CTTTCCCAGTTATCGCTCATACATGTTCTGATTTGGTTTCTATACAAACCTTTGCCAATGCCACCAGGTGTATTTTGTACCTTTCCGCTTTTGGCTCTTCAGAAGAATCTGTGGGTCGATAATAGCCTGAACTGACTCAATTCATAACAAAAAGTATCGAGAGAATCCGCCGTGGTGTGGAACCGACGACCAATCGAGGTGTCTCGAATCCGCGGGGGATGGATGAGAAAAGCTGAAAAGATGCATCCTGGCAGCGAGTCTGCAAAGCTGAGTTTGCGACAACAAAACAAAGCAAACAGGCAAACACAGGATGCAAATTCAAACTATTCTCAATTTTTTAATAAAGTACAGTTCTTTTGTTTACGGGAAGTGTCAGCTTGTCGGCGAGCCCGACGATTGTACTTTGGAGATAGAAATTCTTCCAAGGAAAAACGGACGTCCAGAGTGCTCGATTTGCGGCAGCAAAGGACCAGTGTATGACCATCAGCCGAGACCACGTCGTTTTGATTTTATTCCGTTCTGGGGTGTGGCCGTCGTTTTCGTTTACACGATGCGCCGTGTGGATTGTTCCAGATGTGGCGTGAAAGTGGAACGGGTACCGTGGGCCGAGGGAAAATCTCCGACCACTGATATGTATAACTGGTTTCTTTCACAATGGGCAACAATGCTGAGCTGGTCGGACACAGCGAGAATGTTCAAAACATCATGGTCTACCGTTTTTAACGCAGTGGAAATGGCGGTTGAATGGGGACGACGGCATGTGAAGCATGAAATGGTCACGGCAATCGGCGTTGATGAAATAGCATGGCAGCGCCGCCACAAGTATCTGACAGTTGTTTACCAAATCGACGCCGGAGCTCGACGGTTGCTGTGGGTTGGCGAGAATCGAACCACCAAAACGCTTCTGAAATTTTTCCGCTGGTTTGGAAAAGAGCGCACAGAACAACTGAAGTTTGTCGCTTCTGACATGTGGAAAGCCTACCTGAAAGTGATTGCATTCAAGGCAGGCAGCGCCCTGCATGTACTCGATCGATTTCATATAGTGGCCAATATGAACAAGGCTATTGATGAAGTGCGGGCTACAGAAGCGAAGAAGCTTCACGCCGAAGACAGGGAGCCAATTCTGAAAAACTCCAGATGGTTGTTTCTGAAGCGCCCGGCAAAACTCACCGTCTGGCAGGATGCGAAACTGGCGGACCTGTTGCAGTATAATTTGAAGTCAATACGAGCCTACGTTCTAAAGGAGGACTTTCAGCAGTTTTGGAAATACATCCACCATGGATGGGCGGAGAAATTCCTGGACAACTGGTGCACCAAAACCATGCGCTCAAAAATCGAACCGATGAAAAAAGTCGCCAAGTCGATTAGAAAGCACAAGCCTCTTATCCTCAACTGGTTCAAGGCCCGAGGCGAGATAAATCAGGGGGCAGTTGAAGGAATGAACAATAAATCAAAACTGACCATCAGAAAAGCATACGGTTTTCGAAGCTTCAGAACAGCGGAAATCGCCTTATATCATACGCTCGAAAAGCTACCCGAACCGGAATTCACCAACAGATTTTGGTGAAGAGGCAAAAAATATTGAAACTGAATGGGTTAGTATTGTCGATATATTAAGTGTCGAAGTCATTCTGTTCAAGGGGAAAATAGTAGGAAAATGATAGTGGCAATGATGGAAGCAATGGGATTTCAATCACAGGATAGATACCTGGAATAATTAGCGATAGTTTGTTCAGTGTCGCCTTATGTCGGTTCGGAATTTGTGCTTGTGATTGTGACGGGCGTAGCTGTCAAAATCGATGTCATAGGCGACTTCAACCTCTTCTTTTTCCACATCAATTAAAAACTGGATGGCGTGTGGTGATTGCAGCCAGATGCGATCCCGGGGTTCGTTGAGCCACTCCAGCAGGGTGGCGAAGTGATCGATTTCAAACTGCTCAATTAAATCTTCCCTGAGCGCTTTCACCGTCGCATACACTGTCAGTCGATAGGGATGACTGTCTGCCGGTTGGGCGTCGGCCTCTGGGGCATCATCCGGTGGCGGGGTGTAACGGACCGATAGAATGACCATTTTTCCTTCCTGTTTGATAAAACGGTCGTAGTTGGACTTGTACTGGCTGGGGTCATCGCTGAAATTGAGGCAGAGCTGATTATAAACCGCACAGCGGGACAGCAGTTTCTCCAGATCCGGGGCATGTACAAAGTAGGTCTGGTCTTTATTGAGTTTGGTTTTGTGAATTATCGGAAGGTCACTCATGCGTCTCCTTTTCAGCACAATGGCTTCGGAAAGTTGGGTTGGATACCATTTGTGAATGGACATATATTAGACAGGAATCACATGCTATCAAAATAAAACCGACAGAAAAATATTCTTGCGGTGGGGGTCAGGGGCAATCATCGGGGCCGCAGGTCCCGCCCGAAATATTGGCACAGACATCCCAGATGTCGCCGACGGTTACTTGTGTTTGTAACGCATCAAGATCACACGATAAAACGTCATTTCCCCAAATGGCCAGTTCGCCTCCGACGCTGGTCAGGCGGCTGATGTCCAGGGTCTCCAGCAGCTTATTCACGTAAAACCGTGCATGACCGCCCACGGTTTCAAGCGTGCTCATGTCCACCTCGGTTGCAGTAAAATAGGCGATATTCAACTGGTCTGTAATGGTTTCCAGACGGATGACATCGAATTCCGCAATGGGGGTATCGTAAAATTCGAGATTCCCCATTTGAGGCGCCGACGTTGAAAACCGGGTTAGTTTTTCATTTTCCATGATGTAAATCCAGCCGGCGTATTGGAGGGACGGCAGCGTGAGCGAGGTAATCATCGGATTGTACGATACCCGTAGCATGTCGGTGACGGTTTCCAGATTTTGCAGCGAAATCGTCTCCAGTATCGGATTGCTGTCAATTTCGATGCCCGCCCAGCTTTCGCCGTCCACTGCAATCAGACTGTCGAGATTGAGTTCCACAAGAGACGCATTGGAGCGAACGAGTAATTCGATGATATTTGAGAGAAACGATAGGTCAATGTCCTGAAGTTTCGGGTTGTACGAAATACGTATCGTTTTTGGGGCGCGGGTAATTGTGGCCGGGAATGCGAGAGATGAAAGATTGCTGTTGTTCTCGATGGTCAGGTATTCCCCAAGCGCGGTGAGATGCGTCAGTTCACTCAAATCCGAAAGTCTGGTGCGGCCGATATTCAGATCTTTGGTGACAGAGGTGAGGCACTTAAGACTGGCCAGTGAATCCACATCGTTAATATACACGTAACCGTCTACTTCGGTGTATCCGAACAGGGCGTCCACATCTGCCTGGGATTTGATTGTCACACTCTCAGCAAATGTGCCTTTGGTGCAGTCCGGGTCGGGAAGCACATCGTTTTCCGTGTCGCTGTCTGAATCCGTGTCCGTGTCACTATCCGTATCCGAGTCTGAATCCGTGTCTATGTCACTATCGGTATCGCCATCTGAATCCGAGTCTGAATCCGTGTCTGTGTCACTATCGGTATCGCCATCCGTATCCAAGTCTGAATCCGTGTCTGTGTCACTATCGGTATCGCCATCTGAATCCGAGTCTGAATTCGTGTCTGTGTCACTCTCGGTATTCGCGTCCGTGTCGCTGTCTGAATCTGTGTCCGAATCCGTATCTGCATCCGGGGCGGAATCTGAATCTGCGTCCGTGTCTGTATCTGCATCCGCAGCTTCGTTACTATCCAGCTTTGGCAGTGCAGTGTCCGTGTCATCAGTGCTTTGGTTTTCTGCCGTGTTGTTTGCATCATCCACGGTGTTGCATCCTGGTCCTCCCAGCGCAAGTAAGACCGTAAGCAGCATAAGTATGCATCGCGTCATCGCTTTTTTCCTTCCTTGTAATTATGTAATGTCAAGCAGCATTTATATCACAGCTCTACAGGTACGGTCTCAATTTTTGGCAGGTGAAAACGACATCCAGCGTTTGCAGGTCTATCCCCATTGGCGCGGCATTCAGGGATAGATTTTAATTTCCCGGTATTGGGGCGGAATTTCTGACCTTGGTATTGTGGTCCATTTCCAGCCCAGCATCATTTTGTGGCCGTCTCTGATTCGTTTCTCCACTCTTTCGCGAATGATCTCAACCTTTTCAAAATTTTCGAGACTTTTAATTTCATCCGGTGTGGCGATGAGTTGACTGCTTTTCACGATGTCCGTCTCAACATCAATCACCTGGAAAAAGACTCTGGGATATCGGTGATCCGCGTTTTCATACTTTGGTCGCAGCAACGCGAGATTGCGACCATCATCTGATTTGGCCGGCAGCTTACTGAAGTTCAGTTTAAACGCCCTTTCCCGCCATGGGACGATAGTGACCCAATCGGATTCCGCCAAATCCTTTTTCACCTCCTCAAAGGCGGGCTTAAGAAGCGATTTGAAGCGAATTTCCTTTTTTATTTGCGCAAAACATTTATCTTCCCATGCATCTGCGAGCGATACGTAGCAGCGGGGACAGTCGTCGGTGACAGTCATTTCCCTGAAAAGTGAGGCCGCCGCGTCCAGTTCGTTCAATTTAACCAGGGTGCAGGCGGCATCTTTTCTAAACAGAAGATTGCTGGGGTTGGTTTGTATGGCAGCCTGCAGCATTTCCAAAGCGTCCTGATAATTTTCTTCCCTGAAGAATTTCATCCCGTCATTGTAGAGTTTCACGGACTTCATTTTCTCCGGCTTGTTAAGCTCCTGGCCAATGGATGGATCCAGTGCGGGAAATGTCAGGTTCAGTTTGGGTGCAGTGTCTATCGCATTGGCGTCTGTGGATGTGGTATCGGCTGCTGGACTGGTGTCCGTCGCTGCCGTATCCTTGGACATCGTATCTGTCGTTGTGGGTTTTTCGGGAGTCGGCGCGGGCGTGTCCTCACCCGAAGACAGCAGGTTGCATCCCCAAAGCAACAGCGTGAGCACACAATGCGTTGTAAACAGTTTTACAGTGATCGTCATGGTACCTCTTTTCCCATCAGAATATTGTGATGTTTGTCGCCTTGTATCATGCTTTGCATGTTGGAGGCAATATGAAGGATGGCACGGGCAACCGGGCTCCCGACATGCATGGGTGGGCTTTATGCCTGAAGATAAACCATTGATATTGGGGATTGATATTGGGGACGCCGCACAAATTAGAGTGTGGCGGCAGCGGATATGGAATCCGCATATTGGGATAGGATGCTGGGGCGGATGTGGAAACAGCGCCAACAGGACCAGAACTCCCGGGACTATTGCCCAATTCGTTGTTATATATTTCGAACCAGGGTTGTGGAATGAAACCCGATTGTTGAGTCCTGGTATTTGCTCTTTTGTCATACCCGCATGGGGTAATGGAACGCGCATCCGTTTTATTGGACTGGAGGTTGAATGCAAAACAGACTCTCACATATAAACGAACAGAATCAACCAAAAATGGTGGACGTCAGCGCAAAGAACCGCACCATGCGAACAGCCGCCGCGTCGGGACGCATTTTGCTCTGTGAAGATGCGCGCGCGCAGATTAAACAAAATCGAACTAAAAAAGGGAACGTGTGTGTGACTGCGGAACTGGCCGGTGTGATGGCAGCCAAGCGAACGTCGGAGCTGATACCCTTGTGCCATCCCCTGCCGCTCACTCATGTGGATGTGAATGCGAGGTTGACCGATGAGGGTGTCACAGTCACCGCAACGGTTCGGTGTGTGGGCCAGACCGGGGTGGAGATGGAGGCGCTGACAGCAGTAAGCACTGCACTGTTGACTGTATACGACATGTGCAAGGCGGTGGACAAATCGATGGTCATTGAACAGATTGAACTGATCGAAAAAACCAAGTTGCAGGTAAACCAGGATTAATATGGGGCGGATCATATCACTTAATGTGTCGAACCAAAAAGGCACTGCCAAACAGGCGGTCTCAGATGTTACCATTTCGGCGACAGGCATTGCAGGCGATGTCCACGCGGGTAACTGGCATCGCCAAATCAGTTTGTTGCCCAACGAACGGATACGGGCGTTTGAAGCGGAACTGGGTCGGCCGCTCACCCCTGGCGCATTTGGTGAAAATGTGACAACGGAGGAACTGGATTTTTCAACGATAGCTATTGGGGACACGCTGATGCTGGGCAGCGCGGCGGTTGAAGTGACTCAGATAGGCAAAACCTGTCATGACAATGGCTGTGCTATTTTTGCCGAAGCGGGTAAATGCATTATGCCCACATATGGTCTGTTTTGCAGAGTGTTGACGCCGGGCATTGCAAAACCAGGGGATTCTGTATTTCATGTGTCGCGTCCCTTAAAAGCGTTGGTGATAACGTTGAGTGACCGGGCCAGTCGGGGCGATTTTGCGGACCGCAGCGGTCCGTTGATTGTGGAGATGCTTAATGCACATTTCGTTAACACCCCTTGGCATCTGCAGGTGGAGACCGTGTTGATTGGTGATGACGCCACCGAACTGCGATATAAAATTATCGACGCAGTGGCGCGCCATGTGGACATAATCATCACCACCGGCGGCACCGGTATTGGTAAGCGGGATATTACCCCTGAAACACTGATTTCGCTTTTTCACAAAGAGATCCCGGGCATCATGGATTTTATTCGCATGAAGCATGGCGCCACGCTGCCCCAGGCGCTCATCAGTCGTTCTGTAGCCGGCGTCATCGATGAAACTCAGGTGTATGCATTGCCCGGCAGCATCAACGCGGTGCGCGAATACATGGACGAAATACTGCGCGTGCTCGAACACAATCTGTTAATGATCTGGGGGATTGATGCCCATTGAACGGCGCGGGCGAGCAAGCGCGACACAGGTGCATTCGAATTTTCAGTTGTTATATTGATACAGACAACAGATGAAATGAGCGATTAATGACCACACCAAAGAAAACAAACAAAGACGGCAGTATTGCGCAGCAGACCATTGGTCGGCGAACTGTACTGGAGTGGTTTGGCAAAGCTACGATGATTAGTCTGGCGAGTCCCATCATTACCGCGTGCCTTGAAGGGGGCGGGTATGATGATGATTCGGATGGGTTCGATTCAGGTGATACATTGTTGCGTGCGGACACTGATGCAGATTCGGCAACGGATACCAGCAAAGGTGGGTTTGCATTTTCACCAGGGGAGGGACATGAACTGCTCGATGAGTTTGTGATTTTCACGGTGGACGAACAGGATGTGGCCAATACCATTGCCAACTGGTCTCTTACTGTTGATGGTCTGGTGGAAACCCCGGTGACATTGTCATTTGCTGATTTGCTGAAGATGACCACCCAAAAGCAGAAGACCGATTTTCACTGCGTGACGGGCTGGTCCGTGTACGATGTACCCTGGGTAGGGGTGTCCATAAAATCATTGCTCGATTTGGTAACGCCGCTCAAATCCGCCACTCATGTGACCTATCACTGTCAGGGCGATATATATACCGAATCCAGCACCCTCGATGAAGCGCTTGAACCCAAATCGATGATGGCCTATGGCGTTGGCGACAGCACTTTGCCCCTCGACCACGGATTCCCTTTGAGGTTAATCATGCCCCGAAAACTGGGTTACAAGAACGCCAAGTATATTTACCGCATTGAATTGACCGATGCTCAGCATCTGGGCTACTGGGAAAATCTTGGCTATCCCTACGCCGCCGACGTTCCCGAGTCCCGCCTGCGTGAAGGCAAATACTGATTCGTTACAGACAGAACGAAGCAGTTAGCGACGTTACTCTCCAATAATGCGTCCCTGTGACTGCATGGCCAGCATCCAGCCAGGGTATTCCGGTGTCAATGCAGAGATGTCGTCGAGTTGACTTAGTTCTTCCGGCGAGAGCGTCAACTGGGTTGCGGCAATGTTGTCTTTAAGCTGGTCCATTTTTTTGGCGCCAATAATAATGCTGGTTACAAACGGTTTGGCCAGCATCCAGGCCAGGGCCACCCGGGCGGCGGATACATTGTGGGCATTACCAATTTGAACCAGCACGTCAATAATGTCGTACGCTTTGTCTTTGTTAATGGGGGGGAAGTCAAAATTATCCCGTCTGCTGTCACCGGCGGTTTCGTTTTTTCGGGTGAATTTGCCGGACATGAATCCCCCGGCCAGCGGACTCCACGGCAGCAGCGCCAGTCCTTCACTTTGCGCCATGGGCACAATTTCCCGTTCGATATCTCTGCCCCCAATGCTGTAATAATTCTGTAGCGCAACAAATTTGGTCCAGCCCATTTTGTCTGCAATGCCGTTGGCTTTGGTGACCATCCAGGCGGGATGATTGCTAATGCCAATGTAGCGAACTTTTCCGCTGCGCACCACATCTTCAAGCCCTCGCATGGTTTCCTCCAGTGGTGTGACGGAATCCACGCCGTGAATGTAGAGCAGGTCGATATGATCTATGTTCATTCGCTTCAGGCTGTCGCTGACCGAATCCATAATGTGCAGCCGCGACAATCCCACCTGATTCGCCCCCGGGCCCATGCGTATCCGCAGCTTGGTGGCAATCACCACTTCCTGTCGATGAATCCCCAGATCGTTGAGTGCCTTGCCCAGCATGATTTCGCTTAATCCCTCCGAATAGGCATTGGCGGTGTCGATAAAGTTAATCCCCTGGTCAACGGATTCCTTTATGATTGCATTCACCAATTCCTGTGGCTGCTCACCCACGGCTTTCCAGTACCCGCGACCGCCAAAGGTCATGGCCCCAAGACACAGTTCCGAAACCAGAACGCCAGTATTGCCCAATTGTTTGTATTTCATTATGCACCCCTCCGTGTTGATTTGCTTTGTGGCAAACAAGTTAACCGTCTTTTTCCGCATTGCACCGCATTGCAGACAGAATTGCGAAAAAGACACTTTTGGGGCAGTTTAAAAAAAGCGGAGGGCGAGTTCGTCGGCCAGCTGCATGGCGTCAGGGGAAGGGACGTATCGATTGTTTTGCAATTGTACCCAACCCTCATTTTCGAGCTGGGTGATTTGACCCATGAATGTGTAATTGTCTTTTAGCAGTGAGTTCAACTGACTGGCGTTGATGCCCTCTGTACTGCGCAATCCCAGCATGACGAGTTCACGGGCGAAATCCAGATTGCTGAGCGTTTCAGCAAAACCGTCTCCGATAAAAGGATTGTGTTCGATGTCATCAGTCCTGATGTCCGCAGCCAGCCATGTTTGCAGCGTGGCGCCGTTGCTGTAGCGTATCCGGTTGCCGTTGTTGATGATAAAACCGTGCGCGCCGGAGCCGACCCCCAGGTACATGCCCCCCCGCCAGTAGTGACTGTTGTGTCGACTGCGTTTGTTATCTTTTGCGTAGTTGGAAACTTCATATCGTTCAAATCCCTGCTGGGCCAGATGCGCGCCCACCTGTTGCCACAGGGATGCCCGGGTATCGTGATCAATTCCGGGCAGCTTCATTTTGGCTAGCGGCGTCCCTTCTGCAATCGTCAGCTCATAAGCCGAAATATGGTCCGGGCCCATCGCACAGAGGTCGTCCAGTTCGTGTCGCATGTCTGCTTCGGTCTGATTGGGGGTGGCATAAATAAAGTCCGCGCTGATGTTATGGGCGCCCGCGTCCCGAAGCACATGCACCGCACGTTGGGCATCCGCAACCGAGTGGCGGCGACCAAGCCATTTCAGTCTACTGTCGGTCATGCCCTGCACCCCGAGCGAAAAGCGGTTAACACCCGCCTTGATTACGCTTTTAATCCAGTGCCGGTCCACATCGCCGGGATTCAATTCCACAGTGATTTCAATAGCCGATGGTGACTCGCCATTTACGCATTCGGCGATGATTTGCGCTACTTTGTCAGCAGGCCAGAGCGATGGGGTGCCGCCTCCCACGTATATGGCGACTGGCTGGGACATTATCTGAAGGACCTGTCTGCGGATCTGTAACTCGGATACAACCTGCTGCGTTACCTCGTGAACGGGCAGTGGCGATACGACGTTCGAGGTAAAATCACAGTAAATGCAGCGGCTTTTGCAAAAGGGAAGATGAACGTATATGGTGTGCGCGTTCATTGCTCTGTTCACCGCCCAATTTTCTACAGCGGAATATTCAGTTCGCCCGCCCGGATGGCTTTGCGGATTCGAATTTCGTTCAGTGTCAGCGACGGCGCCATTATGAACGAGCCGGCTGCAATTAGGAAAAACGATACCAGTGGTAATTGAATTGCAGCAAGGATTGATGTGACGAAAACAAAGAAATCCCGTTTGGTCATGGTGTGAATAACGCGAACAATGGCGCCCATTTTGCCTTTGGGTTCGCCGGAAGACACCATGTTGGGAATGGCCAGCAGGTCTCCGGTTTTCATTTTGTAGATGCGCTGGTACATAAGAATTGAGGCGTACCATTGCACAGCGAATACGCCGATGCCCACATGGAAAAGCCAGTCCCAACCCAGTACTCTGGCCTGGCCCAATGAAAGCCCCAGGCAGAATACGTAATTGGTGATATCATCGCCAATACTGTCGAGCCATTGCCCTCTGGTGGAGAATTGATACTTCAGACGGGCGATTTCGCCGTCGCATCCGTCGAGCATGGACTGGGTTTGAAACAGAGCGCCCGCGATGATGAGTGACCACCAGTGTTCGGCAAAATAGGCCGCGACACCCGACAGGACTCCCAGCATCATAATGGCCACGGTCAGTCCGTTGGGGCTGACTGGCGTATGAATGAGAAGTCGTGTAATGGAGAGTGAGACCTTTCGATTGATTTTTTTTGAGATGACCCCATCGATGGGTTTTATCAGGGACAAAAACAGTGCCCGTTGAGCCTGTTTTGCGGATGCCGCATCGGTGACACGAATGGCAAAATTTTTACCGGTGGTGGCAGTGCCATGTCCGAGCTTTTCAATCAGTCTGTCAACATCGGTCGCCGCACCATGGAGTTCGGCAAGGGAAACGGTCTGGATAGGCAATTGGGCCGGTATCGCAGCTATATCCTGGAGCAGTCCGCGGTCAAAGACCAGATCGCTGGGCAGGACCACTCCGTTATCACTCTGAGTGAAATCGTCATCAGATGCCTCTCGGGTCGCGATGGATGCCCGGCTGCTCTGAGGCCTTGGGCCATCGCCAAGAAAAACGGCCTCGTTCATGCCGCCGTACGAGAGTGCCAGTAACAGTCGTTCGCCGATGGTCAGACCGGCCAGTCTTCGTTCCAGATTCGCGGTCGTGCCACATAAAATGTAAACGGTTTTTTTCGATGTCATAAATCTATAATAAATACTGTCGGGTGAACACAGAGTCCGCGCCGATGCTGGAGGTTGCTGTTGCGGGACGGCGGGCATAGAGAATCGGCCCGACGCATTGGTTTTCCCGGACGATACGAAGATGGAATTCGAATAAAATCAGTAGCTGATGACGACATCACTGTGGGTGATCTCTTCTTCCAGTGCCTTCAGCACCGCGTGGCTTGGAGATTTGCTCCAGCCGGGTGCCACACGTCGAATCAGACTGGCCACATTTCGGACACTGTCTTCCACGCTTGAGACTGAAATGCCTTCCGCGTCCAGACGTCGGCCCAGCAGCGTACCATCTGAGAGGGTGATCCGTTCGAGATATTGCGGCTGTTCAAGAAAAGATTTATCGGACTTGCCACAGTTAGAAAGGCGCGATTCAAGTTCGTCGTCCACTTCGAAACCAAGGAAGAAAAATTTGGTCGACGCCATGGACGAACCCTACCAGACCAGATTACTGGCTTTGCGCAGTCGGGGGGTGATCTGAACTTTTTTCTCAAACTTTCGGCAGTCCAGACAGGAGAAGGAACGCCATCTTTTGGCAGACGCCTCATTAAGGCATTTGTCGTAGAATTTACAGTCGTCTTTTCGATGGAGACTGATTTCTCGAATATCCAGTGTTTCGTCGAGTCTTTTCATTTAACACCTCTTTGCTGTTGCCCCACCCAAAAAAAGCGAGTCGCGAGTATAAAGAATTCCAAATTCAGAGCAATCCATATTACAACATTTATGATGGGATTTTGGGAAATTATGGGCCATATATCCTTAAAAATTCCATGTCTGTTTAATATTGACAGCATCATTGTTGCTGTCCGGTTGCAGGTGACTAATTACACATCATCATTTAAAGTGCAATGATGCATCGTTTTCGATATGTATTTTTTTTGAAAAACAGAACTGAATTACGAATTAAATCTCTGAAAAATGGCGTCCCATAAGTCTTCTTTGAATCCAACAATCCCGAATGTATCATTTAAAATAAAAGGGCGCTTTATAAGATTACCGTTGCTGGAGAGCGCTTCAAATGCATCTTTTTCAGATATTTTGGTTATTGTTTCTTTAAAACCACCCTCGCGGTAGTCCTTGCTGGATGTATTAAACAGCTTCTTCAGGTCCCCGTCCAGATACTTTAGCATCTGCCTTAACTCCGATTTGGATGGTGGGGTCTCCCGAATGGGTATCAGTTGGTAGGCCACCCCTTTACTGTCCAGGTATTTCAGTGCCTTTTTGCATGTGCCACACCCGCTGTAACAGTAGACTTTTATCCCCATGACGATGCCTATCCCATCTCTACCTTGCCAACCAGATCCGCTGGCCGGATGTTCCTATTAGTGCAATATTCTCTGAGATCGTTAATGATTTCGACGGCCACGGTGGGATTTGAAAAGTTGGCTGTGCCCACCTGAACAGCGCTGGCGCCAGCAAGAAAGAATTCAAGCGCATCTCTTAGACAGGTGATTCCGCCCATTCCAACAATCGGAATGCGAACCACCTGCGCCACGTCGTACACCATTCTGACTGCCAGTGGACGTATTGCCGGACCGGAAAGACCGCCAAATCCCACCCCCAATCTGGGGCGGCGGGTGTTGACGTCAATAGACATCCCCCTAAAGGTATTAATAAGAGACACACTGTCCGCGCCTGCCTCCTCCACCGCACGCGCCACTTCTTTAAGATCACGCGCTTCCGGCGACAGCTTGACCATTACCGGTAACCGAGTGGCCTGGCGCACCGCAGCGGTAACTTCGGCAGCCGGTTTTCCGGACACGCCAAAATGGATGCCGCCGGATTTTACATTGGGGCAGGAAATATTGACTTCTATGGCGGCGATACCTTCCACGTCATCGAATTTTCGGCACAGCTCTGCGAAATCGCTGGCACTGGTGCCGTAAGCATTGGCAATGACTGTTGCGCCGGCAGCGCGCAGCTTCGGCATCATTTCCGTTACAAATACATCGAATCCCACGTTGGCAAGCCCTATGGAGTTGAGCATGCCCGATGGGGTTTCACACATTCTGGGGGGCGGATTGCCAGGTCGGGGCGAAAGGGAGATGCCTTTGACACTGATGCCACCAATGGCCGAAATATCCATGATGTCGCTGTACTCAAGGCCGTATCCAAAGGTGCCGGAGGCCACCATGACCGGATTTTTCAGGACCAGGGGGCCAAGTGTGGTTTTTAATATGTCACTCACTTTTCACCTCCGTAAATTGTTGCCGCCACAAAAACCGGACCATCGGTACACACGTAGGTGAAGGAACCATCTGGACGTACCACCGCACATCCTTTGCATGTCCCCATTCCGCACGCCATGGGCGACTCCAGCGCCACCTGACATTCGACCCCGGCCGCTGCGCAGATTTTGCCAACTGCTTCCAGCATGAGGTTGGGACCGCACGAATACACTACACAATTCTGGTCCTGCAGCGTCTCCTTGAGCGGTATGGTGACCCGCCCTTTGGTGCCAATGGAACCATCTTCGGTGGTGATAATCAGGTTTGCACAGTTTTCGATACGCTCTTTGAGGGGTAAATCGTTTTCAGTGCGAGCGCCGTAAAGAAAAGTCACCGGGACGTCGCGTTCCGCCAGCTTTTCTGCCAGGAATACAAGCGGTGCCACGCCGACGCCGCCCGCAACCAGCACTGCTTTTGTGGATTTCGGTTCCACGAAACCGTTGCCCAGTGGCCCCAACACGGCGAGTTCGTCTCCCGAATGCATATTGCATAGCAACGATGTCCCCGGCCCCACATCGCGCACAAGCACCTGACCAATGTTGCCGGCCTGAACTATTGAAAAGGCACGGGGCAACACAGGACTGGCACCCCATGCGCCGCGAATCATTACAAACTGGCCCGGAATTCCGGTCAGGGGAGGGGTGCATTCAAAGGACAGCAGCGAGTACCCGGGGGCAACCGTTTCAACGCGCTGTATTCTGGTTTTAAGATATTTTTTTGAGTTGTCCGTCGTAGTCATGGGGGTGTTGTAATGGCGGCCAACCCGGATGGCAAGTGATTATCTGCACATTCGGTGGGACCGTATCACAGCGATGCCGCTTCCGCCGCGGCGTCCGCATTCATCAGCGTGAACAGTATGTCGGCCGTTTGCGAGATGTCAGCACCAATGTCGGCGAGCGACCCCATCGTTAGCAGACGATTGGCATGGAGACGCGCATCCCCGGTATCGATGTGCGCCAGCGCCTTTTGGACATCCGGTAAAAACTGGGGATCCACACTCAATTGACGGACACCTATGCCAATCAGAAACGGCAAATACTGCACATGACGGGCCATTTCGCCACAGATGGATACCGGTATCTGCGCTTCTGACGCGGCTTTGGCGATACGGTTCAGGCCGCGCAGCACCGACGGATGATGCATGTTGTAATACTCGGCTACCAGTTTACTGGTGCGATCTGCAGCCAGCATGTATTGGACAAAATCGTTGGTCCCCACTGAGAAGAAATCAACCTCTTTGGCAAATACATCGAGAATTTCGAGCACAGCCGGCAACTCAACCATCATGCCAATTTTCATGTGCCGATTGAACTCGGCGCCTTCCGCGTCCAGTGCAGCCATACACTCGTTGACCATTTGTCTGGCGTCCCGCAGCTCATCAACTGACGAAATGAGCGGAAACATCAACCTGGCGCCTGCTCTGCCTGCCGCCGCTCTCAGGATTGCCCGTACCTGATTTTCGAATACCTCCCGGTGCTTAAGCAGAAAGCGAATTGAACGCAGGCCCAGTTCGGGATTTTCTTCGGTCTGCACGTCCGAGTACGCCAGGGCTTTGTCTCCGCCGGCATCCAGGGTTCGAATGGTGACTGTCTGGTCCGGCATGCTGTCGAACAGGCGTTTGTAAATGACATATTGCTCGGCCTCAGATGGAAAAGTGCTGCGAATCAGAAATGGAAATTCCGTTCGATAAAGGCCGATGCCCTCTGCTTTCAGCGTGGTGGCCAGGGAAATTTCACTGAGCAGATTGATATTGGCCCATAGCGTGACATTGTCCCCATCGGCGGTGTAGGTTTTGTCGGACATCCAGGCCGATTTGGCGCTGATGCTCTCGTGCGCTTTTTGCTTTCTCTCAAAGAGGGCCACGGTATCAGGCGACGGATTGACATAGACATTGCCCACGTCGGCGTCCAGCAGTACCGGTGTTCGCGCCGGCAGCTCCAGCAGCCCGGGCTCGTCGGCAAACACCAATGGTATCTGCAGGGACCGGCACAGGATGGCAACGTGGGATGCGATTCCACCACCCACAAGTACGATACCAGGCACTTCCCCGGAAGCCAGTTTCAGGACATCGGAAGGGTAGAGCTCTGATGCGATGAATATTTTTCTGGGTCGAATATCGTCCCCTGTCTCATCGAGCATGTGTGACAGAATGCGCAGCGCCAGGTCTTCAACGTCCAGGGCCTTCTCCTGCATGTACGCGTGCGGACTTTCCATAAAAACGGATATGTAGTCGAGGGCGACCGCTTTCACTGCCTCAATTGGTGCCGTACCTTCGTCCATCAGGGCAGCCATCCGGCCAGTAAAGCTGCGGTCTTTCAAGATCATAAAATGCGCCGTGAAAATCAGGGACGCGCTTTCCGGCAAGCGCTTGGCGAATCCCTCCTGAAGTGCCTGAAGTTCTCGGGTGGTCAGTTCCAACGCAATTTCAAAGTCCGCTTTGGTAGCGGTGGAGTCGCTGGCGGTGTTTCGGCGCAGCAACATGCTGCGGGATTTTTTCATCACAGATGCGTCGCCATATGCATACCCCACTGAGGCGCTTGTCCCTTTAACAAGAGCGCCGGCGCACAGCGGTGTACGTTCCGACTCGGCCTCCTCATCCGCACTGTCGCTTTGTGAACTGCCCACTTCAATGAGTAGCCGGATATCTTCCAGTGACCCCGCCAGCTGAGATGCGGCAGCCTTCAGTGCCCGGACATCATCGTCGTGAAACCAGCTGCGTTCGCTGTGCTGTACCACCAGTGCACCGATTTTTTCCACGCCGCGTCGAATGGGGACACATATAAATGAATGAAATCTGTCTTCATCTGCTTCTGCAAAATATTTGAAATTTGGATTATCCTGAGCATTGCCGTCATTAATTACCGCAAAGGCTTCAAATGAGATGCCTACCAGACCTTCGCCGATTCTCAGCTTCACCACGTCAACCGCGTTGCGATTTAGACCGTGCGTGGCCTTTAGCACAAGGGCGTTTTCCCGATTATCGAACAGGTAGATGGAGCATACATCCGCGTGCAGATGGCGGGCAACCAGATCCACGGACTGTTCGAGAAACATACCAATATCGGAGGTGTCCGACAGTAGATGGGCCAGCTCTCCAATATCGCAAAGCAGTTGAAAATGGGTTCTTTTGGTTTTTGGCATTTTTTTTGTTTTCTGCCCGGCCAATTTACACCAGGGTCGATTTACCCCAACGCATGATGCACAAATGGTGCCATGTGTCTAAACCATATTCATGGGGGTGCAACATACAATAATGTATGAATTGACACCAGCGGATACACAAATGAATCATTTTTTTATGGCGAGACGGTAGGTTCGGTTAGTGATGGTCGCCGCTGCAGACGGATACGGGGGCGGGTACTTATTCGAGAATAATGGGGATGAAGCAGCTGATATTGGTTTCGATACGGAAATTGGATTGGGCGGTGTGTCGTTCCGCATGGAAAATATCCATACTGTACATTCGCCCTGGCGTTATCCCCAAATCCTCTGCCTGAACGTCGAAATCGATGGTTCCTTCCGCTGGCAGATGAAGGCCGCCTAAATCCAGGGCGAGTTTTCGATTAACAAAAATCCACAGGTCGTCATCACCCCGGAACGTGAAGCGCTGACCGGCTTCGTATGTGAACTTCAGATGAATTTCGGTGGTGAATAAAAAGTTTCTTTGGGGTTGCGCATCGGCTGGTGTGATACCAAACCCTTCGTCATTGGAAAGCGGGAAAAACTCGGTGGTGTCGTAAATGTACACCCCTGGATTGGTCGGGTCCTCATCCATGACGATCTGCTTCTCGAACCGCTGATTTGCCGGCGTATCGTTGTACCAGTCTTCGAACGCCTCTTCACCATCAAACATGGGATAGTCTCCCATGTAACATTCCTCCTCGGTTCCAGGTCCCGCGTCCCAGCAGTTTTTCACCAGCAGACCATTTTCGTCCGGCTCGGACTGCCAGGTAAAACTGCCCATGGGATTCACCATCACCGGTTTCTGATCGGACCCTAAATCCGTATCGAGAACACCGCCCACCGGCCCCCAGCCATCATGTTCCATCTCCATGTCGGGATGACTTTCATCGAAATCCCGGACCGTAATCTCCATCAGGTTGTCACACGCTTCGGTATCAATCTCGTAGGGATCGGCATCACTGTCAGAATCGGCGTCCGAATCGGAGTCGCTGTCCGTATCCGAATCGGAATCGGTGTCCGAATCGGAGTCACTGTCCGTGTCTGTGTCAGAATCAGTGTCCGAATCGGAGTCGCTGTCCGTGTCCGAATCGGAATCAGTGTCCGAATCGGAGTCGCTGTCTGCATCCGAGTCGGAATCGGTGTCCGAATCCGAGTCACTGTCCGCGTCCGAATCCGAATCGCTGTCTGAATCTGAATCCGCATCGCTGTCCGTGTCGGTATCCGCGTCACTGTCCGTGTCGGAATCCGCATCACCAGAGTTGTTTTTTTGGGTGGGGCCCTCTTCAGTGGTTGAGCAGCCGAGTCCGGCCAAAGCCAGTAAGCAGGTTAAATAAAAAAGTATTCGAATCATGGGTTTACCTCTCGCAAAACGTCTCGCAAACAGTAGTGCCCAAGCCTTGAGGCAGAGGCATTAGCTGAAGTCAGTATATCTCATTCCTGTCAGATGCGGGAAATCATTTGGCTATCCAAAAAAAATGCTTCAAAATGGCTAGTTGTTTAAAAATCGGGCAATCGCGGTCACAATATCTTCCTGGTATTTGCGGGCAGCTGACACGTACCCCGACGCGTTGTTGACCAAAATTGAAAAAGCGATGGGCCGGGTGCCGGTTTTGTCCATCACAAAGCCCGACAGGGCGGAAACGTCATCCAGTGTTCCGGTTTTGGCGCGGACATATCGCTGAGCCGCCGGGTGCTGGTATCGGGACTGGATGGTGCCGTCAGCACCGCCGGTGGCGAGCTGAGTCAGAAATTCCGGGCGAACGGTGCTATCGAGATACGATTTCCGTAAAATGGTACAAAACTGGCTGGCCGACAGCTTATTCGCAGAAAACAGGCCGGAACCGTTTTTATAAGTATAGCTGCCCTTTTTTATTCCCCAGCTCGAAAGTAGGTCGGCGACTGCGCCTGTGGCGGCCTCCCAGCTGCCCGGCCCCTCGTATTTCTCCGCGCCAATGGTTTTCAAAATCATTTCGGTGACAAAATTGTTCGACATTTTGCCAGTTTCCCAGAGGACGCTGGAGAGGGGTTCAGATTCATGGCGGGCAATCAGTGGTGTTCCCGAAGGTATGGCGCCCGCACGGACGTCACCGCCGACCGAGATACCCATCTCCTTGAGTATTCCTTTGAGTGCGTAGCCAGTGAACAGGGTGGGATTGTCGATGCGGCGATAGTATCTGGTTGGACTGGAACCCAGCGGGATCTGTCCCCACACCCGAACCCGGGTTCTGTCCTCAAAGGTGGTCGCAGAAATGCGCGGCGTATATGCACCGGTGGCCGAGGTCAGGGTATCATTGTCTACCACTGCATATTCGGGCGGATCCATTTGAACCAGTGCTTTGACCATGGCGGTGGGGCCAGGACGGATGTCTATGGACAGGGCGTTGTGATTCACGGATACGGCGCCTACGGGCGTCCGGAATTTATTGTCTTCATTAGGCTGTTCGTCGTAGGCGTAGGGCCAGTTATTGCTGTCAAAGTAGCTGTCATCCACAATGATGCCACCTCCGATGCGACGCACACCATCTGCTTTGAGTTCCCTGGCCAGTGCCCATAAATCGGATGTTGTGAGAGACGGGTCGGCGTATCCTTTGAGGTACAGTGGGCCCTGTACATTTCGCGCACTCACTTTTCCGTATAGTTCGGTATTGAATTTAAACTCCGGGCCCAGCAGTTTCAATGCGGCAGCGGCTGTCACGACTTTGGTATTCGAAGCCGGATTCAAAAGCTTATTGCCATCCAATGTGTAAATTGCTTCCCCGGACATAATATCCATCACCGAAATGCCGACAATCGAATTCCCAGGTTTCTTTGCAGCGAGCGAAGACAGGGTGCTTTTCAGGGATGACATGTCCTGCGACTGTGCTGCGCCCGCCATGGTCAGAAGCACGCCAATGCTTAACGCGGCCAGCCCCATCAAAGCGCGCGGAAGGGTTCGTCGGCCATAGGTCTTGGGGTATGTTTTCATGTGTGCCTTTCCGGGACAAGTGGTCTCAGTTGGGTCTATAACGCAGTTTCGCGATTTTTTCAAAAGTCATTTCTTCGCAAAAAAACGGGTGAATTTAAATATTTATGCATTTTTTTACCCCGTCTAAATACATGGAATAAAAATACATAACAGACAAAAATGGCCTTGGCTCTGAAATGCGACGTGTTAATATGCGACACGAAATTGAAATGCTATCTGACAACGCTTTGTGCCAACAGTTTGCTCATAGATTGAGGAGGAACGAATGAATCAGAAACTTTTAGTAATCGCTCTGGGCGCCGTTCTGGTGGCTCCGGGTTGCGCCACAAAGATTCCGGAACCCACTTCACCCAATTCCGCCAGCGGCGAGTTCGTTGAGCCCGATATGGAAGAAACCGAGGGGATTGAAGGATACCAGGATGTGCAGCTTTCAGCGGAAGACAATCAAATCATCGTTCCTGGCGCCAATTTCGGGCGCGCGCCGGCGATTAAAGCGGGTGGCAAGGCCAAACCCAAAAAAGGTAAAAAAGGTAAAGGCAAAGCCGCTGATGTGGAGAATAACGACAACGGTACCAGTGACCCCGCCTATTGGCCCAAAACGGCAGGAGTGGCCGACCTGATGGAGGGGCTGCAGTGGGGAATGACCGTTAAAAAGGTGTTTTCCATTTTTGAGAAAAAAATTCGCGATTCCTACGATGAGAAGATGGCTGCTGTTCAGGGCGATCTGCTTCAGGAGGATCGCATTCGTGCCCAGATGTATAAAGAACTTAACGAAGTGAAAAACAGTTATGTGGCATTCAACGGGCAGACCACCGGTTACGAGTCTCACATGGTCGATGTTGAGTTCACCCATAATAACGATGAGTCCATGATGGTATGGGATGCCGGTAAATATGTGGAGTATCTGTTTTTCATGAACAATCGATTCTGGAAGCGCGTTCGGTTGTTCCGTATCGACAAGCTGGGCGGCATCACTCTTGACGATTTCACCGGCAGCATGGAGCAGGTACTCGGCTGCAAAGGCACCGAAGTGATGGACAACGAGGGAAATCTGTTAAAAATTGTATGGCGCGATGATGATACCTATGTGGCCGTACTGGATGGTTCGAAATTCTTCGGCGTTTATGGCCTGCGCCTGTCATCTGCAGTGAGCGAAACATATCTGGCCAAACTGCGCACCAATAAGGGGAAATCCTCCGGAAAAGTGGATTCATCCGTTTCGGCCACAATTGACCAGGCGGTTACCAGTGTGGACTACGATGATAACCAGGAGTCGGTTATCGACGGATATACCGGTAAATCCCACTCCGGTGGCCTCAGCAATGACCCGTCCATTGGCGGAGAGTCCGGTAACAATGCGGCTGGGAGCAACAATGCCAAGGCGGCTCAGCCTGCAGGTAAGTCGGAGAACTCTCCCAGCAACGACGAATTGAACGATCTGTTTTAATCAACCACCCCACCGTTTCCAGTTGTTTCGCCGCTGCTGTATTGAACAGGAGTGATTTCGAAGTCAAGTATGATTAGTCGAGTATTCTGGGGTTTCTGGCAATTCGCGACTGTTTGCTGGCAGAAGCGGGTCTGGAACGCGCGCTAAGCCCATCTTTCCAACGAAACTGTCAATGTGTCGTCATGCCCACGAAGCTAGGTGTCGCGAAAATGTTTATTCGATTCATCAGAGCAGTCATTCCCAACTTGCTTGATTGGGAACCCGGACAGTGCATTTTCTGGGTCCCCGCCTCTGCGGGGACGACGGATTTTGCTTTTCATGTTGCGAAAACAGCTCTTCGCGACACCCTCCTTCGCGGACTAGCATGAGGAGGCCGTCGACCGAGAAAAGAGAAACCGTATAATGGTTCTCAAACACAAAAACGCACTCATAGGTG
>JAFGWT010000010.1 GCA_016937015.1 Deltaproteobacteria bacterium | reverse complement strand
GGCGGCGGTGGCGGTGGTTATCGCGGCGGCAACCGTGGTGGTTTCGGCGGCGGAAACGAGTGGTAGACCGATAAATACAAAATAAGTATTCAATAAAGGCGGAGTCCATTGGGGCTTCGCCTTTTTTTACACGCTGAAAATGTACCCTACACGCTGCGGGCAGGTAATCCGGTCAGAGTGACCGGCGTTTGTCGACATTGATCCCCACATTGACAATGACAACGAATTCATGTTTTCGATAGGTCTCTTCGAGATTGAACCCAGTGATGAGCATGAAATGAGGAATGACTTTTTTGCCGACGCTGTCAAACGGTTCCGCGTAAATGTCAATGCCCACCTGTTGACGCCTGTAGTTGGCCCCGGTTTGCAGCGCCAGTGAATAGAACGGCCCGACAAATAAATATCTGGATTTGTATTTTACCAGCAGATCGTACATGACGTTCACACGTTCGGTGAATACAAAATCGCTGGCCTTTGAAAAGGATTCGATTTGCCAGTTAAACCAGTACGGCGAATCGGTATGCACGCCAAAAAACATCAGTTCATTCTGATTGCGCAATGCCAGTCCCCTGTACATCATCTGCAGCACCGGATAGAGCATCACCCTGTGGCCAATGCCAGGGCCGCCAAGAGATGGCTTCGAAATATCATCCTCATCGTGAGGCACATCCGGGTTCTCTGCCTCAACCAATGAACCATATGCCCCATGAAAAATATTAAAGTCGTACAATAGCCGAAGTCTGAAGATCGCCGCCGGCATCCATTCCCCGTGAACACCAACGCTGCTGGAAGTCGGGCTGACACCCGTGTGGTATCCCAGTTCCAAATGAGACCAGACCATATTCATTTTTTCGGTCAGTGGCTTATTGTATGTCATTTCAAACAGTGCAAATGCTCCCATCGAATTGTACTGAGCGAACAGGTCTCCATTCACATACCATCCGGGTGCCAGACTGACCCGCGGGTCTGCCGTTTGGTTGCTGACTGTTTTATTCTCATTCGCGGTGACCTTTGCGCCAGACAGATAACAGCTCAGTGTACAGATCACCACCAGCGGAAAAACTAATTTCATGTCAGCTACCCTCCAGAGGAAGTCGCACACGAAAACAGCTTCCCCTGTTTTCCTCTGACTTCACTTCCATTTTGCCGTTGTGATTTTCAGTAATAATAAAATACGATACTGAAAGACCAAGTCCAGTCCCCTCCCGGACTGATTTTGTGGTAAAAAAGGGCTCAAATACTCTCGACGTCCAATCCGGATTCATTCCCTGGCCATTATCTTCCATTTCAATAACGAGCCACCTGGACTCGTGAAATAGACGAATCTGTATTTTGGGCGGCCTGTCCAATGGATTGTTTTTCACCGCATCGGCCGCATTTTTCAATAGATTGAGCAACACCTGCTGAATCTGTTGAGCAATCCCCTTGGGACTCGGCAGTTCATGCGTTGCATCGATTATCACGTCAATTTTTTTAAAGTCCAGTGCGCCAGGTGAAAAATCAGTGCGCGCAATTTTAAGTGTATCGTTCACCAGTGCCGGAATATCCAAAGGCGCGTATTCAGTGCTCTTTGGACGGGCAAAAAACAGCATGCCGGCAACAATGTCAGCCGCCTGGCGGGTTGAAGACTGCGCCTGCGCGAGCAGCACATCAATTTTGCGCTGTTTAACATACGCTACAATCGCATCCATTGGCAGCTGCATGGTTTCCGCCACTTTTATGTTCGCCCGCATCAATGGATCCAGTCGCTGGCCAATCACCTGCAGACTCTGAAAAATCCCGGCGAGGGGATTGTTCAACTCGTGCGCCATGCCGGTCGCCAGCCCCCCAACTGCCACCATCTTTTCAGATTGAATTATTGTATCGAGGAATTGCATCTGTTCGGTGATATCCTTGCGAACCAGAATCACACCGCTGTCAACTGTGTATGTGTTGATTTCGTAGGTCTTTGGGAGCAGATGATGCACCTTATCCAGCTCAGCGCACTGCTCCCGTTCATTTAAGACCGGATGGCCATCCATCGCTTTTTGAATGCGACGCAAATCATTGGGAAACTTTTGCCAGACCGCTTCCACGGGACGTCCCAATGCGTCGCTTTTGGGAATATCAGTCACTTTTTCCGCCCAGTCATTCCAATGGGAAACCGCCCCACTGCCATCCACGCCAATAAGGCCAAATGGCAGTTTATCGACAATTTGCTGCAGCACCAGCTGCAGGGTTCGTATCTCATGATTCGCGCTTGCCAGCTCGGCTGTTCGCCTGGACACACGCTCTTCGAGATTCTCGTTCAATTGCTGAAGCATCTTTTCTGAACGGATGCGTTCGGTAATATCGTGTCCAACAATCAGCCACGCGGCAATGCGCTTTTTTTCCATGTAGACATCGCAACTCACGCTGAATGTCGAATCGCCATGGGACAGCGCCATGACCGTTCCTGTGTTCGACATCTGCATCTGGATAACGGTCAGCAACTGTGGCCACTTCGAGAATATGGCATCACAGGACTGCCCTTCGGCTTTCTCCGTTACGGAAAACAGCGTTCGGCACGCCCGGTTAATATCGAGGATGCGCCTTTTTCTATCGACGACAATACAAAAGTCATGCATCAGGTCGAGCAAACGATCGCGCGCCACCGGAACCACATCGAGCAGTTTCATGCGAAACAGTGCGTATCCCACAATGAGGTTGCTGATGGCAAATGAAATGGGCGACATGTCCCTGTGGGAACCAATGGTAACGTCCGCCATCGTCAGTGTCTGTCCCAGAAATGGCACGAAGGTGCCCACAATCAAGGTAAGTACCTGCTGTCTGTAAATCGCCGCCGCTTCGATATAGCGGCGAATCAGGATACCCAATCCGATTAACAGCACAAAGGCCGCCCAGCCGAAAATAAAGATGGCCGACAGCGAAAACGGATAATGCAAATCCGCTGCCCCGCCCTGCTGCACTATTTGGGCGTTGGCATAAATTTTATGATGCCAGGGTTCGAGCGCCACGTAAATCATGTACGCAAGAATAACGCCGCCCAATGCGGTCCAAAAAAAAAGCGGTCGCCTGATTTTCATATCCGCGTACCGCACACAAAAATTGACGAACGCCAGCGGCCAGAAAATGGAGGGGAGATACTGCAGCCAGTCCCAGAATATTTTACCCTCGAGGGTACTGGCACTGATTTCAAATATAAAGCCAAGCGTCCACAGTGACTGCAGGGACGCCACAGTCGCAAAGGGCAGCGCCCCGCGCTTTTGTCGATGACTGAACGCGAATATCGCAACAGATACCGAAGTCAGCAGCGCCAGGATGTATGGCAGCACATGTAAAGTCATATTCATTTATGGTCCAGCCGAATGAGATAAATTTAATTATAAAACGGATACGTCCCGATGCAAAAGACGCAATGATTTAAATAGTAGCAAATTTATTTTATTCAGAGATAACACAGGTCTTTGATTTTTGCCAGCAAGACGAAATTCCACAACAATAACATACTGTTAAACTAATACTACAAGCATCGGATAAATTCTACTTTATGGCACATTACTTGCGATTCCCTGATTTGGAAATCATGGCAACGGTGTTCGAAGGAGAATGAATATGTTGGTTTTACGCGTTTATTTAATCATTATTTTTTTGCTGTATGTGCTTGGGTTTGCGAGCGCTGCGGCCGCAAGTCAGCCCCGGACCGCGTCTTTGGCGCTGTCGGTTACACCGCTGGAGAAGGCACCGGCCGCCACCGGTCATATTCCCGACGATAGTGCCATCGCCGCCGCGAAGCAGGCCGTAGTAGACAAACCCAAAGATCGCGGCGCCCGCTTTTTACTGGTTCAGTTGCTTCAGCGTGCCGGCCGTTTAGAGGAGGCGCTGGCCGCAGCAAAAGCATGGCGAGTGGCTGATGCGTACAATCTGGTAGTGGTCAGACTGATGGGCGACCTGCTGAGCGAGCTGAATCGCCCAAAGGAGGCCCGGCGCATTTACTCCGCAGTGGTGGAACTGCTTCCCAAAGATGCCCAGGCGCATCGCGCGCTGGCGACAGTGCTGAAACAGCAGGGCGATATGGAGACGGCCTATCTTCAGCTGAAATCGGCCGCCGAAGAGCGCCCCGAAGACGTGCGCCTCGCGTTTGAGCTGGCGGATGCGGCGGCGCGAAAAGGCAATCGGGAGGAGGCGCTGCAGCGATTTGCAAAAATCATCTCCAAAGGGGATGCCCCGGATGCGATTGTCTATCCCGCCAAACAGCTGAGCGCGCAGCTGCTTTCTGAAAAAAAACGGTCGCTTTTAGCCGAGGGAAATACCGACGCCGCAAGACAGACCGCCGATGAGATTTCCAGACTCAAGGTGAAAGGCGGCGCCCTTAATGACATTAAAGTGTTTTTAACCTGGGATACGGACGGAAGCGATGTGGACCTGTGGGTGACCAATCCCGCCGGTGACAAAATCTTTTACAGCGCCAAACAGGGCCGTTTTGGCGGAGAGCTGTTTCACGATGTGACCACCGGGTATGGCCCGGAAAGTTTTACCGCCACCGCCGCCCATACGGGCACCTACACCGTTCAGGTAAACTACTACGCCACCAATCGCAGCGCGTTCAGAGAAGCCAGAGGAGAAGTAGTCATTATCACTAACGAGGGGCGCGCCGGTCAAAAGCGAATCGTGCTTCCCTACCGGTTATTCGAACCAGGTCAAACCGTCACTGTTGCGGAAATCAAAGTCAAATAGGAGGCTGTCATGACATCGGAATGCACACTTGAAACCATCCTGAATATTGCCAGGGCAGCTGTTATCGCCATTGCTGTGGCGCTTTGGGGCTGCGGTTCGGCCCAAACGTCCCGCGCCAGCGAAGGGGGCAACATGAACGACGCCGACCCGGTCTCCTTCTCGCTGACCGCACGGATTATCAACGGCACACTGACCGCAACCACTGTGGACAAATCACTGGTCGAACTCAAAAAGGGGCAGACCATATCGAAATGTCTGACACTGAAGGCCCAAAAGGGGCATGCCATGGTAACTTTGGGCGACAGCGAAAAATCAGGCGTCATTTGGCTTAGACAGAATACCGAGCTGCAGCTGCGGCAGACAGTGCAGGGCGAGGTGCTGCTCAGACTGGTTCGCGGTGAAGTGCGCGTGGCCTTAAATCAGACCGGAATTACTGTCATCGTTCAGGACACAGACAGTGACAGCACACCGGACATTACCGGTCAGGATGTCATGATTTTTCATAATGCAACATCGGGTAAGAGCGCCGTTATTGCCACGGCCGCACGAACCGACCTCGCCATGTGGTCCATTTTGATGAGCCGGGTTGCCGACGCAGGCGGTATCGGGTCACTGACCGCCACCCAGGACGGTCACAAGGTGCACCTGTCTCTTGCGGACGTCACCATTGAGGCGAGTCAAAAAGGGGATGTGGTGCTCAATCGGGTGACCCACGTATTTTACAACGATGCGGACACACAGCTGGAGGGTACCTTTCGGTTTCCGTTACCCGCTGGCGCCATCATCATTGGTCTGGCGATGGAAATTAACGGCCGTCTGATGGAGGGCGAACTCGTGGAACGGGAGAAGGCACGCCAGACGTACGAATCCATCGTGGATGCCATGCGCGATCCCGCCCTGCTGGAATGGCAGCAGGGCCAGATGTTTAAATTGCGGGTGTTTCCGATTGAACCCAAAAGTCAAAAGCGCATTGTGCTGCGTTTTTTGTCGCCACTGCGGGCCACCCCAGCCGGTCTGGAATACGTCTATCCCACTGCGGCCGCAGATATGCAAACGGCGATTGACCATTTTTCAGTGACATGGAACGGCGTTGAAACGGTCAATCAGAAACACTATGCGCCTGGCAACGACGTGGTGATTAAAGCGTCGAGCCACCAGGCGGATGGGGGATTGGCGCAGGAAAAAAACGCAAACGGCACTTTTTACACCATGCGCGTTTCACCGTTCAACCTGCTGGTAAAAAAGAATGCGGCAGCGACTTTGCCGCAGACGAGTGTCCCCAACCGACATCAGCACCTGGTGATCATTTTTGACACGTCCCGCAGCGCGCTCGAAACCATTCACCTGGCCACCGAAAGTCTGGGCATCGTGCTCAACACGCTGACACCGGCCGATCGATTTACTCTGATTGCCGGTGACGTGGACGCGACGTCACTGTTTGAGTCAGTGCCCGCAACACAGGACCGGATAAACGAGGCGATTGCCGCAATCAAACGCATGGAATGTGATGGCGCATCCAACCTGGCCGCAGCGATGGAAACCGCCGCAACGATTATTAACGGCCGTGTGGACCCCCGAATGCCAGTCCAGATTCTGTACATTGGCGACGGCACGCCCACCTGGGGCATTACCCGACAGAGTGATCTCATCGCGTATTCGAATCAGCATTTTAAAGATCATCTGTTCAATGCCATTGCCATTGGCAAAGGCGCTAACACGGATTTGCTCAATGCACTGGTTAGCACCACAGGGGGGCGCGTCGCCACTCCCCGCACCGTGTCGGACGTTGACGGGTTTGCGTTGTTTGCCGCGAAGGCCCTGTGGCTGCCCAGACTCAAGGATGTGCGCATCGAGACAGATAACCCGATGACGCTGTATCCCAAAACATTGCCTGCCATTTACGGCGATGAATCATTCACTGTGTATGCGCATCACCCGGCGAACACGACCCCGCCCGCATTTTTGACCCTGAAGGCAGAATTTGATGGCAAACCGGTACAGACACAGGTGCCGTTCAATGCGCCGAATTCGAAAACAGGCACCACGGCGTTTGTTTCCCAACAGTTTGGCGCCCAGCACATCGCAGACCTCGAAAAACAGGATGACAAACACCGGGAAGAGATTGTGCAGGCCAGTCTATCCTACGGCGTCATGAGTCGCTACACATCATTTCTGGTTCTGGAAAGCGAAGAGGCGTATCGACGGTATGGCATTGAAAGAAAAAATCACGCTGACAGTCAGTCGCCGAGGGTATCCGGCCAGGATCTGGAATCGATAAGCGATCGTGAAGCGGGTTTGAATCCCTCTCACATTCAGCCTGGCGACCCGGAAATTCGAATTCCCGCCCCCGCGGATGCGCGCTCAGTGGTGGTGGTGTTTCCGTTTGGCGAAACCAAAATCGCCACGTGGGAAGAATCGCTCAACGCCTGGACGGTGCGGTTCCTGATTGACAGAGATACCCCTGAGGGTATCTGGGAAGTCATTGTGCGCATCACCCATGCGGATGGTCAAATCGAGATTGTTAAACTCAACTACACGGTGGACACCACCGCGCCGACAGTCCGCCTACAGCTGTGCGCCAATACCAGAAAACCAGGATGGATGAAACTTGTGGCCTCGCAAATTGAAACGGCCGCTGACATGGAATCGCTGACTCCCCGCTTTAACGCAGATGGCGCTTCGGCACAGGCCACGTTTCTGCCAGATTTGCGCCGGGTCGAAGTGGAACTGGCCACGGGTCGCATTTTGCGAATGAAATACAGACCTGAGAGCAATACGTTTGTTGCCCATATTAAGCGCCGCATTGCGCCCGATGAAAATGACGCGCTTCGTGTGATTGGCTTTGACAGAGCCCTAAACGTATCGGAGAAAAATGTGGTGGTGGAGGGATGTCATGAGTAGACTGTCGACCCTCGCCCCAGTGGCGGTGCTTGCTTCACTGGTTACCTTTATTGGCGTGCCGCCAAATGCCGTCGCCACAGATGGACCTGCCATTTATTCTTCGGACATGCGATCGGTACTGCCCCTCGACACGGGAGACATTGTGGTCGGCACCACATCCGGTCTCGTTTTGCTCAATCGCGCCCTGGAGGTTCAGCAAACGCTCTCGACTGCAGATGGCATGCCTGGCAACAAAGTGTATGCCCTCGAAAAGGGACCGGATAACACCGTCTGGGTGGGCACGGACCGGGGAATCGTCCAGGCCGCTGTTTATCCCACGTTGACCATTTTGCAAAGGCGCCGCATGGGACCCGTACGCGCCCTGCTGAATACGCAACAGGGACTGTTCATCGGGGTATTTGGCGAGGGGATATATCAACTGAAGGATGATGTCATCAAAAAATATCCGATGTCGGGGTCATCACACCCGGCCGCTTCCAGCATCACCTCAATCAGGCACTGGCAGGGAACCCTGTATGCGGGCACCGCCGGCGCCGGGCTGTTTGTTTTAACAGGCAATGTCTTCAGACCCGCCAATGTATCGTTCTCACACAACATGATCTTCGCCCTTCAGGTTTTGGACGACAGCCTGTTTGTGGGCACCATTGAAGGGCTGTTTCAGCTTGTCGATGGCGAGGCCCGGCTGCTTCACAGCGCCGATACCCGGGCATTCGCCGTTGCCGGGAACGCCCTATGGATAGGCACCTTTGGCAGTGGGTTGCTGCGCCTTAAAAACAGGACCCTGCGTCAGTTCGCGCCCCATGCCAAAGTGGGATATGTCAACAGCCTGTGTCTGCAAAGCGAGCGGGCGATTGTGGCCACCGGCAATGGTCTTCGCCGCGTTGGCGATGACAGTGGAAAATCCGATGCCGCCAATCAGAGTGGCATTCCCAGTTCAGACATCAGTGCCACCGCGCTGGTGGGGAATCGGCTGTGGGTGGGCACCTTTGATCAGGGGCTGGGATATCTGGACAACTACCCCGCCGCGCCCAGATGGGTGTCTGTGGTATCGGACAAACTGGACCGTCGCATCAATGCCCTGACAGCAACGAAAACCGAAACAGGGGAAGTCGTGTGGGTGGGAACGGACAGAGGACTGACCCGCATTGAGCGTCAGGGCGACCGCATGTGGTTCAGGCATATGAACAGAGACACCGGGCTCCCCAGCAATATGATTCACGCCGTAGCCCGTGTGTCCAACGACAGTGTGCTGGTGGGCACGGGCCGCAATGCGGCGGTGGTGAACAGCGCACTGGACATCCGGATAATCGGCGAGAAAAACAATATGCCCGGACGCGCGGTCTGGGCGGTGGCCGAGGATGACCAACACTGCTACCTGCTGGGCACCACCGCCGGGCTGTTTAGAAAATGCCCGGCCCACAACCTTGCCCAGCGATACACGGTATCCACCGGCCATTTGGCGGATGACTGGGTGACCGCGATTTTTACCACGGGAAACACGATATTTGTGGGCACGTACAGCCATGGCGTCAGCCAGCTAATCCGAACCGGCGATTCGGATGGCGGTGCCTCTGTCAATGGGCACGCTGTGTATGGGTCGATTCAGTTGGGCGGTGGCTACATTAATCCGGGGGGGCTGTTTTTGCACGGAAACCAATTGCTGGCCGCCACCATGGGCGGATTAAAACTGCGAGCCCTACCGTCTGATGTCGCGGGTGACGCCCCTGGCGCCAAATGGCAAATCGTCCGTAACGCCGCCCCTGGCCGCGATGTCACCACCATTACTCAGGCCAGCCATCACCTGATTATCGGCAGCCGTAGCGGACTGGGTCGGTTTTAAACCTCGCCTATCTAAAGAAAATCTTGCTGTGCGGTTGGTCGCTATTGAAACCATTGGCTTTTTGCAACTGTTGCAGGCTCAATTTTACATGTTTTCGAATCAATTGCATCGCTGAACGGTCATTTTTTTGATTTCACACCGACATTTAACAGTCAGGCACCAATCAGGCACCAATCAGGTTTTGCATGCAGCGGCTTGCTTTTGGGGTACACTAAGCCCCAATTCATTTGAGCCAACCTGTGTGGGACGAACCGCGTGACGCGCGACCAGGGGTTGATTAATATGGATTTTCAGCAAACAGCGCATCGCACCGCCGATGACTGAAGGAGAATCTTTATGACAAAAAACCAAATCCGTATTGTGGTGATGTTCAGTGTGATGCTGCTATTTTGCACAGGCAGCGCACAGGCCAGGGAAAAAGGTGAAGGAAAAAAAGGGCAGCCCCGGGCAACTGCGCAGGAAAATGTGCGGGCGCGAAGGGCCACTGCCGGCAAAGGAATGCAAAGTGAAGGCCCCATGGCAAAAGGGAGTAGCGCTGGCAACGGCAGCCCGGCGGAAAATGACGCCCAGGGAAAGCATAAAGGTGAACATGGAAAGCGGGCGGGGGAACAGGACAGCGCCGATGACGCCGGGGAGATGCACGGCAGGGGACACAGAGGCGAACAGGGTAAAATGGCAAAAAACACTGACAGAGATGGCGACACTGAGGACATGCACGGCAAGCGACATGCCTATGGTCGGGACAAGGAACCGGGCGAGGGACTGAAACAGGGTGAACGCAGGGATCGCAGGGTTCGCGTGGCTGAGTTAAAGAAAAAACACGAAGGAAAAAAAGCCCATGTGGATGCGGCAAAAAAGAAACAGGGCCGGCAGGCGAATGAAACCAAAAAACATCTTCGTCGCATGGCGAGACTGAAGCGGCTGATGGAGATTGCCGAAGAAAAGGACAATGGGCAGCTGAAGGAAAAAGTCAGTGCGCTGATGGAAAAGGAAACGGCGCGTCATGAAAAAGCAATGGCCAAAGAGAAAAACGCGGAGGTGGCGAAATGACACGGATAGTAAAAAACCTGACGGCTGGGGCCCTCGTCTGTGTTGCGCTGCTGATTGGGGGATGTGGCGCTGAAGCACCTGTCGATGCGGATGAAACGCTGTCCGCCGACGAATCTGCCGCCCTCGAAGAGGAATACACCATCGAGGCAATCGAAACCATTGATGAGAACAACGCCGAAGCGGAGCTGCAAAAACTTACGCAGGAAATCGAAGCGGACCAGTAGCCCTGGAATTACCGGAATCCAATCCGTCAACATTGGCCGGACAGACTTCTCCGGGATGGGTCGCCACAAACTGGGCGGCTTTTGCTTTGCGAATCAATTTTTCAACATTGCGGCCAATATCATTATCGTGCACCTCTGACCGTTTCACTGACCCGTCCGATGGATAACAAACGTGCCGCAATGGCGAGGCCTTATTCCTCAATGTGCACACCCAAGGCACGATTCAGTCTTCGGGTTGGATGCCCCAGCATGGAAGGTTGAATTTTTTTCAGGTCTGTATTTGTCAAAAAATTAACGAAAAGGACTTGAAGAACAGGGAGCTGCTGCTGCCTGAAGACGGAGCAGGGCTATCGAATTCTATTTTTTCCTGCGCTGTCATCCCCAACCTGATCGGGGATCCAGTAAACTGCCCACAACTGGATGCCTGTGACTCATATGAAAATCAGCGACGCGAGAGTCTGTAAAACAGTTTTCGAGATTAAATTGCCTGGCTTGTCTTTGGTGACAGGAGTTATCACTCGCCAGGGTACACCAGGTCTCTGTCGGCCCAAAAAGATTCGTAATACCAGCCCTGCTGGAAGGGTGGCCAGTCGGCTGGCGGAAATTCACCATGATACGGAACAAGTTCAGATTGAACATGTTTGCTGCCCGAATCACTTCCTGGTGCATCACTTAGATAATTCTCGTGTTCAAACAACAGCAAATTGCCATTACGAAGTGAGATTTCTGTATTCTTTGTTCGATAAAGAGTGTATTCGGCGTAGTAATCGTACCAATCGTCTTCTTCGCTTTTATATTCAAACTGGTTTTCGGCCTTATCCACTAAAAACTGCCCATCTCGAATGTAAATTGAAGTGGACTGCCTGAGGGCCGAGCTTTCCTGGTCCAACTCGCTGTGGCCGGCAATGGTCATTCTGGAATCTTTAATTTTGATGAAAATCATTTCGGGCGGAATCGACATAACTGAAACCCAATCTCTCTCAGTCGCAGTCTGATTGCTCAGAATGGCATCATCATCTGCGGTTCGGCGGTATTTTTCCATCCAGACACCCTGGACATCATCCAGAGTGACATTCTCATATTTTGTCTGGCCGGTTTCGTACATCATATCCACAACATCGTCTTCACAGCCCGGAACAACAGCAGCGACACAAATAGCGCAGCCAACGGAAATCAGGATTGCAACTTTCATATGGATTCTGATCATTGTTCTGCCTTTCATACAGCATGCCACAGATTTCACAGTGGAATGCTCACAAGGAAGCCATCCCGCTCATTCGAATACGACTGCAGGGGTGGATCATCGGTCAAACGCCAGCTGCTGGTCGAACGACCTGAAATCAGTAAATCGCCTGAGGGGCTCAAACTGATACTGCCAGCTGTGTCATTTCCTTTACCACCCAAAAAAGAATGCCACAGATACGTACCGTTCGACTCAAGTTTGAGGACAAATAAATCGTACGAATACCCATCTGAAAACGGCCTCAACGGCAATTGCTCCTGAGGTCCATACCAGGATGCATCGGATTGACCCAGCACAACCAGATTCTCTTCGGTGTCTACAAGCATATCTGAAACAAGTTCCACACCGCCACTATCCGCAGCGGCTGTATCGGCAAACCCGCAGGCGCCATGAAATGTATGCCAGAGGTACCCACCTGTTTCGTTGATTTTCCAAACAAATGCATCCGGCGCTGTTTCACTTCCTTCGCAAAACGCCTGCAATGGCGGTTCGCCATCGGGACCATACCAGGACTGATAACTGTATCCTGCAACAACGATGTCGCCATTCGAAGTGACTTCGACAGACTCCAGAGACGATTTCTGAGCAGGAACAAATGTATGCCACAAATAGTTCCCCTCCCGGTCAAGGCGAAGCAACCATCCAGGCTCGGACTCAGCCAACGCTTCCCGTTGAGGCTGCTCATCGTTGGGTCCCAGCCAGCTGCCATAAGACGTTCCAGCAAGAATAAAGCCACCGTCAGGCATTTTCGCCATATCGTTAACAAAATCAGCATCGGTGCATCCGAAAAACATGTGAGACAGATAGTTGCCGTTGCTATCCAGTTTTAGAACCGCATTGTCAGGTCTGAGCCATTCCTCGTCGCCGGTCATATTGAAGTCGCTTTGCGGTAAAGCATCATCCGGTCCATACCACGGTGCATAGGACCACGTCGTCAACAGCAAATTGCCGTCGTCAGTCACAGCGACGCGGGTCGCCTCATCCATGTCAGTCCCCCCATAAAATGTGTGCCACAGATACTCCCCATCCGGTGTTATTTTAAGTGCACAAATGTCGTCATCCACAGACTCCCAGTCCTCTTCCGGATATGTAAAATCATGAAGCGGTGGGGCATCATCCCGGACGTACCACGGAACGCGGCTGCGACCGACAATGATAATATTGTTGCTTTCATCAAACGCGATGTCTCCCCCACATCCCCAAAAGCCATGCCACAGATAATTGCCTTCACGGTCGAACTTCACTATATAGTCTTCCGCCACTTCCGAATACGAATGCAGCGGCATCTCTCCGTTTGGGCCAAAGAAATTGCGTTCTCCCCGACCTGTCCAGTAATTGTTGCCGTCGTTATCTGAAATTCCCTGGGAGCCAGGAGACCTGACTGGACCATCTCTAAACATCAACCATGGTGCAGCCTCTTCCAGCACCTGATTCATCTGAAAAAAGTCATCCTGGGCATGGCTGCGAACGTTAGCGGTGGAACCTGCACCTTCGATGTCGTCACTGCATGCAGCGTTCGACATAATCCATGACGCTGTCCATGCGATGCACAAGGCGTATTTAACAAATGGATTCATTTCACTTCTCCCACAATCGTGCCTTTACTCTTTTTGTACAAAAATCATACCACCACTGATTTTTCTCATGTGCAAAAAAACAACCGATTTTCCAGCATTTGTCTTCGGTAATCCACTATGCCAGATGTGCCATGATCGAAAAAATTTGCTGCTCGGTACAGGGTAGAGGGATATGAACGGAAGCTATTTTCAAATGGTATCATGCATCCATTTGGGTTGGCGCAATTCAATGGTCCTTAGAGTGAATTGCGCGTGACCACACAGAAATCCCGAACAATCGATTCGCTCATGCGATGGGCCGCGGAAAACTCTTTGACCTGACAGGGCAGCGACGAAAACACGTCGGCCAGTTGCGACGGGCTGGGCAGGTAGGTGTTAAAGGTTATCACCATGGCGCCGCCTTCCCGAAGGCTGCCCACCCAGCCCTGGGCGCACGCTTTGATTGTATCGAGGGGACTGCGCTTTGGTCCGCCCCTGAACTGAACACCGTACGGCAAATCGGTGACAATCAGATCAAATCGCTGTTCGCTCAGCAGCTTTGGCGCTTCCCGGCTGTCCCCATTTATCAGCCGCAGACCCTGGTCGCCAAAGGCGCAGCTGAGAAAGCGCCCCTTGCCCCCCTTGCTTTTGGGGCCAACTGTCCCCTTTGTTAAACTGTGCTTGAGTTTGTGCAGTTTGGTCTGCTTTTTTAAATGCGCTTCCAGACCGCCGATGGCGCCGCCGTCCTGCTCAATCCCCACCCCATTGAGACCATAGCGGACCGCCCAAAGCAACGTGGTGCCTTTACCGGCCATGGGATCCAGCAGGGTTTGGGGCGCACGTCCCGTGTTGCAATGGGCCAGCGCCAGGTTGATAGCCATCTGAGTGACCAGCTCGTTGGTTTTGCCCTGATATTTCCAGCCAAATACCAACTGGTGCGGCAGGGCAAATGCGGGGTTTGTATCAAGAGGATACAGCCCCACATCATCGTCAGCCACTCGAAATGCGCCCTGAATAAACGACAGACGCGTCATTGTCAGCGGTACATCGTCGCTGCATGAGGTGCGGATAAAATTCAATCCACCGGTCTGTTCCACGTCCACGGGGAGGTCTGGAAAACAGGCCGAAAATTCAGCGGTCGCCACGCTATTGCAGTCATCGAAGTAGGCGCCTCTGGCCAAAGGAGAAATAAGAAGTTTCAATTTCATGGCGGCACTATATGCCGGAGATTCTCAGGTGGCAATCGTGGTTAATGCAAAAAATTCCGGGATGTGCCCCAGAAGCCGACACACGGGGTTAAGAATTGCCATCAAACGACGATATCCACGATCAAGCATACTCATGCAACCACATTATGGAGGCGTTGCCATGGCAACAGGTGCACAACAGGCATTAAAACAGTATTCATCAATTACCCTTGACCATGTTGAAGATATTTATTCAGCATTGAAATCATCAGAGAAAGCATCCTCATCTGCCATCGACCTTTCTCACGTCGCGCAAATTGACACCGCAGGCGCCCAGTTACTGTTGGCCTATGCGATATCCACCAATGTCACCTATCAAAACTGCTCCCCGTCGCTTACCGATTTTTTAGCCCACACCGGGCTGATGCGCCATTTTCCGCTGGAACAGCCCCGGAAAGTGAATGAGGCCGCCAAATGAAAAAACTCGTAATGATTGTCGATGATTCCATCGTTCTCCGCTCGTCTGTCAGATTCACCCTCGAAAGCGCCGGATATGAAGTGGCCGAGGCCGACGACGGCAAAACCGGCCTGAGCAGGCTGCAGGAACTGCTGGCCAAAGGCGACCGGCCTGGCATGATCATTTCAGATGTGAATATGCCGCAAATGGACGGCATTACGTTTGTGCAGGAAGTGAAAAAGGGACCTGGAAAATTCATCCCCATACTCATGCTGACCACTGAATCGCAACCCGCCATGAAAGAGGCGGGGAAAAACGCCGGTGCCGCCGGCTGGCTGGTCAAGCCGTTTAAGGAGAATCAATTGCTTGCTGTGGTAAAGAAATTTGTGAGGTAGACCATGACCAATTCCAAAATCGCCGAACTGTTCATAGTCGAGGCCGAAGAACTGATTACCGAGCTGGAAGGCGGTCTTATCTCGCTCGAAGAGAATCCCGACAACGCCGAGCAAATCAACACCATTTTTCGCGCGGCGCACACCATCAAGGGCAGCGCGGGCATATCGGGATTTCCCGAAGTGGTCAACTTTGCCCACATTCTTGAAAACGTGCTTGAACAGGTGCGAAACGGCACCTCGCCCGCAAATCCCCGGCTAATTGGAAGCTGCCTTAAGGCGGTGGACATTTTAAAAACGATGCTGTCGCTGATTCAGCAGCGGTTGCCCATCGTTAAAATCGACGGCTACAACGAGGTGGTGGCAGGACTGAAAAAATTAATTATTGTGCCTTCCGGCTCCCCCGGCGCAGTGACAGCCGCCCAGAGCACTAAAAATAATGCCGGGTCGACAGCGCAGCGGCGGGTGTATCAGATTGTGTTCAAACTGGACAAATACGCCTTCTTTACGGGGCAGGATCCCGCCATGCTGATTGCCGAGTTGGCGGACATTGGCAAGCAGCTGCAGGTGACGGCCGACATAGGCACGCTGCCCGCGTTCGACGCGCTGGCCCCCACGGAGCTGTACATCTCATATCGCATCCTGCTGGAGACCACCGCGCCGATGGCTTCCATCGAAAACGTTTTTCTTTTTGTTGAAGACACCGCGAAAATAGACATTGCCGACATTACCGCCCACTACCGAGATGGCGCCAATCTGCTCGATGCGGACAAAAAGATTGGCGAAATGCTGATTGAAGCCGGTCATCTGGAGCCGCAGGCGCTGGCCGACGCGCTGGCAGCGCAGTCACCGGTGGGTGAAATTTTGGTTGGGCAGGGAAAAACCAGCAAAAAAGCGGTTGAAGACGCCCTGGCCCGACAGAAAAATGCCCGGGAAGTGCAGAGCCGGTCTTCTATCCGCGTGGATACGGAAAAGTTGGACAGACTAGTCAACTTAGTGGGCGAACTGGTCACCGGCGTGGCCCAGGTCACTCAGCTGACCCACACGTATTTTGCTGAAAAGTTCGGCACTTCGGAAAATGACGAAATGGTCAGCGTGGTGGAATTCCTTGACCAGGTATCCCGGGATTTGCAGGAACAGGTGATGGTGGTGCGAATGGTGCCGGTGGAGGCCACGTTTACCCGTTTTCGTCGCGTGGTGCGGGACCTTGCCGAGGAGCTGGGTAAAGAGGTGCATCTTGAAATGTCCGGCATTGAAACCGAGCTCGACAAAAACGTCATCGAAAAACTGGTGGACCCGCTCAAGCATCTGATTCGCAATGCCATCGATCACGGCATTGAAGCGCCGGAAAAACGTGTGGCGATGGGCAAGCCCCGCGCCGGTACCCTGCATCTGACCGCCAAACAGCGCGAGGGCAACATATTAATTGAAGTTGAAGACGACGGTCAGGGCATCCATGGGGACAAAATACGCAGCAAAGCGGTTCAGAAAGGGCTCATTGCCGCCGACACGCCACTGGCCCCCAAAGATGTGTATGCCCTTCTGTTTGAACCGGGCTTTTCCACCGCCGAAGCGGTGACTGACGTTTCCGGTCGCGGCGTGGGTATGGACGTGGTCCGGCGAAATATCGAGGCGTTGCGGGGCACTATTGAAATCATTTCTGAAAAAGGACTGGGCACCCGCTTTTGCATTCGTCTGCCGCTCACCCTCGCAATTATTGAAGGCATGAACGTAAAAGTGGGCAAAGAGACGCTGACCATTCCCCTGCTTTCGATTATCGAACAGATGCGTCCTGGTCCCGCTGACTTGAAAACCATTGAGGGAAAAGGCGAACTCATCTCCGTGCGGGGAGAGGTGCTGCCTCTGATTCGCCTGCACCAGCTGTTTCAATTTGACGCGGCCCAGACCAATCCCTGTGACGCATTGGTCATCATCATGGAATGCGATGGCGGAAAGTACGGGCTGATGGTGGACGATGTGCTGGGTCAGCAACAGGCCGTGATTAAGTCGCTCGATAAAAATTTTACTCATGTAGACGGGGTGTCCGGCGCAACCATCCTTGGGGATGGGAGCGTTTCACTGATTCTGGACCCCCATCGCATTGAACAAATGGCAACCCGTATTAATACAGGCGCATCTGCCTGACAGGCACATTTGCCCGAGATGACGCGCTGTTGCAGTTGTCGGCAAACGCGCACCACTGAGTACAAGAGGAGAAACAAATGAGATTTTCAATCAAAGCAAAGCTGATAGTGGCCGCCATCGTATCATTGAGCGCCACCCTGGGACTGTTCATCAACACAGCGCTCACCGAAAGGACGCTCACTGAGGCCGAGGATATGGCAG
Source organism: Deltaproteobacteria bacterium (assembly GCA_016937015.1). Lineage (GTDB taxonomy): Bacteria > Myxococcota_A > Polyangia > JAAYKL01 > JAAYKL01 > JAFGXQ01. The sequence continues at coordinate 7,965 of JAFGWT010000010.1, read as the reverse complement.
ACCTGAGAACCAGTCAGTTAATCGACACCATGGAAATGAAAAACAGTGTCACCGTGGCCACCCTGGCGGCCATGGACATGATCGTTGACCGGGAATCCGGCGTAATAGCAGAGGAAGTGCTGACGAAGTTCAAGGTAGCCAAAGCGCACGTTCAGACCGGCGTGGCCAAAATGACTGAGAATGCGGATACCACCGAAGAAAAGCAGCTCGCCCGGTCCGTTGGCAGCGATACTGAAAAACTGTTTGCCACCGTGGAGCGGGAAATGATTCCGGCCGTTAAAAAGTTTGCCGGTCTCAAGGCGCTCACCGCCCAGGAGGCACAGCAGCGGTGGGAAAAATTAAATGAGGAGTTTTCGCATTTTGATGACGATGTGGACGAACTCGCAAGCGGCATTGCCAAACAGCTCGACAAATACAAATCCTCCATTGAACAGGAAGTGGCCGAATCCGCAGCTGAAAACGATGCAACACAGGCAAGGTCACACATAATGAACATTATTGTGCTGGTTGTGGCCGTGTTGGCGCTGGTTGCATTCTTCATTTATCTGGCCACGTCCATTATTCGCCCTGTCAATCAGGCCAACCGGTTTATTGCCAAAATTGCCGATGGAGATTTACGGGAAGACATTGTTGTCACTAACAACGATGAAATCGGCGACATGCTGCGGGCCCTCTCTGACATGAGCGTCAATCTGCGTGAAATCGTGGTCAACATTACCCACTCAGCGGATACAGTGGCCCAGGGGTCCGAGCAAATTGCCACCGGCGCCCAGGACTTATCTCAGCGCACCCAGGAGCAGGCGGCATCGGTTGAAGAAACCACCAGTACCATCGAAGAGATGACCGCAACGATAAAAATGAACGCCGAAAACGCAGCAAGAGCCAGGGAAATCGCGGGCAGCGCCTCTTCCCTCGCCAGCGAAGGGGGTAAAGTGGTCGAAAAAACGGTCAGTTCCATGGGGGCGGTGACCGAATCCGCCAAAAAAATCGCAGACATCGTAGACATGGTCAATGAGATTGCATTTCAGACCAATCTGCTGGCGCTCAACGCTGCAGTGGAAGCAGCCCGGGCAGGCGAGATGGGCAAAGGGTTCGCAGTGGTGGCCAAGGAAGTTCGCAATCTGGCCGGTCGCAGTGGCAGCGCGGCCAAGGAAATTCAGCGGCTTATCAACGACAGCAATGACAAAATCAGCGATGCCAATCGATTGGTGGAAGAGAGCGGTCAGACACTGCGATCAATTATTGATGCCATTGGCAATGTCGCGGTGACCATTTCCGAAATTGCCGCCGCCAATCAGGAACAGTCCACCGGTATCGATCAGGTAAACAAAGCGGTGATTCAGCTGGATCAGGCCATCCAGCAAAATGCGGCGCTGGTTGAGGAATCCAGTTCAGCCAGCGAAAACCTGAGTGCCGAAGCCCGGGAAATGTCATCGCTAATGACTCAGTTCAAAACACCTGAAACAGGTGGACATCGGCAAAGGCGAATGATGGGCAAACCCTCGCAAACAAGCAACCCACGCACCCGGAAAACCGCTGCCAAAAAAAATCCGGTCAATTATGCCGAGCAGGCACCGCAGGATTTCTTCGATGATACCCAGGGCGACGTTTTTTAAGAGAGGTTTGGTGAACCATGAATTTGCAATACACTGGCAGAGATAATGACGACGCCGAACTTTCGCTCGAAGGAGATCAGTTTGTTACGTTCAGTCTGGCAACAGAAGAATACGGCGTCAGTATTTTACTGGTCCAGGAAATCATCGGCTACAGAACCCTGACGCAGATTCCCGGCGTTCCGTCATTTGTTAAGGGAATGCTCAATCTGCGAGGGGCTGTGGTGCCCGTCATCGATTTACGTGTTCGCTTTGGGATGACACAAAGGGAATACGACAAGTTTACTGTCATTGTGATAGTGGTGGTGCAGGGCCGTACCATGGGCATCATTGTGGACGGTGTATCCGACGTCGTCAGTTTTGAAGCATCTCAGGTGCAGCCCACGCCGCCGGTCGCCGCAGCGGTGCGCACGGACTACATCTCAGGCATGGGACAAAAAGACGACAAGTTTGTTATCCTGCTCGATGTAGACAAAATGCTCTCACTTGAGGAGCTGGAAATACTGTCAACAGTAAACTGAAACATTCAATGCATGGCGTTCACACATTGTCAAAAATGCAATCCATTAAGGATACCGACTTCCAAAAGATTGCGGATATTGTGCACCGCTACGCCGGAATCACACTGGGACCCAACAAAAAAAATCTGGTGGTATCGAGATTAAGCGGTCGGCTGCGTCAGCTTGAAATGCCCACGTTCTCAGAATACGTGCGATATCTCAGAGCCAGGAACGTGCCCCCCGAAGAGATTCGACACATGATCAATGCCATTACCACCAACACCACTCACTTCTTCAGGGAGCAACATCACTTTGAGGTGCTTGAGAACTACCTGCGAAAAATAGTGGCACTGAAGATGCCGGCCAATCAAAAACGACTCCGCATCTGGTGCGCTGCCAGTTCCACCGGGCAGGAACCCTACTCCATCGCAATGACAGTGTATCGCGTCTTTCACGGGCAGACAGTATGGGATTTGAAAATCATGGCATCAGACATTGACACCAACGTGCTCACCTTCGCCAGCCGCGGTGAATACAGTGAAACTGAAATGAAGAATGTCTCCGCTCTTGATAAAGCCCGGTTTTTTTCGTGGCGCGAGGCAACCTCGGTTTATACAGTAAAACCGACCATTCGCAAATTGATTGTCTTTCGCAAAATTAACCTGATTTATGACGCACTCGATTTTAACGAACCCATCGATGTGGTTTTCTGCCGCAACGTAATGATTTATTTTTCGTCCGAAAATCGAGAGGCGCTCCTGTCAAAACTGCACCGATGTCTTGGCGACAGAGGAATTTTGTTTCTCGGCCATTCCGAATCCATTCCTCTGGTTAATCGTCAGTTTGAATATGTGGACACCACTGTCTATCGCAAAAGGAGTCCCAATGATTAAGGTGCTGGTCATCGACGACTCTGCGGTGGTTCGCGCCGCGATGACTGAAATATTCGAACAAACACCCGATATTCGGGTGGTGGCAACTGCCGCGGATCCGGTTTTTGCAAGAGACAAATTAAAGACCATGACGCCGGATGTCATCACGCTGGACGTGGAAATGCCACGAATGGACGGCGTGACTTTTTTAAAAAAGCTAATGGCGTTCAAGCCGATTCCGGTTGTGATGGTTAGCTCACTGACCACCGCAGGTGCAGCTGCAACCATTGACGCCCTTGCCGCCGGGGCTGTGGATTTTGTCAGTAAACCAACTGGTAGCGTCGGATACGGACTGCAGGATGTTGCTTCGGACATTATTCAAAAAGTTCGCGCTGCGGCGAACGCCAAAGTACGGGTCAGGCAGCCCGTTTCCCAGCTGGATGTGCCCACCAGACACACCATTGATGAAATGCTGCCGCTCTTTGGGCCGTCCCTGGGCTTTCGGGGGCCGCCTGTGATTTGCATTGGCGCGTCCACCGGAGGCACAGTCGCCATAGAATCCGTATTGCAGAATCTTCAGCCACCGCAGGTGCCCATTGTCATCGTGCAGCACATGCCCCCCCTGTACACCAGCGCGTTTGCCAGTCGCCTGAACAGCCTGTCTGCGCTGGATATTCGCGAAGCCGAACACAACATGCCACTCACCCCAAACAGCGTCAGTATCGCCAAAGGGGGGATTCACATGCTGATTGATCGAATGGGCTCACAATATCACGTGGTGCTCAAGGATGCGCCACCTGTCAACCGACACCGGCCAAGCGTGGATATGCTGTTTCGAAGCGCCGCCAACAGTGCCGGTGCGGGCGCGCTCGGTATCATTTTGACCGGAATGGGCGATGACGGTGCCAGGGGCCTGCGTGACCTGAAAAACCTTGGTGCATTTACATTTGGGCAGGATGAAAACAGCTGCGTCGTTTACGGAATGCCCGCGGCTGCCAAAAAGCTGGATGCCGTACATCGGGAATTGCCACTGTCCCAGATACCTTTTTTAATCACGCAGTTTTCGAGAAGGGAATCCACACGATGACCGAATTGGAACATCCATTTCACGCCGCGTCGTGTGCACTTGAAGAGCGAATATCCGTTTTTCTGAAGCAGCTCGACACTGTATTTGCACATATCGCATCTCAGTTGCCCGCTCAGCTCTCACTTATTGAATCTGCCACGGAAGTGATTGGACCGGAAAATGATGCGCTGGCTGCTGTTGAGATTCCACGCAGACTGAATGAATTTGAACAGCAGAAAAACGGCATCGATTCGAAAATTCGCAACGAACTTGACGTTTTCACCACAGCACTTGAAAAAGCACAAAAGGCGCTGGATCAGGTTCAACGCCACACATTGGAGATTCAACATAACTGCGACAATCTGAATCTTTTTTCTCTGAATACCCGACTGGCCACCAAACAATCACAGGGGGTCAGCGCCTCGACATTTCGCGCCATCACCCTCGAGTTGACGGAAAGGTCGCGTATTATCGCCACCCTTGCGACGCAGTTGCAACAGACCCTGAATAACGCCCTTGGTGAATTTGGACAAATCAAGGAGACGCAAAAAAAGCTGACTGCCTCCCTTGACGAGCTGGCACAAAAGCAGCAGGCAGCGACCGAGACCGGTCATCTGCACATGAAACAAATGAACGCGGAGCTGTGTGAAATCTTCATGCATGCCAGTCAACTCTCTGACGCATTGCGCCCGAAAGTGCGGCACATTATGGTTCACATCCAGGAACAGGACATCATTCGTCAATCCCTCGCTCACATACAACGGGTACTTTTACAATCGCGCAGCGTAGATAATATGAGTACGGCCGAAAGGGCGCGATTCATTCAACAGGCCAGTGAACTCAGCGTAACGCTTATCTCCCAAAGCCACACTCAACTTGGACGTTTTGTGGCTGAGACAAAAGATCAATTGAACGAACTGACACTGCTGGGTGATTATGTAAAACGGCTTGAAGAAGTCCACACACTTAGAGCGGACTTTCAGCAGCACATCCTTACCCCCGTCGATTACATTGAACAGCAAAACGCGCTGCTTCAGTCGCTTTTGGACATTCTGAATCAAACCGCCGGCCGATGGCAATATATGCAAAAGGAACTCCAGCACACGTCGATTACCGGCAGAACCATGAAAAGTGTCGCCAACGAACTGACGTTGCTGGAAGTGACCATGCGTATCAATGGGCAGAATGATCCGCTGCTGGAAACTGAAACCAACGCACTTGCTGCGGACTTTCGACAAATTTACACCACCATCCGCAAATCGCTGAATCAGATTTCCCATACAAATTCGGAAATCATCGAATCATCTGTAACCTTTGACTCAAAGGAATTGACCCTGGAACGAATCGCAATGCTGACATCGACACTAGGCGGTTTCAAGTCCGACGCGATGAATGCGGTTGACGAATTTTACACCACGTTATCGCACAGAATTCATGCAGGCGTCCAAATGATCCAGTTTGCCGCTGACGCAAAGGCGCGTCTCGAAAAACTGATGACCAGTTACCCGGATGAAGCTGAGTCCGCCACGTATCTAAACCATGCCAGCGACTATGCCGCCCATCTCATGCAGCATCCATCTGATTTCACGGACAGCATTAACAGCCACGCGGACACACACACGCAGGCGTCACAGGGGCACGCACACGCACAGCTAACGCAGCTTATTTCGGAGTTTGCGGTATTGACCCAAAAGATCACCGCCGGAACGCTCCTGGACATCAATATGGAACAGGGCGATGACGAGGGAGAGCTCACTCTCTTTTAATGCCATTTGCCTTACTCTGGAAGTGTTTTGCCACAATACAGAAGCGACTGAATCGAATCCACTATCTGTTGGAAAGACCGAACACCTGACACTTTGACCGACTGTGTTTATCTTTGGCCAGTCGTCTTTTTGATGCCAGTAAAACACGCGAAGAGCACTTTGGGGGAAATGATTCAACTCAGCATATTCGGGCTGACAAAACTGGTTAGTTGATGCGATTGGTGCTAAACCCACAAAAAAAAGATCGTTAAGGCGCCATTATCGTCTGCGCTGCATTGCACGTTAGCAGCGGGGGGGGGCGGAAGCCGACTTTGCGTTGGAAATGCGGCAACCAAACCATGACGCCATAGTGGCGCAAGGGGACTGCCGGAGTATGTTTACCGGAATAACTTTAAAAGAGAGGTCTACTTTATGAAACACATCGTTGCTATCTGTATTTTGGCATGTCTAATGCCGCTTTCAGCCGCCGGTACCGCGGGCAGTACTGACACGCAAAACCGGCAAAAGCAAACCAGTTCATCCCCGCCGGTCGAATTGGATTTGTACATGATGTCCCAGTGCCCCTTTGCGATAAAAGCGCTGCCTGACATAAAAAAACTGTCTGAGGATTTTGGCGATCATTTGAAAGTCAACATCAATTACATTGGTCAAATTCAGAAAGGCAAACCCGCCAGCATGCACGGCGAGAACGAAGTTCAAGGCAACATTGACCAGCTGTGCGCCAGGGTTGCTGCCCCGTCCGATAAAGAGTTCTGGGCGTACATGGACTGCGTCATCGCTGAATGGCGTGATATTCCTGCCAACGATGTGAGCTGTGCCGAATCCGCGGGACTGACCATGAAAAATTTCAAAAACTGTCAAAAAGGCAAGGGTAAAAAACTACTGAAAAAAAGCTTCCAGACCGCCATAAAAGTCGAAGCCACAGGCAGCCCCACCTTCTTCATTAACGGCGAAAAATATGCCGGCAATCGGTCCAGCCAGGCCATGGCACGCCATATTTGCGCGAAACACAATCCAGACCGGTCATTTGAATTTTGCAACACCCTGACACTGCCCCCGGAAGTGACCGTTTATGCCATTACCGATACGCGATGTGGCAGCGAGTGCAGCGTTGAGCGACAAATAACATCCCTTAACGACATCTTCCTCGGACTGAAACCGCAGGTGTTGGACTGGTCCAACCCTCAGGCCAAACAAATGATGAAAACCACCGGCACAGATAAGCTCCCGGCGTTTCTTTTCACCGAGAGTGTCACGACCGATGAAGCCGGATATGATCAAATGCAGAGATGGCTCACTAAAGCCGGGTCGTACTACACGCTCAAGGTCAAAGCGACATTCGATCCCAATGCAGAAATATGCGACAACCAAAAGGACGACACAGGCAATGGGAAGGTGGACTGTAACGATGAATCCTGTTCCCAACACATGGCCTGCCGTTCTGACCGGCCAAATCAGCTTGAACTGTTTATGATGAGTCAGTGCCCCTACGCCAACAAAGCCGTTCTGGCGATGAAGACGATTAATAAGGCATTCAAAAAGGATCCGGATATTCAGCTGAAACTTCATTTTATTGGCAGTGAAGTCGACGGAGAACTCAGATCCATGCATGGAGAGAGCGAAGTTGAAGAGGACATGCGACTGCTGTGCGTTCAAAAGGAGTATCCTGACGACTTTTTGAATTATGCCACCTGTCGTGCGAAAAATTTCAAAAACGATAAGTGGAAAAAGTGCGCCAAAGGCAAAATCAAAGGGGCTTCCATCGCGTCATGCGTTCAAAATGAGGGGGAAAATTTGCTGCGCGCGGATTTCAAACAGGCCGATGCGCTGGGTATCACCGCCAGTCCCACCTGGATTGCCAATGGAAGACATCAGTTCAGCGGCATCACTCCTAAAAAAATTCAGGAAAATTACTGCATCGCCAATCCCGGCCAACAGGGATGCAGCAAATCACTTCCTGACTAAATAGGAGAGCATCGATACAGAACACTTGGCAAGGCACTTGAGTAACCCAATCCGTCTTCCTCGCGCAGGCGGGTAGCCAGCAGAACAGACTGGATGCCCGCCTTTGAGACTGTCGATAAATGAGCAGTGGCCACCGCCCTGTGATTGTGCCCAGCGTCATGCCCTCGAAGGACTCATGATTCT
>JAFGWT010000009.1 GCA_016937015.1 Deltaproteobacteria bacterium | reverse complement strand
GATTGCCGCCTGCGCGGCAATGACGGTGCGCCCAGGAAGTCAAGCAATACTTGTGTAGAATCATGAGGCCTTCGCGGGGACGACGTCGCTGGGTCCCCGCCTTCGCGGGGACAACGTGATGATGTCGCCGAATGCACTTGCGATAAACGCGTTTATTGACAGTCTCGTATAGGGGGAAGGCTATTGGCCGGTTGCCATCTCAAGGTTGCACTCTCTTCCTTATCGCTTCTCAGTTTGCAACCTGTACGCAGCATTCGAAACACCCAAATGCATAACAAATGTCTTCATTCACTGCAATCAGTGGGCATCTCAGCGTTTTGCAGATTCGGTTCGACATTTGCATTTCCTTTGCGGTCAATCACCCAAACAGCGAAAAAAAATTTTCGCCCAAACGAAAAGGAGAAAGTCCATGAAAAAAATGGCCACTGCACCATTGTCAATTCTGGTCAGCACAATAGCAGGCACATTGTTCGCGTTTTCAACCGCCGCCAGCGCGGATGATGCGCGTATTTTTTTTGCCTCTGACATCCACAGTCACACATCTGAACTCGCGACAGCCGTCACCGAGGAATGCGTTACGAATGACGACTGCGATGCAGTTGCACTGGTTGGCGACTTCAATTTCGGCGCCTCATACGATGCCTCGGAACAGGACGTCACAAACATGATTGAACCATTGCCAAAGCATATCCCAGTGATCCTTTCGGGGGGAAATCACGATGTCAGTGTTGCAAAAGGGGGCGACATTCCTGTTACAGGGCTGGTATCCAGTGGATCATCTCTGTATGATTTCTGGGTTATCAACGACGAAGATTTTAATCTGTTTGGCAACGACACCAGCGCGCAGCGAGAGGCCCTGGATGAATATCTGTCAAGAAACCCCGGGAAATATCTTTTCATTCTCTGTCACTATCCATTGCACAGCACCCGTGATGCTGGCAGAACCAGCGCCGCAGTGAACTTTTTCAACTACCTGAACGATAAAGGCGAACACCGCAACATCGTTGTCGCGTGGGGACACAATCATCATCTGGGATATGACAATGACGTAAATAATGTTGCGCTGCCGAGCGAGTATCCGTGTGACGCGTCTGTGAATCGCCTCAACAACATCACAGTATGCAGTCAGACACTCAATTTCACGTATTTGAATGCCGGGTATATGACCCATGACAGCGCCGCTGTTGCCCCCGCATACAGTATTGTGACCATTGACGACGCCGAACTTGAGGTCTGGAGAAGTGATACCCAAACGGCAAAAACAACACTCCGAAAGAATCCTTTGGGAGACACCAATCACGATTATGTTGTCAATATTGTCGACGCCCTGATTATCGCCCAGGAATATGTGGGCCTCAACCCGCCTTTGTTCAACGATGATGTTGCAGATGTGAACGAAGACGGCTTAATAAATATTGTTGACTCCCTTGTTATCGCCCAATACTACGTCAATCTGGTTGAGTCGCTGCCTGCATACAACCAACAGCAGCCGACGACTGATCCGCAGACGATTGAAGAAGCGCAGCAGCTGATTATCGATGCCATGAATCCCTAAGCTGTTACATTCCCCTTTGTCTCACGAATGGGATGCCTCTAATGTCTGCAAGCCCACTCAAAAATAATCCGAATCTGTCTAATGCAAGCTAAACAGAACCGCATGGACATGGAATCAACGAGAAACTTTTCGTCATCTCCGCGCAGGCGGAGATCCAGTCGTGTGCTATCTGGATTACCGCTTTCGCGGTAATGACTGTGTCCTGTTTTTTTGTAATGAATAATATTGGTGCATCTTCAATGCGTTACTGTTTAATTGATTGGCGTCAGAGTCCAGTCCACCACCCCCGACACATCGGGATTTGCACTGCCAGCATCCATAATGTCAGTATTTGTTGATTCAATGCCAAGGAGAAATCTGTCAACAAATGCCTGGGCAGCCGCTTTCTGTTTGTCGGACGGACTGCAATGCCCTCCACCGTTATTGTGCACAGTCATACCGGCATGGTCTTCGATACCCATGGCCTTCCAGACCTCCCTGGCAGCAGTGATGGATTTGGCTGCAGACTCTGGCCCCAACCATGCATTGCCTGGGTCGCCCGGAAGACCGAGGAATGCGCGGGGAGCCACCATTGCAACCAGTTCATGGTGATCGTGGGGCAGTTTGTGGGGTTCGCGGGTTTGCATACTGTCTTTGAACCAGGCCCAATTGGTACTGTCAATATCTTCCACATCACGGGGATAGTCTTCGGATGTTCTCCATGCGGGTGCTCCCCCACCACCGGATTCATGTGCAATGGTCAATGCGATACGCTCATCCAGAGCGCCAGCCCACAGCGCCATTTTCCCGCCGTATGAACAGCCGGTGACGCCAATTCTGGATAAATCCATCCCATGCTGCGCCTGGGTGAGTTCCAGACCGTCAATGAGACGGCTTACGCCCCATGCCCAGGCACTGTAGCTACCTATCGCACTGGTGCCCACCGACTGTTCGCTGCCATTGAGTGCTTCTTCCCACAACGCTGGATATACTTTGAAATATGGGTCGTTCGGATCGCCCCGGCTACTCATATGGTCGTTCAGCATCACCTGACTTTCGGTGAAATTCATCGTTTTGCAGCCAAGCGAGCCGAGAGACGACGCCGGTGTACCAATAATCAGGCAGTCGCCGCCGGTGCCCGAAATTCGGGAGGTCAGCGAAATCTGGCCCGCATCTGTTTTGACCGTTACGTTCAGCGTTCCACCAGTGTATGTGGCGGTCACATCCGGGGGCTCGGGTTTGGGGCCGACTTCGTATTCTTCCAGATCTTTTTTGATTTCAGCGCGGCGGCATTCCCACTCTTCCATGGTGCTAACTTTGCTGCCGTCGTTGAATTCAAAGGGGTTAGGCAGGTTTGGGTTTTCGGTGCCATATTCGCCAAAGGTGACATCACAGCCCGCCCCCAGAAATTCGGGGTATCCCCTATCGGCATCGGTATCGGTATCCGTGTCACTGTCGGTATCGGTGTCGGTATCTGTATCGGTATCTGTATCTGAATCGGTATCGGTGTCTGTGTCGGAATCGGTGTCGGTATCTGAATCGGAATCGGTGTCAGCGTCGGTATCCGTATCCGAATCCGAATCGGTGTCAGTATCCGAATCTGTATCGGTGTCAGTATCCGAATCTGTATCGGTGTCAGTGTCGGTGTCGGTATCTGTATCTGAATCGGTGTCAGTGTCTGTGTCGGAATCGGTGTCGGTATCTGAATCGGAATCGGAATCAGTGTCTGTGTCAGTGTCTGAAGACGTCTCGTCTGAGTTTTGATTTTCTGTGTTCGCGCCGCAGCCCCATACCCAAAAAACGGAAACGAATAATATCGAAAAACCTAAAACAGAAGCGCTTCTCATGATTACCTCTTTCTTTTGTTTCGCAATGCTCAAGAGACCGTTGGGCGCACGCGATACACTGTTGGTTCCCCAAAAAAACAGAAATTCCCAGAAAAAATTTACTACTTCTAACTGTGTATTTCTGAAGCGATAATTGGTAGGATTATTTTTCCAGTATCTGTCTGGAACGGATTAGTGCAGTGTCCATAAAAAAACCTGAAATTGCTGCTTTCTGTTTTTACAGTTTTATGTGGAGAAGCCCGAGGACTCAAAGCGATGTGGCGCCATGGGTGATGGGGGTTCCCTATGCAAAGGCCGGTTCCCGTTTTTCCTGCGCTGTCACCCCCTTCCCGGCCTTCCCCCGGGGGGCGTTTTGACTTTGGGGGAAGGGGCTGGGCTTTCGAATACCGGTTTTCCCTGCGCTGTCATCCCCAACCTGATCGCCCTGGGGTACCCAATGCCTCTGCCGGGTCAATTTCGACAGTGCAGACCATGCATTTCACTTGCGGATAAGTCATATGTCGCGTATCAAATCGCCACTGTGGTGCATACCCGATTTCGCTGGCACAGTTTTCGCTTGGCGCCATTTTGGCTGCTCTGTGAGAGGAGTTTTCAAATGGGTATTGCACACGCTGTATTCGGTACACTGGGAAAATTTATCCGGGACAAAGTAAAAAAGGCAGTTAGATTCTTATTCAAACGACCCTCGAATCCCACGAAGATGGGCTCCGGTACCGCGGGTGCCGCAGCATATCACGGGGCACATGGACGCGGCACCATCAGATGGAAAGACTATCACCCAACACCCCCGGCGCCCCCGCGCAAAAAGCCTGTACACAACCGGGAATAAGACGTCATCGGCTGGGATATACGCCAGCATCAACCAAAATCTGACCACCAGAGGAATCCTAAATGAACCTTCATATGCTTGTATTTACAAGGCTCGAAACGCAATCCGCCACCACCAAAGTCGCGCACGATTTGCTCACGGCCGCGGCGGTGGCCGAGGGTCACGAACTGACCATTATCAGCGACTTCGACTGCCAGATGCATTTCGGCAATGAAACCAGCGTGTTCATTCGCAACACCCCGGCCAAAGACATTAACGTTCTTTTTGTAAGGGCCAATCTGAGCGGGGCCAAGCTTCAGTTTCGCCGAACCCTGATCAAACAGTTTGAACTGATGGGAATACCGGTGGTCAACCGGGAAGAAGCGGTGATGAATGCCAAAAACAAGCTTCGCAATCTGCAGGTGCTTACCGAGCACAACATTCCCATCCCCAAAACGTATGTGGTGAGTCATGCGGGGTATCTGGACGACGCCCTGAAGGATATTGGTCGCTTTCCCATTATTCTCAAGACCCCGTCCGGGTCCCAGGGCAAGGGAGTGGCCATCATCGAGAGCAAGCGGGGGCTGAAATCCGTTATCGAGATGTTCGATAATGGGGAACCCATTGTGCTGCAGCAATATGTGAAGGAATCCAGCGGCAAGGATATTCGCGTCTTTGTGGTGGGCGATCGGGTTATTGGCGCGATGAAGCGGGAAACCACGAGGCGGGGCGAATTTCGGTCCAATTTTCATTTGGGGGGCAAAGTGTCTGTGGCCGATCTCACCAAAGGACCCAAAGGCGAAAAGCAGCTGGCGCTGAATGCCACCCGCGCCTGTGGTCTGGATATCGCCGGTGTGGATATTCTGCGCACCCAGGACGGGCCCAAAGTCATCGAAGTGAACGCCAACCCTGGTCTGGAAGGCATCACCCAGGCGACGGGGAAAAACATTGCCGGAGAGATTATCCGGTTCATGGTCAGTAAAGTACCCGCCTAATCGAAATAGAGACGTAGCCGCTGTAGAGACTTAGCCACTGTAGAGACTTAGCATGCTCTGAAGATCTATCACATATTTTAAAGTACTCAGATAATGCCAGCATTTCTCCCCCTTCCGCGAAGGGGGCGGCGTCCAATCGTCTGGGGGATTTTTGTGCAGCGG
>JAFGWT010000092.1 GCA_016937015.1 Deltaproteobacteria bacterium | reverse complement strand
GGATGCGATGTCCAGGCCGCGATTCTGGCCATGCAGTGTCCGGCGGGAGATACCCGAGTTCACGAAGTGCAGTCGGGAACGTTGCGGGACGCACTTAAACTGAGAAATGAGCTGCGCGAGGCATTTGGTATTTCGCGCCAGGCCGACTCCCATGCGGATGTTGCCCATGAACTGGCCAGGTTGTTTGTAAAGACCAATCCCAGGTGTGCATATGTGGCACGGCGCAAACGGGGGAGACTCTTTTTTGCCAATGGCAGCGGCAAGGAAATCATGCTGTCTGACGCCAGCGCGGTAAATGAAGAAAAAGTGGAGGCCATTGCCGTGTTCGCCACGGTGGCCACCGGCCTTGGATATCGCGAAAAGGACGCACGTATTGTGGTCACTCTGGCGGCGCCCTTAAAGCGCGCTGAACTGGCACAGCTCGAAATTGGCGAAACACAGGTGTCTGCGCCGCAGGTGGTAAAGGGTCAGGTGATTGCCAAAGTGCAGCGGGTTCATGCGGGATGCGTGCTGTCGGAGGTGGAGGATGTGCCCACGGGCGAGGGCGCGATTGCCGCAATTGCCGAGCTGTTTTTGAGCGGTCGCATTTTTAAGCCGCAGCTGGCTATCACGACGTCGCGTTTGGCTTCAGCCGCGTTGCTGCAACAGGTGCTGGCTGCCGGGCTGGGCGATGAGCTGATTGAGCTGGGGCCCTATGCGCAAAGTGATGTCCCGTCTCTTACCGATTGGGTGCATCAGCGACTTCGCTCTGTTGGCATTGAGAGCGGCAGTGACTTTGCGTTGCTCGATAAAAATGATTTTGTGGCGCCGGCGCTTCCTGAGTGGAGTGATCAGTGGGTCCAGAGTCGGTTTCCCCTGGACGTTAATCTGGGGGATGCGCAGTACGATGTGGCGTATGATTTTATAAGACGCCAGGTGACGCTGCAAAAAAAATCGGGCACCCGCAAAACCCCGCCGTCCCTTGCCACCGTTCCGGCGTTTAATGGCTTCAGCATCAAGGTCCGGCATCACACCCAAACCTGGATGCTCAGAGGCTGAATGGAAAAACGCTGACTCTATTTGCCCGTGAACGAAGTGAGCATTGGCAAGCAGGCTGAATGGGAAGACGCTGACGCTATTTGCCCATAAACGCAGTGAGCATTGCCAGCAGTTCGGACTTCCGAAATGGCTTGCATATACTGGCAGCAAAACCAAATTTTTCAGGTTCCTTCATCACCGGGTCTTCCGCATAGCCACTCGCCACAAACACTGGTATCTTCGCATCCAGCCTCTTGATCTCAGCAACCGCTTCTGTGCCCCCCATCCCCCCTGGAATGGTGAGGTCAAACAGCATGGCCGCAACATCGCGCCCACCGCTGATTTCTGACTTGCACACCGAAATCGCCTCGTCACCGTTTTGGGTACAGACAACGTTGTAGCCGACGGACCCAAGCATTGCGCTGACTGTATCGAGAACAACCTGTTCATCGTCCATGATGACAAATGTTCCCTGACCCTGATGTGGACTCAGGGGAGGCACCGGGGAGTCCTTCACCAGTTCATCCGCCGCAGGCAGATATATCTGAAACACACTGCCTGCGCCTGGGGTGGATGTCACATCTATCCAGCCCCCGTGGCGTGTGACAATGGAATAGCAGGTGGCCAGCCCAAGACCGTGTCCCTTGGCTTTGGTGGTAAAAAATGGATCAAAAATTTTACTCAACAGGTCACTGGGAATACCGATGCCACTGTCTTTAATTTTCAGGGTCACGTACCTGCCAGGTTTTAAAAGGGAATTTTCGTTTTCTGAAATAAGAATATTTCGAGCGACAAGGTCGATGGTGCCCCCAAGGGGCATGGCCTGCTGGGCGTTTATGATCAGATTGTCGATGACCTGCCCAATCTGGTTTTTGTCAAAACTGCAGGGCCACAGGTTGTCTGCAACGTCAAAACGGCACGATACATTTGCGCCGCTGAGGGCAAAGCGTGCGGTTTCCTCAACAAAAGGAAACAGGTTGCCGCTTTTCTGAATCGGGTCACCGCCCCTGGCAAAGGTCAATAGTTGCCGGGTCAAAGCGCGGGCACGGTCGATGGTGGCCATCGCATGGGAGAGGTAGTTTGCCACGTTGCCTTCGGCTGTTTCGCTGGCTGCCAGATCGATGAATCCGTAAATCCCCCCCATCAGATTATTAAAATCGTGGGCAATTCCCCCAGCGAGGATTCCAATTGACTCCAGCTTTTGCATTTGCTGAAGCTGCTTTTCGAACTTTAGGTGCTCTGCCTCTGCGCGTTTCTCATCGGTAATATCGCGATTGATGCCAATCATGTGAACCACCTCGCCATTGTCGTTTCGAATGACCACACCATCGGCCTTGATGACTCTGACGTTGCCATTTGGATGCTGTATCCGAAATTCAATGTCGTATTTTTTTTCTCCGCGAATGGCGGCCTCACATGTATTCCACACGGTGTCGACGTCATCGGGGTGCAGCGCGTTTTTCCACATTTCAACGCCAAACTTTTCGGGCATTTTCTCAATGCCATAAAGCCGAAACATCTGATCATCCCAATGCAAATGGTTATTCACGATGTCCCAGTCCCATATGCCCAGCTGCGCGGACTGGGCGGCCAGCGCCAGTCTCTGTTGACTCTCACGAAGGGCCTGTTCGCTTTTTTTCCGTTCTGATATGTCCCGCATTGCGGTCACGCGAACAACTCTGTCACCGTGCTGAATTTGTCGGCCGATGGTCTCTATCACAACAATTGTGCCGTCCTTGCACACAATTCCGTTTTCGTACGGCCTGTTAAACCCCTTTTTTATGTTTTCCAGAACCAGCGATTGAAATTCCGGCGCGATGAAGGCCATGGCGGATTTGCCAATGACTTCATCCCGCTCATATCCGAACATTCGACAAAAGGCCGCGTTGACATCCAGTATTGCGCCCTTGTCGTGAACAACAATGGCTTCGAACGTGGAATCCGCCAGCTGTCGAAACCGGTTTTCGCTGGCCAGCAGGGCCTCTTCCGCCTTCTTTCTGCTGGTAATGTCATTGCTTAAAACCGCAAATGTGGTGACGCGCCCCTCGGTGCCCGCCATGGGGGAGTAATTGACCTCTATCCAGCGGATACCGGATGCGAGCTGGAACCTGTTTTCGTAAGAGCAGGTTTCGCCGTTTCGGACCTTCTCTATATAGGTCATGGCAAATTCGCAGTTTGCCTCGCCGATGATCTCTTTTATGTGCCGGCCGATAATCTCCTCTCGCCGCAGGGCAAATGAGGTGGCAAACGAGTTGTTTACAAATTCGTATTGCAGGGTATCTGCATTGACAAAGGCCACCGAACCTGGAATTCGGTCGAACATATTTAAAAGCTTTTCAGAATCTGGCAGGTTCATTTTTTTTCTTTCAGGTATTCCACAACAGGGGTTGGCACCAGTGAAACGGCAACGCCTGCTTTAAAAGTATGCGAGCGTGTCGGGAACATGAAGTATACCATTAAATTTAAAACGAAAAAGCGGGGCGTTGCGTTGACCTGGAAAAAATACCACGATTTCTGATATGATTTGACCCATCGTGCAGCTGCGAGTCATCTGAAGTGATAAATGTTTGAACGGGGAGAGCCAAGATGAAACTGCACCGTCACCTGCGTTTTGGCTGACTGCACCGCGCTTTAGAAAGCCGCATCCATGAAGCGACATGCCACTTCCTCTGACCAGTAAAGACCACCACATCCGAATTGAGGAAATCCACAGTGCCCGCCATGTCTGGGCGTCAGCAGGTGCACCGTGTCATTTCGCGCCAGCATATCAACGGGAAAACATTCCGGGCTGAGGAAGGGGTCGTTTTGGGCATTGACAATCAATGTGGGGTGCCGAATGTCGCTGAGCACGTTCAGGCCGCTGCATTTTTGCCAGTAGTCCATGGCGTCAGCGAAGCCGTGCAAAGGGGCGGTGTATCGATCATCAAATCCTTCAAAATCAGTGATTTGATCGTACCCATCGCTGCTGATGGCGCCTGGAAACTGAAATTCCTTTGCAGTGATTTTCACTTTGAGATCTTTTAGAAATCGTTTCATGTATATGCGATTGGCCGGTTGGGCCAGCGCGGCGGCGCTGGAAGGAATATGCAGGGGCACTGAGAATACCACTGCCCCGCAAAGCGTGGGTGGCAGCGCTGCCCGGTGCCACGTGAGATAATTCAGCACGAGATTTCCCCCAAGACTGAAGCCAATCAGTGCGATTCGCTGATATTTGCGCTGTTGTGCCGCGTGGGCGACCACAACGTTCAGGTCATCCGTCGCGCCGTTATGGTAGAAACGCAATTGCCGGTTGGGTTCTCCGCTGCAGCCGCGATAGTTCCATGCCAGCGCATCCCATCCTGCTGCATTGACCGCCCGCGCCATGCCCCTCACGTATGACCGATTCGAGTGGCCTTCCAGCCCATGACACAGAATGACAAGCCGTTGTGCAGGTCGCGATGTGATGGCCCAGTCCAAATCAAGAAAGTCGTTATCGGGGGTGTTGATGCGTTCGCGGCGATATGACACGTCCCGCACACGCCTTGCAATTGCCGGGTAAATTGTTTGCGCATGACCGTTGCGTAGAAAAAATGGCGGCGTGTATTGAGAATCTGCCACTGATTTGAACGGATCGTCCATCGGTGGAAAGAAAGCGAAGAACTATTCTTCGTCAATCGGGCCGTTGTCGATGATGGGTTCGCCGGTGTAGACCATGATGCGCAGGCACTGCGGACAGGAGATAAGCGTTTCGCCTCGTTGCAGTTCAATGAACTTCTGGGGCAGCATGCCGAAGTTGCATCCACTGCAGATGGGCTCGGTGATCTGAACAATTGCCGTGCCCAGTTTGCGCTGCACCCGCTCGTAAAGACGGAGCGTCTGGGGGGTAATCAGCTGGGTGAGGGATTTGCGACCGCCGTCAGTCTCCGAAAGGGTGGCATTGATTTCGTCCATGCGCGCCTTGCCTTCATCTTCGGTGGCTTTGAGCTGCTCCTCCAGTTCGGCGAACTCCTTTTTGTGCTCATCAATGGCGATGCGGTACTGCTCGATGGCTTCCATCAGCTCCATCAGTTCTTTTTCCTGGTCAGAAATGTTTTTCTTGATGGTATCGATTTCCCGCTGGGCAGCTTTGTTTTCTTTTTCGTTGCGGGCGGCCTGCAGTTTGCCTTTGCTTTTGCTCAGCAGATCACTTTGAAGGGAAATTTCTTTTTCCTTATCGCTTTTCCAGCCCTCGGCGTCTTCGAGGCGTTTCTGCTCTTTTTGCAGAATTATCCGAATGGTTTCAACATTCTGTCGGACGTCTTCTATGTGGGCGGGAATATCTTCGAGCTCTTTGCGAATGTCGATGGTTTTCAGGTCGAGTTCCTGAAGTTTTTGCAGGTTTGCAAGGTCTTGTTGAACAGTCAATGGCAAATCCTTCTGAGGCGTATTTTCAAAGTCCCCGGCTTTTTGCCGGGGTGCTGAAAAACGGTTACATGATTCATCCCGTTAAGGCGATAAACACTAGTTAGTGGGCTCGTCCGGAATCGAACCGGAAACCGCCCGGTTATGAGCCGGGAGCTCTAACCTAGTTGAGCTACAAGCCCGTTTCAGCGATGCGCATTATAATACGTGTCTTTTTCGATGCAAGAGTTTAAATGATTTGATATGAAAATATCCGCCAGGCCTTTTGCAATGCGGATTTCCCCGGCGTCTGGCGACGATTTTGGGACGAATTGACGACACATGGGAGTGTTCCACAAGGGAGTATTTAATGAAGATTGGAATTGTTGGTTTTGCCGGTTCAGGAAAGACAACACTGTTTAATGCGCTGACCGGGCAGGATGTGCCTGTTGGATTCGGCAATAAGGTGAATTTGGGTACCATCAAAGTGCCGGATGCCAGAGTGGACAGGCTGGCGGAGATTCACAACCCTAAAAAGATTACCTATACCGAGATTATGTTTGCCGATGTGCCCGGTGGCAAAGGCAGCACCAGCCTGGATTCCCAGACCCTTGGCAAAATTCGGGAGATGGACGCGCTGGCGCAGGTGGTTCGCGGTTTTGACGAAGGCGCGGGAGACCCCGAGCCGGTAAACGAAATTATCGGGTTTGAGTCCGAATTGATTTTGTCAGATATGTCCGTGGTTGAAAAGCGGGTGGAAAAGCTGCGCAAGGATAGGTCAGACCCCAAGCTGCTCGAACTGCTGGAGCGATGCGGGGCATGCCTGGAGGAGGAAAAGCCCCTGCGCACTCTCGAATTCACAGAGCCCGAAAAGAAGCTGCTCTCCGGTTTTACGTTTTTATCGGCCAAACCGATTATGTTTGTGCTGAGTCTCCCCGAAGGCGCGGATGCCACCCGGTTGCCCGACGATGTTGCGCAGCTGGCCAGCGAAAAAGATCTGTCCATCGTACCGATTTGCACTGCCATTGAAGCAGAGATTGCGTCCCTTGACCGAGCGGATCAGATTGAATTTTTAAAGGATTTGGGACTGGAAGAACCGGCGTCAACCCGATTTATAAAAACAGCCTATGAGTTACTTAATCTCATCACATTTTTAACCCAGGGGCCCGATGAGTGTCGCGCCTGGTCACTTCGGCGCGGCAGCAACGCCCAGGAAGCAGCGGGTTCCATTCACAGTGACCTCGCCCGCGGTTTTATTCGTGCCGAAGTCATTTCGTTTGATGATTTCGTTAAAACCGGTAGCGAAGCCGCCTGTCGCGAAAATGGCACCCTGCGCGTCGAAGGCAGGGAATATATCGTGCAGGACGGCGACATCTGCCACATCCGCTTTAACGTGTGAAACCGGCGCGTGGGTTTGAAAATTCAGTATTGCGTCTGAGGATAAATACAATATGGGGGCGAATAATTTTAGAGGGCGAATACAGGATTCGCCCCTACCGATCTAATATTTCAATATAGGGGCGAACCTCGTGTTCGCCCTGTACGTTCGTGTTCGCCCTGTCGAATCCCCCCTCAAAAAAAGTAACACCAAATTACCCAGCCGGTGTTCCAGTGGCGAACGGCTACTTATTCCAAAACAGATGGACTGGGAGGTGATGTTTTATGAAACGTGCAATGCTATTGATCGGCGTGTGGGGCGCCTTTGCCGTGATGCTGCTGACGGGGCATGCCGGTGCGGCCGATGACACTGATGGCGCCGCATCCCTGATGACGCCGCCAATATTGCTTGAATATGTGAATGCGGAGTATCCCGCACAGGCGCTGGAACAGAATCTACAGGCGGATGTGCTGGCCATGCTGGAAATCGACGCAGAAGGCAATGTGACCGCGGTCGATATCACACAGCCGGCCGGGCACGGATTCGATGAAGCCGCCACCATGGCAATGCAGCAGTTTCGATTCAAGCCGGCCATGCAGAACGGTGAACCGATTTCGTGTCTGCTCGAATATCGATATCGGTTTGTGCTGAAAACCGAGACGGTTGAAACCGTTACCGATGCCGTCAACGACACCGACAGTGCATCTGACATTTCAAACACTGCAGTGGCAGAGGAAAATCAGGGGACAGCGGTGCTAACCGGCAAAGTGACAGACATGGATGATCGGGCCATCGAAGACGCGATTATTTATCTGTCGGGTCAACCCGGTGGGGCCGCCGAGTCCGACGCGTCACTGGAACTGGAAGCACGGACAAGGCCGGACGGGGGATTTGAGCTGACTGCCATTCCACCAGGAACATACGAATTGACGATTCAGGCGCCAGGGTACCAGATTTATTATGGTGGTGAGCAGCTGATTTCGGGCGAATTGAAGGAAGTGTCGTATCGTTTGGTTAAGGAAACTGACGAGTATGAGGTGGTGGTTCGGGCGCGGCGGGCGCCCCGCTCTGTGACCCGTCGTGAGATTACCGCACAGGAGATTACAAAGATTCCCGGTACGGACGGGGATGCGTTGCGTGCCATTCAGAATATGCCGGGCACCGCGCGATCCGCCATGGGCGGCGGTGAAATTATTGTGCGCGGCAGCAGTCACGCGGACAGCGGATTTTACTACGACAATATGGAAGCGCCCTGGCTGTATCACTTCGGCGGACTCACCTCGGTCATCAACTCGGACCTTCTTGAAAATATCGATTTTTATCCAGGTAACTTTTCAGTGCGCTTCGGTCGCGCCACAGGCGGTGTCATTGATGTGAAAACCCGGGCGCCCAAATCGGATCGCTTTCACGGATATATTGATATGGATTTGTGGGATACGGGGATACTGCTCGAAGGCCCCGTCAGTGACAATTGGTCCATTGCGGTGTCGGGACGCCGCAGTTACATCGATGCCATTTTGTCGAATATCGATTTCGGGGATGATTTTAAAATGAAGGCGGCGCCCAGATACTATGATTTTCAGGTGATTGCCGACTACCATCCCAGCGAAAAAAACAACCTGAGGCTCTTCTTTTTTGGCACAGACGACAAACTGGTTTTTCTGTATGACAACACGGAAAATCCCAATTTCGGCGGTGGCGACAATGTGCATCTGATGGCGTATCAGGGGCAGGTGGCGTGGTCGTACCGGTTGAGCAAAAAAGTATCGAATCAACTGGACGCCGGGCTTGGATACTGGGGGGGCAACAATGCCTACGGTAAGTACGAGGAAAAATGGAACGTGATGCCCATTATGCTGCGCGATGAACTGCAGCTTAAATTTTCAAAAACAAATGAGCTGAATGTGGGGGTGGATTTTAAAGCGGAGTACGCCTTAATCGACATGCGCGTGCCAGGGGATTACTACGTGGAGGGAAGCCCCGACTTTAACGCTTCCGCGCACGACAACACGGTGTTTATAGATGGAAAGCGATTTGCACTGAAACCCGGAATGTATGCGGAGTACAAAAACACAATGGTGCCAAAAACCACGCTTATTGCCGGCCTGCGGACCGACTATTTTGGCAATGTGGACAGATGGAGTGCGGACCCACGCTTCGCGGCGCGCTATGAACTGTTTAAGAATACCACCCTGAAAACAGGGGTGGGCCTGTTTCATCAGGCGCCCGATTACGCTCAGGGCGATGAGGACTACGGCAATCCGAATTTAGAACTGATGCAGGCAGTGCACACCAGTTTTGGGGTGGAGCAAAAGCTGTCTGAGAATGTGGAATTGAGCGTGGAGGGATTTTACAAGCATTTGGACAATGTGGTGACCGCTTCCGATGCCCCCATGATTCGTGACGGTCAGATGGATATTGAACGGTTTGACAGTGACGGCGAAGGCCGCGTGTACGGCATGGAAGCCCTCTTGAAGCACAATCCCACCGATCGGTTTTTCGGATGGGTCTCCTATACTTTGATGAAGTCTGAGCGCCGGGATGCCAAAGGCGAGAACTGGCGGGTGTTCGACTATGATCAGCGACACGTACTGACTGCGGTAGGCACATTGACGCTGGGCAGGGGCTACAGTGTCGGTCTGCGCTTCAGACTGGTATCCGGCAATCCATATACGCCGGTGAACGGTGGCATTTACGATGGGGACAGTGACAACTACGTGCCCGTTTACGGACAGACCAATTCGGCGCGAATGCCCATGTTCCATCAGCTGGATGTGCGATTTGACAAGAAGTGGCAGTGGACCCGTCTGGCACTGACCACGTACCTGGACATTAAAAACGTTTACAATGCCAAAAACCCGGAATTCCCGGTCTACAGCAGTGATTTTTCCCAAAAGGACTGGGTGACCGGCCTGCCCATCATTCCCAGCGTGGGCGTGAAACTGGAGTACTGATTATGAGGAATGGAACATTTGAGAATAATAAAAGGAATATTCGTTTATTTTTTGATGAAAATCCTCCTGCACACTTTGCGGGTATTCCAAAAGCCCAAAACGCCGTCACCCCTGCGAAGGCAGGGGTCCAGAATGCCGCGGATTTGCACCACTTTGTGGATTCCCGCCTCCGCGGGAATGACGTTTTTTCACCTTCTGAAACACTCTCATTTGGGAAAGGGGGATGCTGTACTGATTCCCCCTTTTTAAAGGGGGCAAGGGGGATTTTCGATATGGCAAGTCAAACAGCGGGAATGGCAGCGGTACTGTTGTGCACCCTCTCCCTCATCCTCACCGGCTGCTTTGATTTTGAATCAAATCATATGGTGACCAAATTCAAGGTGCTGGCTGTGCAGGCGGAACCGCCGGAAATTGCACCGGGGGAGGGATTTGAAATGGAGGTGCTCTATGCGGACCCCGCAGGCAATGGCCGGGAGGTGTCGTTCGCGTGGTTTATGTGCATCAATGCGCTGTCTCCCGCCGCCCCGCTGCGTCCCGAAATTGGACTTGGGGCATGCATCCCCGCACAGTCCCCGGTTGTGGAGACCGCTGCCAATGATGGTCATATTTTTGTCGCAGATGAAACACCGGTGGACCTGATGTCGCTTTACCCGGACGGACTGCTTAACCAGCCCGGGGGGGTACCCGTCGATGCACAGATAGTTTACGTGACAGCGGTGGTGGTGGCCTGTGCCGGCGGACAGCTGCCCGGCCCGGCTCGGCTGGAGGCGGAGATGGCCATTGTGAAAAATCCGGCCAACTGGTGTGAGGGCGGTGACGGCTTTGCCACGTACAAAGTGATCCGTGTCACGCCGCCAACGAATCCGAGACCGAATGAAAATCCACTGTTTGAAAAGGTTCAGGTGCAGGCGCGCACAATGGCGCCACTGGCGGCGGTCAACATGGCCGATAATACCTCCGGTGTGTTTCAGTGCCCAAGGACTGGAAAATGTGAATTGAAGCTCAGCCTTGAGGCCCACCTGACGCCAGAGAGCCTGCAGACGTATCATACCAAATCGCCGGACGGGTTTGCGCTTATCGATGAGGTGCTGTATGTGACATGGTACACCACCGGGGGTGAGATGGCCTATGACCGATCCATTGCCGCATCGCCATCATCCCCATACGAAAACAAGTGGCTGGTAAAGGCGCCCGGTGACTACACCCTTTGGGCGGTGGCCCATGATGTGCGCGGTGGAGTGAGCTGGGAGTCGTTCCAGATCCGAATTATTGAGAATTGATTTGGTATTCGTTTTCGAATTACTTTTATACCCATCTGTACCGTTTTTATTGGTCTCTGATAATAATTGCCACCGATTATAACCCTCTGAAATACTGTGTTTTTTTATCGGCGTCAGGAAGTACCTGCCGGGTCAGAAAGGACTGCTCGATTTATTTTAATATTTTTGGATAATTTTCATAATTGTGAAGTTTGACTCCAACTATTAATTCACGGGGGCTCGCTCCGTTTAAAGAACAAATGACATACCGCCGAGCGGTCATTTTTCTATGAAGGAGTTGTCGATGCATTCTCTGCGATCCAAACAATTTTTGTTGTCTGCAGTTCTAATAACAGCCACAGGGCTAATGCCCTGGTCTGCCAATGCGCAGCTGATGTACGAAATCAAACCACGAATTCTGATCGTGTTTGATACGTCAGGCAGTATGGCATGGAATTTTTCGGGAAACAATACACGGGGTGACGGCACAAACGAGCTATGGAACAACGGAAGGTATTGTTGTCCAGGAACCGCCAATGGCGGTGGAACGACATCGCGGTTGTATGCCGCTAAAAATGCGATGACCCAGATGCTGAATGCATCCGGAGAGATTGAATTTGGACTTTTGAAATTCAATCAGAATTATTCATCCAATCAGCCAACGACGGGGTTCTCCTCAAATCAGTATTATGCAAACCAGATTGCCAATACATACGATCGATTGCGTTATGAAGGAACCAGCACATTTACAGATTGGCGCGATTATCTTGCTGTTGGTTTTGGAGACTACAGCATACCGGACACAACCAATCTCATTGAGTGGAGAGATGTGAACACCGAAAACAATCGTTCTGAAATTGCGATGTGGATGGATCATCATGAATATGGCAATGGCACTGCGCAGCCGGATACATCCCTGTTTCCCGGACCATGGAATGATTTTAAAGAGCAGGAACTAAGGGCGGATGGTGGGACGCCACTTGAAGATGCGCTTGTTGCCGCCCGGTCATATCTGACGCTGCTGCGGGATGTTTCCACTGGCCTGGACGACTTCCGCTCCTGCAGGAAATACACGGTTATCGTGCTCACAGACGGGGCTGCTGATTCGGGACAGGATCCGGTTGATGCAGTTACCAATATTTACGGTGACGGTATTGATACATGGGTCATTGGGCTGGCTTACTCCAGTACCACGCTCAATAATATGGCCGCTGCCGGGGGCAATCACTTTGATCCCAACAACTGGGGCTCGGCATTTACTGCCAACTCCCAGGAAGCTCTGAGCGCGGCGCTGTTCTACATCGTGAGTGAATCCCTTGCATTCGAGGATTGCAATTACAAGGATGATGACTGTGACGGTGAGATTGATGAAGGGGTGATTGGGCAGTATTGCGACGTGCACAATGTCCTGAACACCAGAGATGACACGGACAGCGGCTGGATTGACGTGGTGGTAACCTACGATACGGATTCTTCGACCGATACAGATACCGATTTGAAGTACAATCCCAATTATCCATTAACATGTACAGACCCAGGGGAAACCCTGTGCGATGGTATTGATGACAACTGTAATGGCGAAATTGACGAAGCGCCCGCGGATGGCACCTGGAGCAGCAATGAGGACCCGGATTTTGGTCAGCTCTGTGTGGACACCGATGCGCCGCTGTATCTTCAGAACCAGTTGGCCGATAGCGACGCTGTATTGCCCCCCTGTGTGGCGGGCACCTGGACCTGCATTCCCGGCGGCGATGGCAAGACCTGTGTGAATTATATCGGACACAATCCGGAACGGTGCGACGGCATTGACAATGATTGTGATGGTTTGGTGGATGAAGCAAATGCGGTTGATACGGATAACTACGGACTTGAGGGGGATACCTGTGGCAATTCCCAGGGAATCTGCACCCCGGGAATTTATACGTGCGTTGATACGGGGTGGGTCTGCTCCGGTGGCACGGTTGGAACGGATGAAACATGCAATGGCTCTGATGACAACTGCAATGGGGATGTGGACGAAACATATCCCGAAGCGGGTGAACTTTGTTACGATGGCACCGACAGCGGCTGTAATGCGGATGGCACTGCCTGCAAAGGGATATGCAACGCAGGAATTCGAACCTGCACAGGCGGGGTGTTGGGGTGCTCCGGCGAGCAGAATGCGGCTGTGTCTGATGTTTGCAATGGTCTTGATGATGATTGCGATGGCGATACCGATGAGGATGCCGCAACAGGTGTTGTGTGTCCAACCGGTGCAGCTGGATGGACGATTGGTGGAGATGCCATCTGCAACCGCGGCACGACCCAGTGCATGGGGGCATCCGGTCTGATTTGTGTGGGCGACAGCGATGCGGATATCGTCAGACCTGCAGTGGAAGTCTGCGACGGTCTGGACAACGACTGCGATGGCTCTGTGGATGAAGGGCTGTACGGACCATGCGGCGGATGTGAAAGCGGAGTGGATACGGATTGGGATTGCATCAGCACTGACCCAGGAGCGGGGGAATGCCGTGTGGGGGTTGGGGCATGCGATCCTGTCAATTCGTCGCCCGGCAATCCGGTTTACATGAACTGTAATGATCAGGGTCCCGTAGCGGAGACCTGCAATGGCAAGGACGATGACTGTGACGGGCACATCGACGAGTCAGCCGATTTGGGTGATGCGACAATCGGGGACATCTGCTATCCCACCGGACTGAGCGGATGTGAAGATCCGGATCCGGATACCGGCGGTACCTGTGCCGGAGAGTGCGACTACGGCCAAATTGCGTGTGTTAATGGCATCATTGCCTGTGCCGGCTATACAGATCCGGTGGGTGAGGGAACCGTTTGTGACAATCTCGACAACAACTGCAACGGTCTGATTGATGAAGGAATTACCAACGCATGCGGTACAGCGATTGATACGTCGCAGTTTCCGGGCGCCAGTTACGACAAGGGCGAATGTGCTTATGGTATTCAGTACTGCAGCTCGGATACCGATAGCGAGGACCCGGCAACGTGGGGGGCCTGTCAGGGGGCAAGGGGGCCTCTGGCGGAACTCTGCAACGGTCTTGATGATGATTGCGATGGCCTCTATGAGGATGAGGACACCGCGGATCTCCTTGCCAACGCCACAACATCATTTGTGGGAGAAGATTGCGGCTCGTGCGACGGTGTATACGAATGCGTAAGGGATACAGATATCACTGAAGGTGAAATCGGTGCCTGGGGACTGCAATGCGTTGGCGGTGAGGCGCAGGCGGAAGTCTGCAACGGCCAGGATGAAAACTGCAACGATGTGATTGATGATGGTATTGCCCCTGTGGCATGCGGCGGCTGTGAGTTTGGAGTGGACACGGAATGGGATTGTATCAACGGCCAACCGGATGCAGGCCAGTGTGAAGTGGGTTACGATTACTGCATTGATGGGGAATTTACAACAGAGTGTTATGGTGCAATCGGTCCCATGGCCGAGGTGTGTGATGGTCTGGATAACGACTGCGATGGCGAGATTGACGAGGATTTCGACGCCGAAGTCATTTGTCAGGAAGCAGTTGGCGAATGTCCTCAGGGGATTCTGAAGTGCGCGGAACTGGACGGAGAACTGGGCCTGAACTGTTGTGATGCGGAGACATGGGCCACCCTGGGAACATGTGAAGCACCACCACTGTCGCAGCTGGAAATCTGCGATGGTCTTGATAATGACTGTGACGGACAAATCGATGAAGAGATCGGTCAGGCGGGTCAGCCCTGTGGCTCATATCTGGGCGTATGTGAGCCGGGTGTGTATCAGTGCGTTGAAACCGGTGATACGGAAGCCCCGGCCATTAATGGATTTGAAGTGGTTTGTGTCGGCGGGTCAAGCGGCAGCGCTGAAGTATGCAACAACCTGGATGATGACTGTGACGGGGCAGTGGATGAGGATATTCCGGTTGGAGATGTGTGTACCAAGGCGCCCAATTGGATGAGCGATCCTCAATTGCAGGGCGCGTATCCAGATGGCATTGGCGAATGTCCGGTGGGCAATTATGAATGCGTGGCGGGTGATTGGGTATGCAACGTGCCCGGACCGACCGATGAAGTGTGCGATGGACTCGATAACGATTGTGACGGACTTGTGGATGAGGACGAACAGGTTGAATGCCCCGCCGCTGGTTCAATATGTATTGAGGGCACCTGCGCGGAACCCTGTGGATTTGGAGAGTTTGAGTGTCCTGCGGGCAAATCGTGTACGGATGTCGGTAACGGCGAAAAAGTGTGCATGACGACGCTGTGCGACAGCAACAGGCCCGATGCGTTGCCATGTGTGTTCAATGAAAACTACTGCACCCCAGGCCTTGGATTTGAGCCGCCCTGTACCTGCGACACCCTGTCGGCCATGTGTGTTGACGTGTGCTACAGCAAGGTATGCCCGGAAGGCAGCGAGTGTATCGCAGCCGATGGCGGAAGATGCCACAGCCAAACAGAGGGGTGCATGGTGTCTGGCTGTGATGTCGGACAAATCTGCATGCCCATCGACGTATGCGACCAGGAACCCTGCCAGCAGTGCGTGACCGACCCATGTGCGAATGTTACCTGTGAGGACGGGCAGTACTGCAATTCCAGTGGTGTTTGCGTGGCCACCTGCGAAAACGTGCAGTGTCCTGTTGGTCAGGGATGCAAAGACGGCGCGTGCGCTGCCGATGACCCGTGCGCCGGGATAGTGTGTGCCTCCGGCGTCGTTTGTAACCCGGCCAGCGGTATGTGCGACAGTACACTGACGAACCCGTGCAAAGGGGTCGTCTGTGAATTTTTCGAAAGCTGCGAGGATGGCGTCTGTGTGTTTGACGAGTGTATGAATGTGAACTGTCCAAACGGCACTGTTTGCCATGATGGCTCGTGCTATGCGACAGGCGGATTTGTGCCCGGAAATGGAAATGGGGATACGGACAACGATTCCGATGGGACAGATACGGGTATATCCGAATCGGATAGCGACGGTGACACCTCTTCCAACGGAACTGATACATCTTCTTCCGGCGGTTCGTTCGATACTGAGGTACAGAAGGTCACCTACGAAGGTCTGGACAGGGTGCTGGCAACAGGCACTGGCGGCTGTATGTGTGCGGTTGCGCCAGGTGCACAGACGCCGGACCGTTCGGGATGGATGCTGTTAATTGCCGGACTGGGATTGCTGATGCTTAGACTGTCTCGGGCGGCGCGCCGGATCGGTAAACGACTGCCCATTATTGGCATGACGCTTGGCGCTGCAGTACTGCTGCTGGTATTGACGGGGTGCGCGGTGGAACCGTATGAGTTTGAAGGGGCGAATGATAAAAATGACAGCACCGTCGGTTCCGGAGGTGGCGATAGCAGTGGCGGCACCGATAGCGATTCGTCGAGCGGCAGTGGCGGCACCGATGATTCAGCATCCAGTGGCGTCGATACAGACGATACTGACAGTGCCGGCGGCGGTACGGATGCGGGATGTGCGGCCTGCGATACAGATGAAACCTGCTGCACCAATGCGGCGGGGGTGGCGTTTTGCGCTGACCTTAACAGCAGTCCTTCAAACTGCGGTGGCTGCAACCAGGTGTGCAGCAAAACGCATGCATCGGCAACCTGTGTGGCAGGCGTGTGCACGCTGCAGGCCTGTGAGACGTACTGGCACGATATTAATCTGAGCGATAGCGACGGGTGCGAATACTACTGCAAACCCACAGCGGATCAGGACGATGACGCGGACATTTGTGATGGCGCGGCATCTTCGGCGGACCCGGCCAATGATGACTATGTGCCGCTCGATAACGATTGCGACTTTGAATATGACGAAGACGTTTTGTTTTTAACAGACCCCAATAACTGCGGCTATTGCGGAAACATCTGCCTGTTTAACCATGCTACCGCCCAATGTGTGGACGGGGTGTGTACCATGGGCGCATGCGACGCCAAGTGGTACGACAGGGAAAACGGGAGTGCTGATGGATGTGAATACTACTGTGACGGCTCGCCCGATGATGTGGAGGTATGCGACTTTCAGGACAACAACTGCGATGGCCAGGTGGACGAGTCCGATCCCAATGAGGGGGCGGCCTGTTATCCTGAAGGGTCCAGTGGCTGCACAGCGCCCTATGGGGACACGGACTGCAGGGGAATCTGCAAACCGGGTGTGATGAGCTGCTCAGAAGGCACACTGCGATGCACCGGATACCAGCTTGCGACCCTTGAAACCTGTGATGGCGTGGATAACAACTGTAATGGGTTGACTGATGAAAATCTGGCAATTACCTGTGGCGGCGGGGATGGTGCCAATCCGTCTGAGGGGTTGTGTCAAACGGGTTTGGCGGCCTGTGCGTCTGCTTCGTTTGGGACATCTGATGCTGTCTATGATACCGACAATTGCGTGGGTTCGGTGGAACCTCGAGAAGAGCGGTGTGATGGCAAGGATAACGACTGCGATGGTTTAGTGGACGAGTTTGCAGATTCAGATGGCAATGGCAACAATATTGACATAAATGATGCCCGTCTGGGGATTGCCTGTGGACTGGGGGCTTGCGCATCGTATCTGACAAAATGCGAAGGCGGTTCAGTTACCTGCGACAATTACACCGTACCCGCTTCCGATACGCCCTGCAATGGCGTGGATGATGATTGCGATGGCATCGTTGATGAAATTGACAGTTATCTCTGCGGCGGATCAAATGGCTTGCCCTGTAACGATACAGCAGGATGCGATGACTACAGCGAAGGGGTATGTCAGGCTGGCACATTCACATGCAGCGGTGGAACAATGGTATGTAGCGGAGATGTGGGGCCCAATGTGTCGGATTCGGACCATCAGGATATTTGCGATAACCTTGATAACGATTGCGATGGGCTGGTGGATGAAGACGCTTTTTACAATGATACGGACACGGACCGCAGCTGTGGATCACCATGCAACGACGGAACCCTCGCCTGTATTAACGGTACAATGGTTTGCAGTGGGGAAACGCAGCCAACGCCGGATCTGTGTGATACCGCCGGTGCAGATGAAGATTGCAACGATGCGACAGTGAATGGCGCAGGCGAACCCAATTTTATGCAGTCCTGCGACGGGACAGATGCCGGAGACTGCGAAGAAGGATACTGGGAATGCGGCCCATCCGGGATGTTCTGCAACGAAGCCGATGGTGATGATCTCGAAGTCTGTGACGGGGTTGATAATGATTGTGACGGTTTGATTGATGGCGAGGATACCGACATGGTTCTTTTGACCACGGGTGATTTGGGGTGCGACGACTGTCCGGGAACTGAGCAGGCGGTTTGCGCAGGAACTTCAGGATGGCAATGCAAATATGACCAGGCCAGCGGTGTGGATTGTGGCGCGGATACAGATTGTTATTCACATGCAAGCATTGAGACACTTTGCGACAATATTGACAATGATTGCGATGGGGTAGCCGATGATGACTTCCAGTTGCAGAGCAATGTGAACCACTGCGGGCAATGCAATAACGTATGTGCCGACTTGCTGTCAAATCCCAGTGCGCCCAATGTGGCGGAATATTACTGTGCTGCCGGTACCTGTCGCATCAAGTCATGCGCAGGGACGGATGAGTATTATAACATCAATGGGGTGGATTCCGATGGGTGTGAGTGTCAGGTGAACGCGGTGGCCTGTGACTCGGATGCCAATTGCGACAAATGCAGCAATGGTTCGTTGCTCGACGTGGATGATGACTGCGATGGCGTTGCCGATGAAAACGCCTCCGCCGAAACGTGTAACGGGATAGACGACGACTGTGACAGTGCAGTGGATGAAGGGTTGACGAATCCAGGATACTGTGAGCCACTTTGTGACCCACTGCTTTCCGGTGATGCCACCTGTGCAAACGGCACATGGGTATGTGATTACACGTGCGGCACAAATGGGCTGGAGTGTGACACAGACAGCGCCCCCGACCCGTCCACGCCTGAAGCGGTTTGCGACGGCATTGACGGCAACTGCAATGGCTCGGTGGACGAAGGGTTTGGTCTTGGGCAGGGGTGCAACAATGCAGCAACAGGTGCAATCGGTGGTTGTCTGAGATATGGCAAAGTCTATTGCAGTGCGAGCGGCGATACGGAATGCTGCGACCCCTCTGAGACGGACGTGGTTTGCCAGCCTGAGAATATTATCAATCTCACTGATTCCGATTACCATGCCGACACCGCGGAAGATACTGATCCCAATGGTATTGACGATGACTGTGATGGCATTGTGGACGAAGGCGCCAATGGCGCCATTGATTTTGTCACCGTAACCTATGAGAACGCTGCGGCAACCACGCTGTATTTTGACATCTTCAGGTATGAGGCGTCCCGTGGGGATGCGACCATCGCCGATGCGGGGAGTGTATCCACTGCGGCCTGTTCAAAGGCGGGCGTCATGCCATGGACGTATGTCAATTTTGCTGAAGCCAGAGCGGCCTGTCAGTTGCTGAATACCGACACTTGTGCCGACAGCGCACCGGGGTGCTGGGATTTGTGCAGCATTCAGCAATGGGAATACGCCTGTGCCGAAGCCAGTGAATCCACATGGTTCTATCCATATGACAACGATTATGCCTGGGACGCCTGTAACGGAAGGGATTACGGTGTGTCTCAAGACAATATCGCTGCGCGATCCACGGCGGCAATGACGGAGTGTATTGCCCCCTGGGCGGCGCAGGGGTCCGGTTCCGCCGACTTGATGGATATGTCGGGCAATGTGGAGGAATGGACCGCAACGGCCAGTGTGCTGGGCACAGGGACCACGCTGTATGGCATTCGGGGTGGCTCATTCAATGATTTGTCGGCTGGTCTGACGTGCGACTTTGATTTCTCCGGTGCGGACGGGTCCGCCACCAGCTATCGTTTGGAAAATCTGGGCTTCCGGTGCTGCAGGATGTACCTGGGATGCAACGTCGCGAACGGTGATGCGGACTGTCCGGATAATTTTTGGTGCAATGGCGGGACCTGCGAAGAAGCCAATACCAATGCACACTGTGGTGATGGCAGCACTGCG
>JAFGWT010000091.1 GCA_016937015.1 Deltaproteobacteria bacterium | reverse complement strand
CAGTCCGGGGGACGGCCTTTGGCCTCCTCATGACAGCGGAATCTGGGGTAACATTTTTCTTGACGCTGTCTTATCCCAGTGATGTCAAAGAGTTTCGACACCTCGAATAGCTCTGCAAGGTTTTCATCTGGATGTGTTACTGAACGGGCGGCAGGGTCTGGGTTTTTAAACGACGTCTCATTACCTGCAATGCAAGGAGTGCGCTGAGGACAAGCAGAGCGCCGAATATCAGTCCGACCACTTTTCCGATATAAAGCAGCGCTGCGGTGTTTTCTCTGACAATTGTGTTGTGAATCCGGTCTGCCTCCTTTGCGAGCGTTTCGTGCGCAACGGTTATCAGGACAAACGAATTTTGAATTCCCAATGGGGCATATCCCCACAGAACGGATTTATTGTTACGTGAAAAGCTGACGACACCTTCGGTGCCGTTGGCAAGGTCCTGGGTCATTTGCGAGAACGCCTTTGCATCAATGTTTGAAATGCGGTCCCTTTGCACCCACGATGCATCACCATGAGGTGAAGACAAATGTTCGTAGTTGTCTGAAAAAATGATTTCGATTTCATCATCCACAATGCGTGCGATTTCAATTTTACATTTATCGGACCAGTTTGGATCGACCTTCAGAGGCTGAAGCAAATCAAGGATATGGAGGTCCGCGCCGGCGACACCCAGAAAATTTCCCGCTGCATCGTGCACTGGAAGCACTGCTGATGTCACAATGCGATTTGTAGCCGGATCTCGATACGGGGGCGTGAAATTGATTTTCTCGGTGTCACGGCCACGGGCAAACCAGCCGGAATCGACAAACGGTCCATTCACCTGTTTGGCTGATTTTTTGGGAAAGGTTGAAAGTAGCTGAGTATCGTTGAATCCGATGAAAAATCGGATGATAAGATTTTTATTGTCATCGTAGAGGCGGGAGACCAGGGGGGCGATTTGTGTGAGCGCTATACTTTGAACAGCCGTTTCGGCTTTGGGTACGTTGAATGGTTGCGTCATCGCATATCCGACCTCGTTTGCGCGGTTAATGGCATCAGATTCGCGTCCGGGGGGCATGGCAAACACTTTGGCAACCCCATCCACCGCAGCATTGCCGGTGGACGTGTTGTTTATTAATGCCATTTCAAAACTGCGGACAAGCTGATTCAGTGACGTATTGACGGTTTGTTTTTCAAACCCCATTGCTGTTGCGGCGTTGCGAACGACGCGTGTCAAATCCCGCTTGCCATTGATAACCAGAGACTTACGGGCTTCCTCACCCACACGCATGGCGGTTTTGTCCATAAAACGAAAGACAAACCAAAAGGATATGACCGATGCGAGCAGCAGTCCAATTAGAGTGATGCTGACCCCCCGCAAATACACCCGCGCGCGATTCGCTTTTTCGGAATCCAGTAGTGCATATTTTATTTTCTGGCGTATTTCACTGGCTTCGGGCCCCTTGATGTCTTTAAGATAAACCAGCGCAGCTTTATACTCCCGCGTATTGAACATCATGCGCGCGGCCGCCAATCCCGCCTGTCGATACGCGTTACGGGCCTCTTCATTTCCGTCCCAGAGTGCAAGTGACTGCCTGTACGCCGACAGACATTCGGAGAGGTCGTGAAACAGAGAGATTCGGCCGGACGAATCGAGGTTGAGGGAATAATTTTTTTGGGCGTTGGCCAGAAGGGTATTGGCATGTTCTGCGACACGCCGACTCTCCTGATGTTTCAGGTAGTCCTTTAACTCTGCCTGAAATATCTTAACGGATGGATAGCGTTCTGCAGGTTCCTTTGCCATGGCTTGGGAACAAATGCGCCGCAGTTCGCTGTCGATATGCTCCGGAAGCGGGTCAACATAGTCCCTTTCT
This sequence comes from Deltaproteobacteria bacterium, assembly GCA_016937015.1. Classification (GTDB taxonomy): domain Bacteria; phylum Myxococcota_A; class Polyangia; order JAAYKL01; family JAAYKL01; genus JAFGXQ01. Next base: position 5,013 of record JAFGWT010000091.1, on the reverse strand, counting down.
TCGGGAATATCCGTTAATCGCTGCTTTCGATGCAGATGCGGTGCTTTGCCGGTTAAAACAAAGTAAAGACATGCACCAAGCAGATAGATGTCGGAATGCACCCCAAGCTCTCGGCCCACACCGTTCATCATTTCCGGAGACATGTATGCCAGCGTGCCCTCTATCCCAGGGATGACTGATACATGGGGAATGCCGTTTTGAATATCCGCTTCCGGAGTGTTTGAAATGGAACAGGCCAGTCCCCAGTCCAGCAGCAGAATTTCGCCAAATTCGCCAACCATGACGTTGCCGGGCTTTATGTCTCTATGAATAATCTCTTTACTGTGTGCAAACGCCACGGGGTTGCAAATGGCAATGATTACTTCGATACAGTCGTCAATATCAAATTTGGCTGCCATTTGCTCATGCTGTCGAGTGACCGGAATAATGATATCTTCAAGAGTGCAGCCACTGATCAGTTTCATCGACATTGACAAACTGTGCTGAGATTCACTGAGCCCGTAAACCGGCACCACGTTGGGATGGGCCAGTTTTCCGGTGACGATGGCTTCGTTAAAAAAGCCTTTGCGGATGCGCTCCACTTCGCACAGGTGAGGGTGGAGTTGCTTGATGGCGACATCTCTTTGCAAATCTTTTTGCCGCGCACGATAAATGCGTCCCATCCCTCCCGCTCCGAGCTGCTCACCAACTGCGAATTCGGACTTGCTTTGAAGCAACTGTTCGGTTTGCTTATCCCGACTGGCGAAATCTCCGTTAGGGAAAATTTCCATTGTGATGTCTCTGGCCAGATTGTGCAGTGCGGATGTGGTCAGATCCTTTGAAGCTGAAGATGCGTCATCACTTGAAATCGATTTTGATTTGTCCGTGCCCATATTGAATTCCGTTTTGAATTACAGTTCTGACAGTGTTGCAGCTGCAGTGAAGTGATGACACATTTTTACAGTTTTGGGAAATGATGATTTGACTGAAATAGTGAAAAATGCGGGTCAATCGGGAAGGGGGATATCAAAGGTATCCAGACCGCGAGCGATGATGGCGCCCCTGAAGTGAGCGCGGGCTTCCTTTTTGAGTATCTTTTCGTCTTCGAAAGTATATCTGGGGCTAATGTGGACCAGCACCAGTTTGCAGACTCCGGCTTCTGACGCAATTTGGGCTGAGGATGCAGCTGTGGAGTGTTTTTTTTCAGCTGCCTCAGCTGAATGCAATTCTGTAAACATGCCTTCAATAAAGGCCAGATCTGCTGATTGCGAAAGGTTTTTCAATCCAGTGCAGGGGGCAGTATCCGTCGCAAATGTAACGACACGGCCGCGACGCGTTGGGCCGAGTACCTGGGTGGAATCGATGACTGTGCCATCATCGAGAGTGACACTTTGTCCTGATTGCAGTTTCCCATACAGCGGTCCCATTGGAATGCCCAGCTGCTTTGCCTGTTCCAGATTGAATTTTCCGGGTCGCGTGTGTTCCTCAACGCGATATCCCAGGCAAAATGTGGAATGCACCAATGGCTCCCATTTGACATCACACCCATTCCATTCGATTGCCGTTGGGTCACAGCCTTTGTGCCATTCAATAAAGTTGAGTTCAAAATTGATACGGTATCTCAGGTCGTCGAGTGTGTGCTTGATGAATTTTTGAATTCCCCTGGGGCCAATAATGGTGAGCGGTCCGGGATCGTCGCACTGGGCGCGGAACATCAGTACGCCAGGCAGGCCGAGAACGTGATCCGCATGCATGTGAGAGATGGCAATCACTTCGAGCGCACGAATGCCGACCCCGCCTTTTTTCAAAGCCAGCTGGATGCCTTCGCCTGCGTCGAACATGAGCATGCGTCCTTCGTGGCGAAACAATACTGAAGTGGTTAATCTGGCCGGCATAGGCATCATTCCGCCGGCGCCAAGTACTACGCAATCCATGAGGGGGGTGATTACATATTGGAACCAGCTTGCCAAGAAATTTCTCTAATCCCCTGAAATCATGTACGAAAATTGTTGCTACCCATGTGTAGCATATTGTCGATACAAAGCCGACATAAATAAATGCACACCTTTACGTACAACGGATTGTAATTAGAGTTCACTTATGATATGCAAGCTCGCGTTTTATAGAGACAGGCACGACGTGGCACTATCCGTCGCATTGTGTTTTTAAGTTTTCAAAATAATGAACAGTTTTAACTGCCTTTTTTACAAGGTAACCTAACCTGAAAGGACACTAACATGGCTATCAAAGTAGGAATTAACGGTTTTGGTCGCATTGGACGTTTGGTTTTCCGCGCTGCTGCTGCTCGCGATGATATGGAAATCGTTGGTATCAACGACCTCCTTGACCCCGATTATCTCGCATATATGCTGAAGTATGACTCTGTACACGGCCGCTTCAAAGGCGACGTGAAAGTTGACGGCGGCAACCTGATTGTTAACGGCAAAACCGTTCGCTGCACCGCTGAGATGGATCCTGCCAACCTCAAATGGGACGCTGTTGGTGCTGAATACGTAGTGGAAGCGACCGGTATCTTCCTGACCAAAGAAGGCGCTGAAAAACATATCAAAGCCGGTGCCAAAAGAGTTGTAATGTCCGCGCCTTCCAAAGACGATACCCCCATGTTCGTTTGTGGCGTAAACACTGACACCTATGCCGGTCAGGCCATCGTTTCCAATGCTTCCTGCACCACCAACTGTCTGGCCCCCATTTCCAAAGTGCTTCAGGACAACTGGGGAATCAAACGCGGCCTGATGACAACTGTTCACGCTGCCACCGCCACTCAGAAAACCGTTGACGGTCCTTCCAAAAAAGACTGGCGCGGTGGACGTGGTATCCTTGAGAATATCATTCCGTCTTCCACTGGTGCTGCCAAAGCGGTTGGCAAGGTTCTGCCTGCACTGAACGGCAAACTGACCGGTATGGCTTTCCGTGTGCCCACCAGCGACGTTTCCGCTGTGGACCTGACTGTTGAACTCGAGAAATCCGCCTCTTATGACGAGATCTGCGCCGCCATGAAAGCCGCTTCTGAAGGCGAGCTCAAAGGCATTCTGGGTTACACCGACGAGAAAGTGGTTGCCACTGATTTCCGCGGTGAATCCTGCACATCCGTATTTGATGCCGGCGCAGGCATCGCTCTGGACAGCACTTTCGTGAAAGTGGTTTCCTGGTATGACAACGAGATGGGTTACAGCTGCAAAGTGCTCGACCTGATCGCTATCATGGCCAAGAAATAAGTTACGAATTATCTGTACGTAGAGACGTAGCATGCTACGTCTCTGCGACAATGACGAGTATTTTTTTAAAGCCGCTTCTCTTTGCTGAGGGGCGGCTTTTTTTATGGGCGAACATGAGAGGCGTTGACGTCATTGCAGTTACAATTCTGGGCGTTCAGGTGGCGTAAAATATTTCCGGTTCTAAAAAACGCAATTGTTGTGATACAGTCTTTGGAAACCGCGAATTTGATATTTGGGATACAGGAATGGAGGAAAGTATGAGAAATTTAATTTTTTTCATGGCTGTTGCAGCGATGAGTCTGTCTCTGTGCGGGTGTCAGCAAGTGCAGTCTAAAACCACTGCGCCCACCACCACCACCGCCACCGCCGTGAAGGAAGAACCCAAACCCAAAGAATCGGAATACATGAAGTTTGGCGCTCTGAAGAAGGCAATTTTCGATGTTTCGCTGCCGTTTTTTGCTGATTCGGCTGTCGATAGCGATACCCCCTGTTTTGTGGTGACCAACGACATCAAACCCACCAGTGCCGATGACCGACTTCAGGACCGCATAGACAAAAACATCGAAGACGTGACGGCAACCATTTTAGACTGGGTTTTAAAAGACCTGAACCCGGATCTGGTCACTGCGGACGTAATGAAGAATTGGAAAGTATCCTTTGACGACATGGTAGTGAAGGAGCTTAAACCGGAAAATCTTCGATATGCGGAGGAGCCCAAGTGCTTCACCAATGACGGATGGCTGCCGGATAACCAGATTTTGATTACATCTGTGTATGGGGCGCGAAAAATTCAGTTTGAATCGTCCGTGCCATTGACCGAGGATATGAGAAAGGCAATTAAATCCGCAGCTGCCGGTAAAGACATCGAAATGACAACGGAAAGCGCTGGGGATGACCCTCAGAATCCAGAACCAGTGACGGAGTGGGCGTTAACTTTCAAAAAACCATTATATTTTGGCGCCAAAGAAATTTCGAATCAGATGTGGCGAAAAGAAGACAATAAATATGATTGTGAGTTGATCTTTGTCACCGGTGCGAAGCAGAAAACCATGACACCGGAATGCGTCCAATACCGGGAGTCGAAGTTTTCATTCGAGCTTGTAAAAGGGAAAGAAGCCCCCATTTCAGTCACCGTCGCCACTAAAGGCAAAAAAAAGTTTGTGCCGATGTTCTGGGATGAAGTTGTTAAACTGCGCGTCAATGACAGGATTTATCTTTGGATGAAGGCCGACAAGGTGGAAGTCGGGTCAAGGCTGCGAATCAACAGCGTGGTTCTCAATCCCGAACCAATCCCCGGCGAAAAGCTGGCAGAGGACGAGGAAGAAGACGATGCAGCTGCCGATAAGGATGACGCGGACGCTGATACCAAAACCACCAAAAAATCCAACAATCCTGTTGATACCTACCTTTACAATTAAAGAAATGAACGGAAAATCGGATTATCCCAGGTAAAATCGAATGCGGATGCCACCCATGGGGATGAGGGGGGAGACGTTGGTGAATTTTATCCCTGTTTTCTTTACAAGTTTTGCATCGCTGGCGATGAGACACAATTTCCATTGAGGATAACGCCGCGCCAATTGGCCGATTTCCCGGTAAGTGTCTAATATGGACCCATCGTTCAGGCGCACGCCCCATGGTGGATTAGCGACTAGTAAACCGGACGCGTCACTGAGACTGAGTTGCGAGATTGCCTTGGTTTCAAGAGAGATCACCCCATTCAGTGCTGCGGATTGGACATTGTGAGCAGCGGCCGCTACGGCAGCCTTGGCGATGTCCGAGCCTGTGATTTTGCCAT
>JAFGWT010000090.1 GCA_016937015.1 Deltaproteobacteria bacterium | reverse complement strand
GCCACTGCTCATTTATCGACAGTCTCCTTTGCGGGTATGACGTCCTCTAAAGTTACTGAACTCGATCTCTGAGAGAGATCCAGACCCATTAGATGGGTCAGGGTGTGGGATACAGGACAACAGAATTCTACCCGGCGGTGTGATGGGCAGGCGTATTGTAAAGGTGGTGCCAATGCCCTCTTCTGATTGCACATCAATTTGTCCCCCGTGGCTTTCCACTGAAGTCTGGTGTGATGCATGTATGCGGGATGCATCCGCCTTCAGAAATATGTATCCAAAATACACGGGAGCAAACTTCATTAAACAATATATTGCATAACGAATCGAATAGTTTTCCATTCGCGGCGCCATCTCCCACCATTCTGGGGTATCCCACGCCATGGATGCTTCAGAATTAAAAGCGAATGACGGTTTTCCATGAAATGCAGGTTTGTCTTGTTGGGGGTTGATATTATGCGTCAATGTGACATTTTTTTTAAAAATACGGAACAATTCGGTGGCGATTGTCACACGGTTGTCACAAATAGCGGTTATCAAAGCTCGAACCTTTTTTGGGCCAAAGGGCCCGCCAGAAGTGGGAGAACCAAATGGATGTAACAAATATGGTGATAATGGTGCTCGGCGGCTTGTCCATATTTCTGTTCGGCATGAAAATCATGAGTGATGGCCTGCAGAAAGTGGCCGGCCCCAGAATGCGCAGTATTCTGGCCAAAATGACGGGAAATCGTTTCGCGGGTGTGTTTACCGGTTTTGGTGTCACCTGCGCTGTTCAATCATCAAGTGCAACCACCGTGATGCTGGTCAGTTTTGTGAGCGCCGGCCTGATTACGCTAACCGAGTCTGTCGGTGTGGTTATGGGCGCCAACATTGGCACCACATTCACCGGCTGGCTGGTCGCCCTGCTTGGCTTTAAATTTAAAATTATTATTCTGGCGTTTCCGGCGATTATCATCGGGTTCCTGCCTAAAGTGACTGGGGCGCGCAAGCTGGAGGATGCGGGCGAAGTGCTGCTGGGTTTTGGCGTGCTTTTTCTGGGGCTGGATTTCATGAAGGAATCCGTGGAGACCCTGAAGGACTCCGAGGCGATTGTCAGCTTCATGAAGGTGGCCAGTTCCAGCAATGTTATTTATCGGCTGGCGGCAGTGGCCATTGGCGCGGTTGTGACGATGGTGGTGCAATCTTCGTCCGCGACCATGGCCATCACATTGACCCTGACCGTTCAGGGCATTATTGACGTTCCGACTGCCTGTGCACTGGTGCTGGGTGAAAATATCGGCACCACGGTGACAGCCAACCTGGCCGCCATCACCGCCAATAATGTGGCAAAGAAAACCGCCCGCGCGCATTTTATTTTCAACGTGTTTGGCGCCCTTTGGGCCGTCATCCTGTTTACACCGTTCCTCAATCTTATCGAAATGATGGTTCCCGGTGATGTGCTGGGGCACCCTGAAACCCTGTCGAAAGCGCTGGTGGCCAGTCATGTGGCCATGTTCCACACCGTTTTTAATATAATCAATACCGCTATTTTTCTGCCATTCGTGAACCAGCTGGCCTGGATGGCAGACAAGCTGGTGATAAAGAGCGAAAAAGGGGAGGGTGTGGCGCTGAAATATCTCAGTCCGCATTTGATTGATTCCCCGCCCATGGCACTGCACGCCACCCGCAAGGAAATCGGTCGTATGATTGTGGAGGTGCAGGCCATGATGGCCAAGGTGAAACAGCTGATAGAATCCCCGTCTGCCAAGATGGGGAAAACCGCCGATGCCATCAGTGAATCCGAAAATGTGGTGGATTATCTCGAAAAAGAGATCACCGAATACCTGGTATCGGTTACCCAGGGAGAAACTTCTGTGGAGCAGAGCCACGAGATTGCCGGTTTCATCACCGCCGTCAGCGATGTGGAACGCATGGGCGACCATGCGGAGCGGCTGCACAAACTGTTGGCCCGACGATATGACATGAAGATAGAACTGACCGATGATGCCAAAAAGGAACTGATGGAAATATTTGATAAAGTGAATGAGTTTCTGGCGGTTATCAATCGCGGATTTGAAAAAGCCAATCCTGATCCCGGGGTGATGATAAAGGCAAAATCCCTCGAAGAATCCATTAACACGATGCGCAAGCAGATGCGCGAAGGCCATATCTCCCGGCTGCATAAGGGTGAATGCGGTGTGGAGGCTGGGCTCATCTTTATCGATATGCTCAACAGTTTCGAAAAAATGGGTGACCACGCCTATAACGTTGCCCAGATGCTCGCCGGCGAACGCTGACTTGTGACAATCGCGGTGCTTAATCGCTTTGATCGACCTAATGACCATTTCATGAAGCGAGAAGCGATTAACAGCGCGCTTCCCTGTGCTCAATGCAAATGAGCTGCGCTGCAGTCTGAATCGGTGATACTCACCGGGATTCCATTATATCGACTGTCGTAAAACTTGAGGTTGCCCCAATGACGGTGTACGTTGTTTCATCGATTTGGCCGAACCCAGGGGGACTTTTTGAATCGGAGCGGAATTTCCCGTATTGTGTTGTGCACCACCATCTGCTTGCCGGCGCTGATGCTGGGAGCGGTGCATGCTCAGACGTTGGGGGTGACACTGTTTTTGACTGGGCTGCTGTTTGCATTGCTGGGACGGGATGCATCGGTTCGCATGGATTTTGTGGGCTGGATTTTTCTGGGCCTTATTGCGCTGACTGCGTTTCAGCTGTTACCGTTGCCCATGGCTGTGGCCCGGGTCCTGTCTCCCGCCTCCGTGGCGCTGAGGGTGGACACGCTTGCAATCACCGGGGCGGCGCAGCCGGCGTTTGTGCCGCTGACGGTGGATATTCCGACAACCCTGAATGAACTGGCAAAGCTGTTTTGCTATCTTGCCATTTACTGGACGGTGAAAAGAGAGGCTCAAAAAGGCAGCGTCCGCTATGTGCTGCTGGCCATCTCCATACTGGGGTTTGTCTGCGCCGTTGTGTTTATCGCCCATCGGATTGCCATGGCGGACAAGATCTACGGGTTTTATGAACCGATCCATAAAACCTTTTCGGTAACCAATATCAGCGCGCCTTTCATCAACCCCAACCATATGGCCGCCTTTTTGGGACTTTGTGCATTTGTCAGCATTGGTCTCGCCATGGACCCGAATGAACGGCAGCGGCGCCCATGGCATATTGTATTTGCCGTTTTCACTGGCGGTGCCCTGTTTTTAACCCTCTCCCGCGGCGGCATTGCCGCTTTTATGACGGGACAGCTGGTGTTTTTTACTATGCTTGTGCTTAGAAATACGCTCTATCGCAAATCCGAACGCGCCATGGAAATCAGCTGGGTGGCCTGGTTGCCCCTGGGGCTGGCATTGTCCCTGGGGTTGGGGATGATAGCCATGGGAGATGCCATTATCGGCGAATATGTAAACGGCGATGTGTCGAAGCTGGGCATCTGGAAAGAGTCGCTGCCGCTGATAAAGCTGTTTGCGGTCACCGGCGCGGGGCGTGGCGGTTTTATGTCAGTGTTCCCTCTGGTCAGTCAGTGGACAGCGTCCACTGCGTTTGTGTATGCCGAAAATGTGGTAGTTCAGGTGCTGGTGGATTACGGCGTGATATTTGGTCCGGTTATTCTGCTGTCGTTCACAGTGGCCATTGGTCGGCGCATGCTGGGGGTGCCGGTTCGGCCAACAACCATGGCCATTGTGGCCGCGTTGATTGCGTTGGCGGTGCACAACATGGTTGACTTCAGCATTGAAATTCCCGGAGTCGCTGCAGTCGCTATTGCACAACTGGCAGTGCTGACCGTTTCCAGAAGACAGGATGTGCGCCGTCGTCGAATCTGGCACGCGGCGTTTCCATGGGTGGGGCAGTATGTGCTGGCGGCCATCAGCATTATTCTTTGCATTGCGTTTTTCAGTACGTTGCCGTCAAAGCAACTCGAGGCCGAACAGAACCGGGCGGAACGGGCGCTGGAGAGCGGTGACCGCGCATTTTTTAAAGCGGACGCATTTGGTAAAGTGCTGTACCGTCACCCTGGGGCGCATTACATTGT
>JAFGWT010000089.1 GCA_016937015.1 Deltaproteobacteria bacterium | reverse complement strand
TGTCGGGATATGCATAACCCGTTGCGTTGTCGTTGATGGCGGTCACAATCACGGACTGTTCGTCGCCGGCCTGCTTCGCCACGGCTTCGGCAAGGTCAAATGTGAACGTGGCGATGCCACAGGCGCGTGGCAAATAGTTGCCGATGAACGCAATCCCACGATTGCGCTGTATGTTTACAGACTGATACACTGCGACATAATCCTTCTTTTACGCTTAAACTTATGCTGAAGCCAATGACAGAGCCCTAATCAGGCATTGATAACGGACATACGAGGTGCGTTAAGTGGTACACTACAGGATTGGCTGTGAATTGTATTCATTATTCGACATTCCGCGCCATACAGCGACATTATCGCGCCGTTGTTGCGTCGTTATTGCATCGCTATCAGGTGACAGAATGCAATGCCGGCACTGCTGGACTGTACAGCGGTTGTCCGGTTTGCTCTGACACATCCTGTCGGGTAAAAGCGTGACAGCGGTTTAGTGCCGGGGGGGCAGGACCTCTATCCATCACTTCAGTTCGCCATTCCCGATACATGTGGTCGTTTTTTATTCCGCAGCATCGGAACAGTCCGCTTTAACCAGGATGGATTTACGCAGACATTCGGCAAGAAAATCGCGGGCTTCGGCAAAGTCGGCGATTTCATTTTTTTCGAACAACGCTTCCTCTATCACTACCGGGTCGGCAAACAGTTTGAGAATAGCGACTTCTTCGTTCCAAAGAAAATACCGGCGCGGTTCCGCTGATGCGGTATTGCCACTCAACGACACAACGGCAGGCCGATCGCCGTGCAGCCGTGACAGTGAATCATCCATTCTGTTTTCTCCAATCGTCGCCTTAGGATTAAGGGACACCTTGCCTTCGCCAAAGGGAATTTCCCACAGTCGCCTCGCGGATAGCTGGAGTTTATACCAGAGGGCGCCCACCGGAATCATATCGCCCTGTGTTTCGGGGAGACACTGAATTTCACCGCGCTGGGCTTGTGACAATCCTTGTTCAAGTGCTTTTTCATATTTGAAGGCTATCGTTGTATCACAGGAGTCCTCAGCTGTTGCGATGTCGTACAACTGGTTGATATGTTCGATAACATAATCGGCACACGCTTCGAAGAATGCGGCTTCATTTTCGAAGAACTCGCCAAAGAGCAGTTTTCGCTTCCATTTTTGGGTTCCTCCTGTTGCGGGATCATACATTTCGTCGATGCGATCTGCCATGGCATCCAGTTGTGCATGATATGTTGCGCTATCGATTCCGGCGGCGGTCATTGCGCGCTGACTCAGAATGACCTCGATTTGACGCAAAACGTTTTGAAAATCCTCCCAAAACCGATCGCCCGCATCACCATGGTCATTGCTGCAAAAGAACGAGCCGCAGACCACTCCTCTGAAGGCGTAAATGCCACATTCTCCGACGGCATTTAAAAACGGACAACGCAGGCGTTGGGATTTGCCAAAGCGGTTGGCCAGATATTCTGCGGTCGCGATTTGCAGCGCGCCAAGGCTTTGGGTGGTGCCTTCCGGCAACGCGTGTCCCTCCGCAATAACCCGTTCAACGAGGGGGCGGCAACCGGGGTCCTTTAACGCCAGTCCCAGCATGTAATTAGGGATTTGTGGAAAATACGAGCAACATTTGGTATCCGGCCGATACCCATCTGTAACCACCATGTTGCAAGTGGCACAGTCAATCATGCGTTCCTTTGGCAGTCGCATCCATGAAAATTCCTCCGGCAGCATGTGCTGCCATATCGCAGGAAACTGATGCCCATTGTGTTCGAACAGTGTTAATAGACCCTGGCCTGTCTTTGAACATGTCATGGGGCTCCATAGCAGAAAGTGACACAAAAGCACAGCGGAACGTGGCACAGTGGAATACATGCGGAAATGAATGCAGGAATCATGCAGGAATCATGCTGGAATCATGCTGGAATGCATGCGTAACAGGGGGAATGGGGGGGATAGGATGGTTAGTATAAATGAATATCGTTTATGCTGCGAAACTGGTGTCTCTGCGCAACTGTTATGGGGGCTGTATCAGCACGGATCTCAGCACGGATCTCAATTGCAGACCGTTTCGGCGTATGTTAAAGTTAAGGAACATTACAAAGCTTGGAGGGCCTTGAAATGATAAAAGAGATATGGCTGATGTGGTTGCTGGTTGGTTTTTTTGTGACGGGCTGTGGTGGAAGCGGCAACACTTCAGCGAATGCAAACACTGACGTCGATTCGAGCGTGGGCACTGACACCACGTTGGGTGGGGACGCGGATACAGATACAGATGCGGATACTGATACGGACTCGGACGGCGACAGCGATACCGATTCAGACACGGATGCGGACAGCGACACAGACAGCGACACCGATTCAGACGCAGACGCAGATACCGGCAGCGACACGGATACGGACACGGACAGCGATACAGACACTGATACGGACAGCGACAGCGACGCAGACGCGGATAGCGATGGTGATACAGACACCGATATCGACACCGATACTGATGCGGATACGGATACAGATACGGATGCAGATTCTGATTCCGACAGTGACGCGGATACCGATGGCGATTCCGATGCGGATACGGATGCGGACAGTGATACGGGCAGTGATAGCGATTGGGACAGCGATGATGATTCCGATTCCGGTTTAAACACTGATACCGACACTGATACCGCTACGGAGACTCAAACCGAGGCGTGTTCTGAGCCTGAACAGACAATGTGTTTAACGACAGTGGGGACGCACTGCGAGTTTGCAGTGGAATACTGGACCGAGGGCGTGGGGACTGCCTGCATGACCAGTCGGGCGGACAGTGGATTCAGTGCGGAGTGGAGTGAAATCAGCAATGTGCTGTTTAAAAAGGGAGTGCGCCCTGGGTCTGAAAACCTGGTGGTCACCTACGACGCGGAGCACGCATCGGATGGCATTTTGTATCTGGGGGTGTATGGCTGGTCTCAGGATCCGCTGGTCGAATACTATATTGTTGACGGCTGGGGCACCTGGGAACCCCCAGGGGGCAATCCGCCCGACGGTGTGCTCAGCAGCGACGGGGGCACATATAACATTTACAGACGGCAACGCACCCCCGGTATAGATCCATTCTGGCAATACTGGAGCGTTCGGACGGAAAAGCGAACCAGCGGCTCGGTGACCGTTGGCAATCATTTTGCGGCATGGGCACAGCTGGGTATGACGATGGGGGAGCTGAACGAAGTGATGATGCTCGTGGAGGGCTATCAAAGCAGCGGCACGGCGAATGTTCGCAGTATTTCAATCACTGAGACGCCATAGCAAATTAAATATGCGTGTCTTTCAATAGAACTGCTTGAAGAATTCCCAGTTTGCAGCCGGCACCCAGGTATTGTTTTTTCCATAGGACCCCTCGGTCCCCGGTGAGCCGATGTGGTCGCCTTTAAAAATGCACGCCCGTGCGGGATAGCCCTCATCGCATCCCTGGTAATCGATGCAGACCGGTTCCATTAGGCTGGTGGGGTGGCACTGTCCAAAAAGATCTTCGGTCTGGCAGCCATTTCGCTCCGCTAAATCATTAATCTGGGGTTCGCCGAAGTTTGGCCATGTGCAGACACCGTCCTCCGTGCCATGGGAAATGAAAATAGGCACAGGTCCGCGGTTTGACTGGTCGCAGCCGCTCATGTTTCCGCCGGAATACATGGCGATGGCTCGCATTTTCTCAGGCATGGCACAGGCAAGGGCGTACGACATGGAACCGCCCATGCTGAAGCCCGACGCGAAGATGCGCGACGTATCGATGCACAGCTCGTTTTCAAACTTGTCGAGCATGGCACGAAAGAATGCAAGATCCCTTGCGCCCTCACCCCAGCCGGCATTGATCCCCTCTGGCGCCACAAAAATCGTGGTCGCTTCACCGCCGGGCGGGTTGGCCAGCTTCCACATCCCAAAGTACTCGTAATTCTCTCTGTTATCCGGCTCGCTGTGGGCGACGTTATCGGCGCTCCCGTTCCGGCAGTGATTGGCGAACCATAGCGCGTAGGGATGATTGGGGTCGTAGTTGTCGGGAAGGCGGATAATGTATTCGCGGTTTCCCGCTCCGGCTTCGGATACATTGATAGTAAATCTGCCTTCGCCACTGAGAGTTGTTGGCTTGCCGCAGCCGGCGCTGGGCACGGGGTCGCCGGACTTTGGTTCACCCGTGTCACTGTCCGTATCGTGATTGGTGCCGGTATCTGAATCGGAATCAGAGTCGGAATCAGAGTCGGAATCAGAATCGGAATCCGTATCCGAGTCTGAGTCGGAATCTGAGTCGGAATCAGAGTCGGAATCAGAATCGGAATCAGAGTCGGAATCAGAATCGGAATCAGAATCTGAATCGGAATCAGAATCGGAATCAGAGTCCGTATCGGAATCAGAGTCAGAATCAGAATCGGAATCAGAGTCCGTATCGGAATCAGAGTCAGAATCAGAATCAGAATCAGAGTCCGTATCGGAATCAGAGTCAGAATCAGAATCAGAATCGCTGTTAGAATTCTCATCTTCTTTTTCGGTGTCGCTATCGCTGGGATTATCGGTCGATACACTGCATGACGAGAGTGAGATGAACAAAATACATGTGGCAAAATACAAAACAAACACTCCAAATAATTTCATTTTCATTCCACTTCTTTCCCACTTCTGTGTAAAAAACAGAGCCATTGTCTCTGTTTCGTGCGTTAAAAACGCAAACATGATGGCAATTCGGACAATGCGTCTTTACCTGTATGTGGGAAAGAGCATCAACAGTGGGTGGCAGGCGAACTGGAAAAGATTATTTTGTTATCCCCAGCACTGGGACGAAAAGGTGCATGGTCCCTTTGTCTCACAATTGGGATATGAATTCCCAGGCCAGCGGCGGCACAAACGCTTTTAGACCATCATCGCCCGGGGACCCATCGCTCACACTCGACGGGGTATGTGCGCCATCGAACGTGCACACCTTGACCGGATAGCCTTCATTGCAGCCTTCGAAGTCGTAGCAAACATGTTGGTTGGTTCCACCCGACGCTGTCGGGATGTCATTGGGCACTGTGCAGCCGTTTTCTTCGGCGTGAGTGATGGAGCAGTACTTGCCACCCGTCCGGTTCCCGTCATCGTTGACCCAGCGACAGGTACCGTCGCTCATCCCCGTGATAGACATGTAGGCCACAGCGTCGGCGGTGTCGGTCGGCTGGGTGAAGTTATAGTTCGCCGGCGCCATTGTGACTGCGCCGCGCAGCTTGTCGGCGCGCCCCAGCGAAAGCGCGTGGCTCATCATTGCGCCGAAGCTGAAACCAGTCGTAAACACTCTGCTTTCGTCGATGCACAGATTTTCGGTGACGCGTTTGAGCAACTCGTCGAACAGGACGACGTCTCGATTGTAATCCCAGGGGAAATTGCCGATACCATCAGGGGCAACGAAAATGGCTGAATCTCCAGCCGCTGCCGCTGCGCGCTTAAGTCCGAAATACGCGTAGTTTTGAGCATCGAAATTGGGACCATTGTTAGCCGGATACTGACCGATGGCATTTCCATTCGCAGAACCATAGGCCTGGTGCCAGGAGAAGATCAGTCGGTATGGGTGGTTGGGATCGTAGTCCTCGGGAATGTCGATAATGAACGCGCGATTATCAGCGCCTATCATGATGCTGAGTCGAGTCGCTGTTGCAAGGCCCCCCTGGACCGACTGACCGCCTGCTGTGATTACCCCCGGACCGTCGGCGGCGCCACATCCCGTGCTGGGGACCACGTCGGAATCCGTATCCGTATCCGTATCCGTATCGGTGTCTGTGTCGGTATCCGTGTCCGTGTCGGTGTCCGTGTCGGTGTCGGTGTCGGTGTCCGTATCGGTGTCCGTGTCGGTGTCGCTGCTGGTCACGTTGTCACAACAAATCGGTGACTCTGCCGGACAATTGTAATCAGGCAAATATGTGCCGTTCAGCAGTCGGCATTCTCCCTCTCCCACACACGTGCCAGGACAGTCGATATCCCCATCGCTGTCCGTATCCGTATCCGTATCGCTGTCGGTGTCCGAGTCCGAGTCCGAGTCCGTGTCGGTGTCGGTGTCCGTATCCGTATCCGAGTCTGAGTCGGAATCTGAGTCGGAATCTGAGTCGGAATCTGAGTCGGAATCTGAGTCGGAATCTGAGTCGGAATCTGAGTCGGAATCAGAGTCGGAATCTGAGTCGGAATCTGAGTCGGAGTCTGTATCGCTGTCCGTGTCAGTATCCGTATCGGCGTCCCCCGATGTATCGGCGTTACCGTTTCCACTGTCCACTGAGCATCCCAGGGGGAAACAAAGTCCGAAAAAGAAGAGCAAAGATATAAAGGTTTTTGTGTGATTCATTAGAGTCTTCCTTTCAACGTTATATGTATGAGTGCTCTCTCCAATGAAAAAGCAGGTAGAAAATAATGACCTTTAACCCAGTTACACGACATTTTTGTGACACCAGTGATGCGCACAATTGCCTCGTTTTCGTCACAACGCACAGACATGACGAAGGTCGAACGGCTTTCAGCGAACGTTCCAGACCGTGTATCAGCCTCTGAAGACCTTCGGTACCAGGCGCAACCGGGCCCCCCAACCCGCCCAGGCGCGGCCAGACGCATGGCGCGGCTGGGCAATCGCCATCTCCCTTCGACACTTCTCAATGCACAAGCGCATTTGCCGGTCCAACGGCCTTCTCGAAGGCGGGTGCTGACTGACCCTGCTGATGATTCATAAGCCCTTTATTGAGAGGGCGATTGATTTAACAGCGTTGCCTCCGGTTGCCTCAAGGCATTTCCGTCGCTAAATTTTAAGTGCGATGCAAAGGGGCGATTCCTGCACTTTGCCTCGCCTCTGTTCCTGTGCCCCCTACGTCGCGGGTGTCATTTTTTGGCGAAGGAGGGAGCAAAAATGCCGATGCGTAAATTGAAAGAGTTATTGGATGCCATGGATGTGGACTACGTAGTCACGCATCATCGGCCATCCTACACAGCCCAGGAAACAGCGCAGGTGTGCCATATTCCCGGAATGAATCTGGCTAAAACAGTGGTTGTCCATCTGAATGGAAATCTGGCGATGACCGTGTTGCCTGCACATTACCGGGTTGATATTTTTAAACTGCGCAAATTCACAGGCGCCTGGTCTCTTCGGGTGGCCAGGGAAAGTGATTTTATGGCGAAATTCCCGGATTGCGAGGTTGGCGCCATGCCGCCGTTTGGCAATCTGTTTGGAATGGTGGTGTTCAGCGAAGAGGCATTGAATCACGATTTGAATATTTCTTTCAATTCAGGGACCCATAGCGAGATTATCACCATGCCGTACGACCGATGGAAAGATTTGGTGCATCCCTACGTGGCCGATTTTCATCGATAGGAAAATGTGAAAAAATAGCGGGCAATGCGCGCGGATGTGTTTATTAGTGGGGATGAAAGTGATGAGTGATGAACGTTTGCAGCCGATGTTGCTGATTATCGATGATGAACCGATGATTCGTGAAAGTTTTCGGTTATATCTGGAGGACCGGGGATACGACATCATCACGGCGTGCGATGGTGATGAGGGGATTGAAAAATACCGCACCTGTCATCCGGATCTGGTGATGGTGGATTTGCGAATGCCCAGAGTGGGCGGCATGGAAGTGTTGCAGGCCATTCGTGCCAACGACCGCGAGACACCCGTGATTGTGATTTCGGGGACCGGTGCGGCCAGCGACGTGGTGAATGCGCTTCAGGCCGGCGCCACAACCTTTTTGACCAAGCCTTTGCCCAGTCTGCAGATGCTAAAGGAAAAAGTCTACGATTCCCTGGAACGAACCCGGTTGATTGAAGAGAACAGACAGCATCAGAAAGGGCTCGAAACCACCATAGCAGAATTGAAAACCATGCAGAAGCAGCTGGTCGAGTCGGAAAAAATGGCTGCGCTCGGGTCTCTCGTGGCGGGAGTGGCTCACGAAATCAACACACCCCTCGGTATAGGCGTTACCGCGGCCTCACACCTGGGTGAAAAGATAAACGATTTTAAAGACAAATACGCTGCGGGCGATGCATCCCATGACGACTTGAAAAAATTTCTGTCGACCATAGACGAGAGCACCCGAATGATAGAGGCCAATCTGTCCCGGGCCGCGCAACTGATTCGCAGTTTCAAGCAGGTGGCAGTGGATCAGTCCAGCGAATCGCCAAGAAAATTCAATCTGGGCGAATACATGGAAGATATTCTGCTCAGTTTGAAACCGCGCCTTAAAAAAACAAACTATAAAATTTCGCTCTCCTGTCCACCCGATTTAGTCATCTACTCTTTTCCAGGTGCACTGTCGCGGATTATGACCAATATGATTATGAATGCCATTATCCATGGATTTGAAAATCGCCCGGATGGCACGATAGCCATTCAGATTTCTGCAGCCGGGTCGAATATATCCATTGAGTGCCATGACAACGGGGTTGGGATGGCGGCGACGGTTGTTGAAAATGTCTTCGAACCGTTTTTTACGACCAAACGGGGCCGCGGGGGATCGGGACTGGGGATGCATATGGTATTCAATCTGGTCACGCAGACGCTTTCGGGCAGCATTGAATGTAAAAGTGACCCCGGACATGGCACCCGGTTTTCAATTCTGTTTCCAAGGCAGCAGGAGGTGCAGCAATGACAGCGCCAACGCCCATGAAACTGAACTCTTCCCCCCACGCTGCGAGCAGTGACGCACACATGGCCATGTCAATTGCAACCAGGCCCTGGCGTGTGCTGATTGTGGATGACGAGGATGAAGTGCACAGGCTGACGCGCATGGTGATGGCGGACTATCGATTTCAAAACAGGCAGATTGAGTTTCACAGTGCGTACAGCCGCTCCGAAGCGATGCGGATATTGAGAGAACACGGGGATTTTGCCGTGGTACTGCTCGATGTGGTGATGGAAACCGATGATGCGGGACTGTGTGTCGCACGGGAGATACGAGAAACTCTGGATAACCGGTTCATTCGAATCATTCTGCGCACAGGCCAGCCAGGAAGCGCTCCTGAAAGTCGTGTGATCATGGATTACGACATCAATGATTACAAGGAAAAGACAGAGTTGACGGCCAACCGACTCATCACCTCCATCACAACTGCGCTTCGGTCCTTTCAGGATCTGCAGACCATCGAGAGAAACCGGCAGGGTCTGGAAAAAATTATCGATGCCTCCAAAAGTCTTTTCGATTTAAAGAGTCAGGGGAAACTGGCGCAGGGACTGCTGGAACAGCTCACGTCCATACTGAGACTCGATGAAGACTCTCTGTATATGCAGACATCGAGCTTTTCGGCCGAGCCTGAAGAAGGCGACTTTGTTGTGGTTGCGGCAACTGGAAAATATGCGGGGCTGGAGGGACAGCGCGTCTCCACTGTTCTTTCAGGTGAAGAGGTGTCAACCGCCATGGCGGCCAGGCGACGCGGGACAACGAACAGCATTGTGTTTAACGGTGATTGCTACGCCGGCTATTTTCGAACCCACATTGGGGAGGAGGCGCTGCTGTTTTTTCATGGACAGAAGGAACTGAGTCCACTTGACAGGAATCTGGTGCAGATATTTTCGAACAACATGGCCATCGCCTTTGAAAATTTCAGCCTGAACAAAGAACTGGTCGATACCCAGCGCGAGGTGATACTGACCTTGGGAGAAGTGGTTGAAAGTCGGTGTCGGGAATCGGCCAATCATGTGATGCGGGTGGCCCAGTACGCAAAATTTCTGGCTGAAAAACTGGGTCTTGATAAGAACGCCGTGGCATTGATTCACATGGCGGCGCCGATGCACGATGTGGGAAAGATTGGCATTCCCGACGCGATTTTACACAAGCCGGGAAGGTTGACCCGTGAGGAATTCGAAATCATGAAAACCCACAGCGAAATCGGACGACACATTTTTCAGAACTCGACGCGCCCAATTATGGAAGCCGCGCGCATCATTGCACACCAGCACCACGAAAAATGGAACGGCGAAGGATATCCTCAGGGCCTTTCCAAAGACAATATTCACATTTTTGGGCGTATCGTGGGTATCGTGGATGTGCTCGATGCATTGCTCTGCAAACGGGTCTATAAAGATGCCTGGCCGCCGGAGGAAGTGCTTCTACTGGTCAAAAGGGAAAAAGGTCAGCATTTCGATCCCGTCCTTGCAGACCAGGTGATTGCGCATTTTGACGATTTCTGCGGGATTCATCTCGCTCATCCGGATATGTGAATCAGTCCGTTGTGCCAGGAAGTCGCGTGATTTCGACAGTCTGATATGAAGAGACATCATACAGAGGCGCGTGTTCTTCCAGCCGTTCCTTTAAGGCCTTTTCAGTTTTGTCTGCAGACCAGAGAACCTTAATGGCGTTGCCACACTGTCCCTGTTCGATTTCGGCGATGGACGGCAACGTGGACAGTACGGTGCCCATGGCGCCCAGCCGACATAACCACAGATAGGCAACCAGATAATCCGCCTGTCTACCAGGGTGAAAGGTAAAGTAGGTTTCAAACACATGATGTCCGCGCTTTCTGGCGGTGACCATCTGCAGCTCAATTTCGGGGGTCATATCAAACGCCCGGCCAATGATGTCCCGGTCGCAGAGCGTATTCTCCTGAGGCACCTCGCAACGCTGCAGTAACCGCTCTGAAAGTTCTTCTTCTGGACCGAGCACTTTCTGAGGCAGAGCGTCGGTGACCCGGGTTAGGAACGAGACACTGTCGAGCAGGAGATCCATCAGGTCCGGGGTCATCGTCAGGCGTTCGCTCCGGATGTAGTCCATCACCGTTTCGAGGCGATGGGCGAAATTCACAATCGGGTCCATCTCAAGCATTGAAAAATTGGCTTTAATACCATGTAACCGGCGGAACGCGTCCTTGATGTCGCGATGGGTATTGTCAGAGGTTTCCAGACCCAGCAGAATATCCTGCAGTGCGGACAGGCTGGTGCTCATTTCAGAAAGCAGATCATTGACATCACTGCTGCCCAATTCCGTGGTTAGCGCCTCCTGTGGGGATTCAGAGCGACTGGATGCCAGTGAGACGGTATTGGAAATGTTGGCCGGCGGCGCGGATGCAAAGGCCAAATCAAGGGTTTTTTCGACCGGTCCCCTAAGATTCAATGTGGCGTCAATGAGCGCATCCACATCCACTGTCAGTCCCAGTTTTCCCCCGGTGAAGACGGTGGTGCCTGCGATTGCCTGCGCATGGGACATGTTTTCCTCAAAGGGAATGTTCACCAGTTTCTGAGGCCCAAGAAATTCACTGACGATAAGCGCCAGCTTTGCGTCGCGGCTTTGCAGAATGACCACCGGCAACAGGTCCCGTCCCGCTTCGCAGGTCCCTTCGCCCAGAACTTCGAGGAGGTCGCAGATGGGCACGGTTTCGCCCTGATATACGATGTAGCGCTCCTTTTGAAACGCGTTTCGTATGCTGTTTCGGGGGATGCCGAGGGATGCCTCGATACGGTGAATGGGCAGCGCGAACAGCAGGTGACCGGCACTTAAAGTGAGTGCATCGATGATATTGACTGCGCGGAGTTTGGGAATGGTCATGGTCACGGTGGTGCCCTGGCCGACAGCCGATTCTATCGAGAGTTCACCGCCAAACTCGCTGACCATTTCGCGCACCAAATCCAGACCGACGCCTCGGCCGGAGGTCTGTGTGGCAGCTGTCCGGGTGGAGAATCCAGGGGTGCACAGAATGTCGATAAGCGCGCAGGGCTGGTCGATCTCAATGATGCCGCTCTGTTCGGCGAGCCTTCGAATCGCCTCGTCGTCGATGCCGCGTCCATCGTCGGTGACGGAGATTTCAACGGCATGTTCAAGATTAACCGCCCGCAATGTCACCGTGACTGTTTGCGGCAACCCCGCCGCCGCCCGTTCAATGGGGGAGATGGCGCCGTGATCAACGGCATTTCGCAACAGATGCAGCAGGGGATCCACCAGCCGCTCGGCCAGCGCTTTGTCGATCATGGTGTCCGCGCCTTCGAAGACGAGGGAGATTTCTTTTTCGAGTGTTCGGGCGAGGTCCCGCACCGGCCTCTTAAAAAGCCGCATGGTATCGCCGATTTCAACCAGGCGGATGGCCATTACCAGATCGTGCAAATCCTGACTGATGCGCCGTGTGCTTTCGTTGCTCGTTTTTATGATGTCGAGGCTTTCGGGACCCAGCGTCTGACGTCGGGTAACGGCGGATTGCACTCGTCGCTCCATGTCCTGCAGATTCGCGCTGGTGATAATCACTTCGCCTGCCAGGCTCAGTAACTTGTCCATGTGCTCAAGGCGGACCTGCATTTTTTGCGGCGTGCGTCCCTGAAGTTGCATTGTTTCAGTCATGCGCGCACCCGTTTAATCACCTTTATGAGCAAATCCCGCTCAAATGGTTTGGGAATGAAGTCGTCCGCACCGAGTTTTAGCGCCTTAATCACTTCCCGCGCATCCGAGCAGGTGGATACCATCACAATGGGGGTGCCTTCAAACCATGGCGACTCATTCAGTTTTCTGCACAATTCGTAGCCATTCATGCGAGGCATCTGAATGTCGCAGAAAATAATGTCGAATTTTTGGGGATGCGCTTCGATTTTAGACAGTGCGTCCTCTCCGTCCTCCGCGGGGGTGACCGTTATGCCCAATTCTTCGAGCCGGGCCTGAAAGACCCGGCGGGTAGTGGTGGAATCGTCTGCCATCAGGACATGAAGTCCATTAAAGGACCCGTCCATTTCTCCGGTCAATGCGGATGTGTCAATCATCTGTCCCACGCCTCCTGTAATGGCTACTAATCAGTACAATCGACAAAGGCGATTTTTTCTTAATGGCATAGAATCGCAGACGGAGACGGTGCAACTGGGCAAACACTGGAAGCCATTACCTGTGATCGTCACTGCCCTGGACGGTGATGGGAGGAATTCATCGGGTTTTCGTAGATAAAACGTCTACCGGTTTGCAGACTCTGTCCCGCTTTTTTCCCGTGATGGGGGATTGCGCCAGAGGTCGCCTTCGGAGAAGGACTTAAATCCCCATTTGGACCAGGCGATGAGGCTGTAGGATAACCAGAGGGCCCAGGCGAGCATGACGCCTTTCCAGAAAATGATGGGCACACTCCAGACTTTGGCTTCGGGGGATTGACTGGTCACGTGATCGGTGTACCAGTTGAGCACGCCGTTGGCGCTGCCAAGGCCGGAGACCTGCATATCCGGCTGCACGGCCAGACCGTTGTACACCGCTCCCAAAAGGCAAAACAGCGCCACCATCGTACCAATCCCGACTGCCGTCTGCAGCAGGTTGTGCCAGATGTACAGTCTGTTTTTGAGTGGGTTGGTGCTGCGCCAGTGAACAAGGAAAAACCAGGCAACAATGATGAGCGCCACGCTGACCGGCACCTGGGTGAGGCCCAAAGAGAGCAGGGCCCACTGCCAGCCTTTTAGGTGACTGCGCGGGGTTCGCCCCAGAATAAAAAAGGATGCAATCAGAATGACGAGCAGGTAGCCCCAGAACAGCACAGCGGGCCCCCAGGACGGCCCCCCAACACCAATGAGCCATCGGTTGGCGGGCATATTGATGGTGAGATGGAAATTGGCCACCGCCCCTCCCACATGAATGCGCGGCGCATCGAATACCTGGCGCATGCCGCCTTTTT
>JAFGWT010000088.1 GCA_016937015.1 Deltaproteobacteria bacterium | reverse complement strand
CTACTTCACTTACTCAAAGAAAGTGTGTCTGCGGTGGTCCCGCTGCACAGTCACCACTTCACTCGCCACAAATCGCTGGACGCCCCATGAAATTACACCTATTCTGACGAAGCAATTTATTCCAGTTTCGTTGGCATTGGTCGAGGGGTGCTGTTCGCTTTTTTTTTGGACAGTCACGCCAGTCGACCGGAAAGGCATGTCATCATGGCAGATACCCGCAGTCCGAAACTCGGCAAATTATCCCAGCAACGCAGGCTCCCTGGCGTCAGTCAGAATGAGAGTGCCAGACGCATCGGAAATGCCATAGGTCAGCATCTTGAAACAACTATCGGCTTAATCAAAAGCAAAGGGAGCGACAAAAAATCGCCTTTTGAGAACAGACAGTTGAAAATGGGGATGACAGTGGTGGCGGTCATCACGGTATTTGCGGGACTGCTGTGGCATCATCAGCAAACGCAGGCAAGCGAGATACTTGCCCGCTATGCGCAGCGACTGGCCAATGTGGGGTCGGGAATGGAGGCCGAAGTCACTCATATCAGTGACGTGTTTGACAATCTTCTTCCTGCTCAAAAGGAACTGAAATCATGGCAACCGACAAGTGACGCCGAGGGACCCCTTGCCAAAAATGAAAATAGTTGCACAGAAGCGGATTCCGCTGTGAAGTCGGTTTGCAACCAGGTTGTATCTGATTATGGGGCGCTTTACCAGCGACCGCTCTTGCGTTGCCTGCAACATCACCAAAATGAAACCGATGTCAGAGCATGCCTGATGCTGTATGCATTGCGAGGCGCGATTTGGTCTGGCAAAACGGACAGCCACAGCCCCCGTCCCGAAACGAGGCTCAGCAAAAAAGCACGCAAGGCTGAAGATGTTGTGCATAAAAATGATACCCCGGATGAAGACTGGAATGGGAAGGAGAATGAGAATGAAACTGGGAACAACAACAAACCAAACAGCCCAGCGCCAAATCTCTGTCCATCGCTGAACAACCCGGCGCTTCCACCTGGGAGGGAAACGACAAAGGGCATTTTTGAAGAGTCACTTTGCAGCAAAATAACCAAACGTGTGAATGATTCCCCCAAAAGTGACTTCAGCGAAAAAATCACAAACGTGCTGGGGACCATAATTTTAAAATGTGCGCAAAAAATGTCAGATGGCGATAACGCCATGATGGCTGCCGAAACAGACTTTTCCGAATGTCTGTTTGAAGAAACCCTGAACCTGAACTGCGCTGACAAAAATGAGTTGAATTTCGCTTCCCCAAAAAAATGTCGTCCCTATCCGGTGGAATTTGGAAAACTGAGAGAACATATCAACCGCAATTTTATATTCAGCTATCGGGAGTCTCTTGAGGAATGTGTCGACACACATACGTCCGATATTAAAGCGGCCTTTACATGCGTCGTGAGACGTGCGCTGAAAATGAGCCGTGTGACAAGCACCAGCGTCACTGTCGAAGAGCAGACGACTTCCACTGCGCCGCGCGACGATTCATACATGCGTATCAGCAATGACAAAAATTTTTTGGAGTTTCAGTTCGGACAACTCTCGGTTGGAAAACTGAAACTGGCTGAATTGCTTCCGCAGAACCTGTCGTCCACGCTTAGTTCAGAATTAAGTGGGGCGTTCAATTCAATGATACTGTTCGATGTCAATGGGGTGGCGCTCACACCGCACGCGGCCAACAAAATTCGAATGAATGCGCTTCCCGACAAAATCCGCAGTGATGCGGCCATTTCTTCTGTATTTCGGAACTTTGAAATAAACGGAAAAAAATACGCCATCTTTCTTCAGCCGGTTGGTATTGATGTCAATCCGATTTCCGACAACTCCCCAAACACGGTGACGCTGGCTGCAAATGAGACCGAAACTGAAACAACAGGCACAGAACAGACACCTGGACGCGTATCCGATGCGGATAGTAACGATGCCATTCAACCCCGGAAGGGGTTACTTCTGTGCGGCATATTGGCAGAAGATCAGCTTTCCGCCGAAAGCTTTCAGTTTCCGCCCAACATGCTGCTTTTCATTGCGCTGCTGACCAGTATTGCAATTCTCGCCATACCCATCAGCAAACTGTGGTGGCTGGGCCCCACCTCCCGCTTTACCCGATTCGACACCATTATGCTCAAAACATCGGCATTTTTACTGATGCTGGTGAGTGTGCTCATTTTCTGGTCAGTTGTTTTCAATTCCGCGTACCAAAAGCGCACCGACATGGAAATGGAAGCCGTGCAGGAATCCAAAAAAAGTGGCTTCAATTACAAATTGCATCAGAGGGTGGAAGAAGGCGTTGAGGCGCTCAACGAATTTATCAAAAGCACGGAAACGCTTCGGGACGAGCTGATGACAACCACGCCTGACCAAATCGACATAACACTGAAATCGCCATCAACCCGTCGGGAACCGCCGTCGAACAGGCAAATGACACAGACAAAATGCGAAGAGATGGATGGGCATATTTCGATTTGGAAAAATTACAGGGAACCGGGGTGGGAGAATGTTCCGATTTGCGAAATGACAAGTCGGTGCGGGCTCACTGGAAAATTCAAGGTATGTGACCCGAAAAATCAGGAGCGGCCCAACTGGACGCAGGCGTTCTGGACTGACCATACCGGACACCAGCGATTGAAAATCACTTCGGAGGCACACGCCACTCAACCCGTCGCACTTGAAAGCCGCGAATATTTTCAGCGCGTCATCCGAAACCAGACTGTTCAGTTACCTGCCAAAACAAACGATGGCGCCAGTTCAAACGGGTTTGCGGATATTATTGTTTCCATCACCAATAATGATACGCGAATCATGATTTCGAAACGAACTTCTCCTACTGAACACAGCCCGGATGGCGGCGTCGCGGCCATATCCATGAAAGTGGAGGACCTGCTCCAGCCCCCCCTGCCCAGAGGTGTCTCACTGATGGTGGTCAACAGATCAGGGAAAATTATTCTGCATTCTGAAGACAATGTCCTTTTCAATCGCACGCTCCATGAAATCCTGTCCAATAGGGACAGCCGTTTAATCATGGCGGCCATGAACGCGCGTAAAGGCTTGTCAGAGCACATAAAAATAATGGGCGAACCAATGAGAATTCTTGCCAGGCCGGTACCGCAAATGGACTGGTACGTGGTGACAATGACGCCGCGGTCATTCATTTACGGGCCGGTGTACGACACCATGTTGATTTCCCTTGCCGGTTACGGCATTTATATTTTTATCGTCTCAATCCTGCTAACGGTTATTATCGCCCAACTGAAGCGACCCAAACGACTGCTGCAGGCCATTCGTCCGCACAAGGATTTCGCCACAACTTACCGCAACGTGGGAATATGGTCTATTTCACTTGCGACAGTGATCACTGTGACATCCATTTTGAGACCCAATCATCCCAGACTGATATTCCTTATCATTTGCACGGTCCTGATAGTGCTGTCCGTCTCAGTGATGAAACGGAATATATACAATCAACTGACCGAACGCTGGCAGACAGGTAAAACACGGCTGCTCCTCAGAGGCGCTTTGGACAAATTGATGACCTTTAAAATATTTCGACCATTTAAGCGTATTGGTCAGCGCGTCGGCACCAAACGCACTGTTAATCCAGCGGGTTCGGGGTTTCAGACGTCATATTTCCTATGGTGGTTGGGCGTGTTGAGCACGCTTGTTTTTGCACCTGCCACCGTTATCCATACCGGTATCGAAAATGTCATCGCACAAAACAACGCCATGGCTGATTTGTCCTATTTTACCCAGAAGCTCACATATGCACTGGCGGCGGATACGTCAGATAAACCGCCGGCACTGTATTCCCATGCCACAAAATTTGAAAAAGAAGAAAAATCTGCAGAGAAAAATTCGCCAGAGAAAAATTCTGAAAATAAAGATTCACAGCCAACTGCCGCCAGTTGGGTTCGCGGCATGGATACATATGCAATAAAACATCTGTTCGAAGCCATTCAGCCGCTGCGGGGGCGACGGGACGATGAAGGCTGGCAGTTTTTCAAGTTGAAGGAATACGCAGATAGCGATGTTCCACACAGTAACAAACGGCCTCATTTACAGCAGACGGTGAAGCAGACGGCTGACACCGTCGTGGTCTCCCCCATGAGTGCTGCAGGCAATTCCGTTCTGACAACCCAAAAGTCAACCCTTGCTCACCTGAGCCAGTTTTTGAGCCCGTTTTTAGCTGTGTTTTTTCTTTGCACGGTGCTCTTTTACTGTCTGATGGGCGGAGCCGCATTTGTTTGCCTCATAAGGTTGTATTCAATGAACGTGCTCACCTCTTTATGGCGCACCAGCACCAGATTTGACGAGGTGATTGACATGATCAGAAAGCAGGCCACTGACAGGAAGGCAGGTGATGAAAAATCACCGCGCCAGCCCATCCTCCTTCTGATAGCCAATGTGGATTTGGCCGAAGAACAGCAATCACAAAAGGAACTGTTGATAATTAATGCATTGAGAGAACAAACCCCTTCTGAGCCACCACCAGTGGTTGAATGGCTTCCGTCTCCGCTGCCCTGGCAGGAAAAGAACGACCACAGCTATCGTCAAACCCGTCGAAGAACCGATGCCATGCTGCAAAAAATCAAAATCGCAAAAAACAGTCAACGGGATATTGTGTTGCTGTGCAACCGTCACATTCTGCGAACCCTCGATACCGAAAAGGAGCGGGCGCAATGGGCAGAGTGTCTGTTTCATTTTCAGGAAGTTCGCCTTGGATTTTCGGGTGAATGCGTCGTGGACAGGTCTTTGGAAGAACGTCAGCCTCTGCTTTTGCCGCATGGAAAAACTCAGTCGTATCGGCCGGAACCAAAAGTGAGTGACCTGTCGCGGTCACAGGTCCCTTCAAACAACGGTTCGGATGGGGAGTATACTTTTGCTCAGCTCTGCGCACTTTGGAACAGATGTGACAGCGCACAGCGCATGTTGCTGTATAAACTGACTTTCGATGACATTCTGCCGCCGCACCCGGACAACAGCGAAACCATTAAGGACTGCGTTGCGTCGCGAATCCTGTGTCCCCATCGACTGGATTTCACATCCGAAGAGATTCGCCAGTTTGTTGAACACCAGATTAACGAAGACGTGATGCAGAAGCTGAACGCCGATAAATCAGACAGTATCTGGAACACCATCAAGGCGCCACTCTATACCGCGGTGGGTCTCGTGGTAACAGCGCTGCTGTTTGTGTTTCAGGACACAGAAATGGCGGCAGCCAGTGCTGCGGCGCCCACCGTTGCCATCACCCTTCCCATCGTTTTGAAAATTCTATCCAATTCGGTGTTAAAAAATTCAAACTGAAAAAAGCTAAGGACAGTGTTCGAAATAAAGTTGTCAGGTTTGAATACGCAGCGACGGGCCGGCAAGGCGCGAGGAGCGGAGCATACCGAGGTATGCGACCGACGAGTAACACAGTCGGGATGGATGCAGCGGATTCAAGGTGGCAACTTTATAATGGTCACTGTCCTAAATCCATGGCCAGGGACAGGTGACGTTCTGAACCACGCCGGGGTCCGGTGTAATGTGCCCGGCATCGGGGAGACAGTATTTGCCGGTGAAAATACTCTCCATGTAGTACAGTCCCTCATGGCAGATGTAGTGGTCTTCAGTCCGGCAGTCCGCATCTGTTTCGCAGCGTTCCAGACAAATCAGATAGGCATTGTCGGCGCCCACACAGTCGATGCCCTGACCGCATACCCCCTCCCCTGCCTGATTGCAGCACGCGGTGCAGTATCCCCCCGGACAATTGACCAGTCCCATCACATTCTGAAGACACTGTGGGTTTGCCGCCGGATAGCCCGTGCACTGCGAAACATCACTGCAGGCCGCACCGAATCCCGCCCAATCGCTTGCCAGCAGCGAGTTCCGCTTTTCGGGATGATTGGCGGACGCAGTATCCCCGCCTGTGCCTGACAGCGCACTGTCCGTCCCCGCCGGCCTGTCTGAAGATGTGTCGTCGGTTTCAGAACTCCCGGCAACATTGACATCGTCCAGCTCGTGCTCAGTATCATCCCAGCATCCGGTGCTATAAATCAAAGACAATATAAAAATAATTTTCATGACAGACTTCAAATTTACCAGCGCTTGCATTGTGTCCCCGTCCTCAAAAAAATGTTTGGAAAAAAGTTTAAAATGATCCGCCCAGCAGAAGTATAAATTCATTATTGCCTTTATCCATTAGCCCATGGGCGTAACCCGTACGCAGCAAAATCGGCATATAGTATCCCAGATCAAATGACCACACCAGTTCCATTCCCAGAGACGAATAAAAATCCTCCATTGTAAACTGGGTGTATGAAATCAGCAGATTGTCCGAAAAAACCGCGCCATACACCCGGTCAAAGAAAAACGGAAGCGTCTCATATGCCAGTTGCGCCTGCCAGATGGGAAAGCGATATTCCAGACGAAGTGATTGATAGTGATCACCGGATGCAAATTCCCGGGCGTATCCCCGAATCATGGGAAGCCCCATGGACGTGCCGTTGATTACCGCATCAAGTACATCCTGAGTACTGTAGCCCCCGGCGGTGAAACTGGCCTGATGATTGGGATTGGAGATGTACGCCTGCCCCGCCAGCTCAAGCGCCAGTGCATGATGACGCGCGAAGGGGACCTGCCTGTATTCCCGCCAGTCCCAGTAAAAAACGGCCTGCTCCCGATTTCCCCCAAGGGCGGGATGGTAGAGGCGAACCCCAAACGACAGGGAACGGCCGTCCTCTCGGGATATGGAAAACGGGCCCGAAAACACATCCGAATAGCTCCATCCCACGCGAATGCCCGTTCTGAAATTCTGTGTCGGCATCTCCGGCAATTCACCGTTGGGATCCACCACCACCTCCAGCGTCTCAACCGGCGCGTTAAAATCCAGCGAATACCCGGCTGACAGGCTGTGGTTGGCATCCAGCCCCATGACAGGAATGCTGAATCCGATTTCGCCGCCAAAGCTTTCGCGCGTCCATGGCGCGGGGGTTCCCCCCACCAGATACCCCGTGTTCACGGCCTCCTGTGAGTAAGAAAAACTCAGCTGGAATCTGGGCAGCAGCCCGGAATAGGAATACGAAGCGGCAAAAACCGGGCGACGGGAGTTGAGTTCGTAATTGTACCGCAGATTCATGGCGTGCAGTCTGGCGGCGTCTTCAATGTACGTACCTATGTCGAGGATACGCTGTCCACCGGTATTTTTGAGGGACAGCTCCCAGCTGTAAGGTCTGAATGTGGGCAATGGATTGTAAGGCGACGAGGTGGTTTGAACCGCGTGCAGCGATCGCGGCGTCACGGTGCGGTCGAACGGGGGAATGAACAAGGGCAACCCATCCAAATCCACAACCGTCCGATGCAGGTCCCACCCCTCTGAGTAATACTTTAAAAAATACAGGGTCCTGCCGTCAGGCGCCAGCACCGGCGACATCGCCCCGGAAACCACATTGGTCACCTGTTTCAGCGCACCGGATGCCATGTCCCGCGCGAAAATATTTGTAATTCCGGTTACCCCTGACACAAACAGCAAATATCGGCCATCCGGTGAAAAGGTGACGCCCTCCTCAATGGCATCATCGCCGGTGACAAAAAAAGTATGACCGGTGGCAAGGTCCATGAGTGCCACATCCACGCGCCCCTTTTTCCGCCAGATAAAAGCCAGGGTTTTTCCATCCGGTGAAAACCGGGGGGCGTAGTAGTGCCAGTCGTCATTTTCCGGTATGAGCAGGCGACGGGCGCCATCGCTGACATTCATCATTTCCAGTCTGGTAATCCCTGCGGCGTTGGTGACCAGCGCCACTTCGTTGCCCGTCGGTGAGACCGCCGCATCCTTGATTCGCGCCCCTTCAGTCAGCTGTTCAGCGTCCCGTTCACCCTTCCTGAGCACAAACAGGTCCCGGTACCGATAGTTCTCCCGGAACGGTGCGGGGCGGACATAAAAAAGATTTCCCGCATCATCAAGCGATATGGATGCAGCCGAAGACGACAGGGCCAGTTTTGTCCGTCGCGCGTCATCCCCGACGGCATCGGCGGGATATGAAAAAATCGCCGATCGCTCCAGGCCATCACTGATGGGGATAATCAGCGTGCCATCCCTCTCAACCAGCGCATCGCCTTTGTTCTCCCCGGTGAACGTCAGCCGGTCGGAAGCTGTTTCACCGGCCGCCTGAACCTGGTCCCGAACCGATTGGGCCCGCGCAAGGGTATCCCGGGTGAAATCATCGTACAGGGTTTTCAGAGGAACGCCGGTCACCTCCAGGAAAAGCCGGTTGAGGCCATACGGCACCGGTTTGGCCGCGTATTGGTGGCACATCTCAAAAATGACCGCCTCACCCAGCCGGGTGCGCAGGTAGTCCATGAACATGCCCCCG
>JAFGWT010000087.1 GCA_016937015.1 Deltaproteobacteria bacterium | reverse complement strand
GGAGTGCCGATGGGCACCAGAAAATTACCCGGCTTTGGGACACCGCCGCCAGTCACGGTTACCACCCGTTCGACCAGGGGCTGTCCACTGGTCACTGCATCGAATATCGCCTTGGCAGTGCCCACATTCTGAACAACCACGCCCACATCCATGGGTAACCCGCCTGATGGCACCTCTTTTTGCAGGATGGCGTCAATCAGCTGTTTTTCGCCCCCCTGCGGATACTTGATTTCCAGGGACACCACCTGAATGCCTTTGCCTTCGCAGGCTTTTTTGATGGCGGCAATCGCATCGGGTTTGTTTTCTTCAATGCCAATGTACCCGTTGGTGGCACCGAGAATTTTTAAAATGATTTCCAGACCGGCCACCACGTCGTCCGGGTGTTCCACCATGATTCGGTGGTCTGCGGTCAGATACGGCTCGCACTCCGCCCCGTTGAGGATGACCGAATGGATGGGCTTGTCTTTGGGGGGGGAGAGTTTGACATGGGTGGGAAATGTGGCGCCGCCCATGCCCACGATGCCCGCATCGGCGATCATGTTTCTGAGGGTGTCCACATCGGTTTTTTGCCAATCGGTGACGCCCTTCAATTCCACTGTCTCGTACTGTTCATTGTTTTCAATAACCACGCAGAGAGCGTCGACGCCCATGCCACCGGGACGGGGTTCCACCGCAGTGACCGTGCCGGAAACACTGGCGTGGACCGCTGCGGATACGAAGCCGCCGGGTTCGCCGATTAGTTGTCCTTTAAGGACCGCATCCCCTTTATCAACACAGGCACGCGCCGGGGCGCCAATATGCTGGGAGAGGGGAATGATGATTTCTTTGGGCGCGCCAAGCTGCTCGATCGCTGCCTGAGCCGTTTTATCCTTATTGTATTTGGGATGAATACCGCCTTTAAACGTCTGCACTGTCATGATTCAGCTCCATTGTCACTGCCGGATGACGCAGCGTCTTTTGCCACCGCTGCTTTGGGTGCGTCGGTTTTGGTTTTGGCTTTTGCTTTGGCCTCATCCCTGCGCTTTTTTTCAGCCGCTTTCCACTCGGCGGCACGTTCGTCGAAGCCGCTGCGTGTGGATTTGTCACTGAGCCAGTTGATGAGCGTATATTCTCTGGCATCGAAGATGGCCGCCTGAGGGCAGGCCAGCGCGGCGGCGGCGGGAATGTCCCCGCCGGCTGTGTAATCCACAACTGCGAGTGCGTCGTCAACCTTAATGGATTTGGACTGCTTTACGCACAGCTTGCAGCCCGTGCAGCCCACGGTGCAGACCGCCTTCACGGCTTTGGCCTTTTGTGGGTTGGTGCACAGTACGTGAACGGTGGCTTTTTTGGGCACCATCCGGATGATATTGCGGGGACAGGCTTCCACACATTTTTTGCAACCGGTGCATTTTTCGGGATCGACACGAACCAGCCCGTTGTCGGTTTTGAACATGGCGTCAAAGGTGCACACGTCAATGCAAGAACCGAGTCCGAGGCATCCGTAGGTGCATGATTTGAACCCCCCCGCAACGGCGTGGGCCGCTTTGCAGTCCGAAATGCCGCTGTACACGCTCCGCACAGGGGAGGCCTCATTGCCGCCCGCGCATGCCACCAGGGCTACCATGGGTTCCTGTGCATCCACTCTGACGCCCAGAATGGCCCCGATTTCTTCAGCCAGGGCGCTGCCGCCCGGCGGACATGCTGTGGGTGTGGCCTTGCCTTGCACCAGCGCGTTGGCGTAGCCGCTGCAACCGGGAAACCCACATCCACCACAGTTTGCACCGGGCATGATGTCCATCAGCAATTCAAATTTTCTGTCCACCTCTACAGCGAATGCTTTGCGGCCCACCGCAAGGAGCACCGCCATCACGAGGCCGACACCGCATAAAACCAGTAGCGCAGTAATCATAGTCACCTCGTTCAGTTGGCTGGCGCCAGGCCGGAAAAGCCCATAAATGCCAGTGAAAGTATGCCCGCGGTCACAAATGCAATGGCCGCTCCCCGAAAGGATTTGGGAATATTGGCGGTGTCCATTTTTTCTCTTAAACCGGCAAATAGCAGCAGCGCAATGGCAAAGCCCGCCGCAGCACCGATGGCGTTAAACAGCACTTCAATCAGGTTGTAACCTTTGTCGATATTCAGCACGGCCAGACCGAGGACGGCACAGTTGGTGGTAATCAGCGGCAAAAAGATGCCCAGCGCGTCATACAGGGACGGCGACAGTTTCTGAATGGCCATTTCAGTAAGCTGCACTGTCGAGGCAATCACCAGAATGAAGACGATTGTCTGTAAATACGTGACGTCCATGGGAATCAGAACCCAGGTGCTCAGCGTGTATGTCAGCAGCGATGCCACCAGCATGACAAACAGCACCGCCATTGACATACCGGCTGCTGTACTGATTTTTTTGGAAACGCCGAGAAATGGGCAAATACCAAGAAATTTGGAGAGCACGAAGTTCTCGGTGAGCATTGCCAGTAGAACAATTACTAAAATATTCATCTGTCCATCCTCTGTTTGTGGGTGCGAAAAATTCCAAATGCTCCTAAATTCGCCGAAGTCTTTCGATTTTTTCCAGGACAGCTCTAATTTTTTTACGCAGGATTTTCAAGCATAAACAGGCGCAGCCACAATTAATTTTAAAACCGAATCGTAAGAGAGTGCATAAATGGGAGCACGGAAACGGAGTTGACCTGCGGGCATGTACAGTGGTCCTCGGGTTGTGGTCGATTTTTCCGACAGTTACCCCCCCATTGGGGTCAGATGCCGGCTGCCAATGCCTCAAGATGAGACCGGTAATATTGGTTCCGGTGTTTTTCAATCAATGCGGTCGCCCTTGCAATGGACTTTTTGGCATCGCTGCTCTTTCGCATGGAGATGAATACACGGGACAGACAGTATTCGATGAGAATCCGTGTCCCCACATCCAGGGGATTCACGTCCATGGTCTGCAGCTGGGCCAGTGCATCCTCGCTGCCAAATTTTTCAGCGTCGATAAACCATAAGCCGATTTGCGCCCGATCCTTGAGGCTTTGGAACTGCAGCTCGGTGGAAATTTCCATTGCATCCCGTAAATACTCAAATGCCTTGCGGTAGTCTTTTTGCGCCAGTGCACAGGTGGCCAGCTGGTACTGAATGGCGGCGATTTCCCGTTTCATGTTCTGTTCCGTGGCGAACGTCAGCGCAGTGGCATACGCTTCGATGGCCAGGTCGTACTTCTTTTTCATGAAAAGGCAATGTCCCTCCGCAGTCAGATACAGAATGGAAACCGGCGCCACACTGGCCGATGGTCGATGCTGCTCGATTCTTTCAAGCGCATGGTCCACGTTACCGCTGAGCGCCAGACAGACAGTCAGGTGCGCATGGGCGAATGGGTCCAGCTGAGTGTTGGCGTCATTGGTAATGGATTCCAGGATTTCCATTGCTTCCGCAATGCTGCCCGTGTCAATCAGAATCTCCGCCAGGTATCGCTGAGAGAGTTTGGCTTCGCCTTCTTCCTGCGAGGTGATGACCAGGCGCAGCTGTGAAATGGCCTCCTCATATTCACCGACGTGGGCCCACAGAATCGCTTCCTGGGCATCGAGCATCAGCGCGTACAGCCGGTCGATTTCGTCGATGCCGGCGGTTTCGCTTTCTTCGTCGAGTTCAGCCTTTAGCCGGATGGCTTTTTTGAGCACCACATTGGCCTGTGAGGTTTGCACGGCCATGGCCGCAAGCTGTTCAAAGATGTCGTATCTTGAAACGTTGCCAATACCGGTCATGGATAAGTCCAGCGCCATCAGGTAGTATTTGACAGCGGTTTCGTTATCCAGCGTTACCGCCGCATTTCGCGCGGCGATGATCAGGTACTCGAAGGCGGCTTTTTTTGAATCGCTCTTAAGATAGTGAACCGCCAGGGGCTCGGCGTATTTTTCGAGCTCAGTGGGGTATTCCTGTTCAATGCGCTGGGCAACGGTTCGGTGAATCAGCAGGCGTTCACTTTTTTCGATAGAGAGATACACCGCCTCCTGCATAAACGGCGAGGGAAACCTGAAAGTGGTGTCATCGATGACGGACAGAATCCGCACTTTGGAAAGCATGTGCAAAATGGGCAACAACTCCGGCGCGGTCCGATTGAGCAGCAGCGCCAGTACTTCCGCTTCGATTTTTTCGCGCAGACACCCCGCCAGCTGAAGTATTTCACGTCGGTCTCTTGGGAGCGCAAACAGCTCTGAGGCAACCATGTTGCGAATGCTCATGGGGCAATGCATCGTTTTGGGCATGTAGATGCATTCCACATCGGTCACTTTGAGGGCACCTTCGTTTTGCAGCGCATAAATGGTTTCTTCAGCGAACTGTGGCAGATTGGCGCTCACTTTCATGATGTCGCGCACCAGTCTTTCGGAAGGTGCCGGGACACAGGCGTGAATCAGATGCACCATTTCGCTGTCGGTGAGCGGCTCCACATCGCACTGAGAAAAAACGGGGCTGCCTTCGAATCCGTGGATGTACCCCATTCGGATGGCCACAACCAGCAGCACCGGCATATCGGAGATGCTGTGGGACAGCGCGTGCAACACATCGAGGGATTCGTCATCGACAGCGGTCAGATGATCAATGGCAACGATAGTCAGAGACATCCTGGCACTGTGTCGAATGATTCTGACAAAGGCCGACTTCAGCACATGTACGTTCTCAGCGTTCCTGGCGGTGATAAATTTATGCATCGCTGCCAGTTCGTGGCCGGGCAGATTATAGGCGTCCAGCGCCTTGAGCCGCTCTGTCAGTTTTTCTCTGTCGTCTTCTTTTTCACTGCCGTCTTTTTCACTGCCAATAATGTTCAGCATGATGGACCGGAGCATGGCAAAACTTTTCTTTTTTTGCCACGGTGAACAGGTGGTCTCAAACCAGGAGAATTTGTGTCCAGCCGCGTGGAGCCTTTTTTTGACCTCGAACAGGAGCCGGCTCTTGCCCACGCCGGCGGGCCCGGAAAGAGATAGAATCTGTCCGTGGCCCTCGCTGACGGCCGCAAGGGTATCCCCCATTTGCCTGAGTTCCTGGCGGCGTCCAATCAGTTTGGTCAGAGTGGGCTGTTCGCTGCGGTAGGCCACCAGTTGGTAGAGGCCGGTATTGTCGCCGCTGCTGAAGGGGGTGCATCTGAACCAGCGCCCAATCAGCGGATGGAGGGGGGAGTCGAATAATATGGTGTCAGCCCCCAGCTCCGCCAGTTCCACACACTGCTCAACCGCGTTGGTGTAGTCCACGGTCAGTTTCACATTGCCGGTATATTCCACCACCAGCGACGTCAGATGGATGCCGGCACCAATTTTGCCAGCCGCCTTGAACGCGTTGTCCCTGCCGATGGCGGCGGCTACGCTGAGGGCTGATTTGCAGGCGCTGTGCAGCGCATCGGAGGCCACGTGAATCCCAAATGCAAATGTGAGGCGGGTGTCTTCTTTTTCAATGAGCACTGCACCGAATGATTCCACTTTTTTTATCAGAATTCTCGAATCGAAACTCCTTGATTCGTAGGCGTATGAAAGCAGTGCCACTTCCCGAACGCCGGCAGTGAGATGAATGGCGTTCTGATCTTCGAACTGCGCCAGCTCCGCATCGGATGGGCGCTGCACAGAGGTGCTTGTGGCGTCGTTTGTGTGTCCTGAAACAAGGCCCGAATGTCTGGGAGATATCGAATGAAGACTGGAAATGAGCGGCGACTGCTGCTGCTCTTCCACAAGGGGGGCGATATATTCAGCCAGCGATGAGCCCCCTGCGCGCAGGCCTTCCATGTATGCGAACGTAAGCAGGGCCTCGTACAGATCTGCTGCGGAATGGTAGCGGTCATCCGGGTTGGGAGCGAGTGCGCGCCGCAAAATGGGTTCCAAATCGACCGGGATGGCGTCCAGCGTGCCACAGCACGGCACCTGACAGTCGGGAAACAAGGGATTTTGAATTATTTTCAGAACTTCGGCGGGGGTGTGATCCCGTAAGGGATTGGTCCCAGTCAGCAATTCGTAAAACACCATGCCCAGTGAAAAAATGTCCACCCGCTTGTCGTGCGGCGCGGCAATGGCCTGCTCCGGTGCCATGTACGCGAATTTGCCTTTGGGGGAATCCGCATTCGAATCGACAATGTTCAGCGCTCTGGCGATACCAAAGTCAGTGATTTTTACTTCGCCTTCTGTTGAAATTAGAATGTTCTGAGGACTGATGTCCCGATGGACAATATTCAACGGCGTGTGGTCCTGATCTTTTTTCCGATGGGCATAGTCGAGACCTTTGGCCACTTCGCAAATGACGTGAATGACGGCCTCCAGCGGCATCTGTCGGTGGACGGTATTGCGCCATTCCAGGATGGCGCCGAGGTCCATGCCCTGCACGTACTCCATCGCCATGAAATAGGCGTCCCCGGCTTTTCCCAAATCGTAAATCTGTACAATATTCGCGTGGTTGAGGGAGACCGCAATCTTTGCCTCATTTACGAACATTTCCACAAACTCCTCATTGTCTGAATACAGTGATAGAATTCGTTTGATTACCAGGAGTTTTTCAAAGCCTTCAACCCCGTAGGATTTTGCTTTGAATACTTCGGCCATGCCCCCTGTGCCGAGAAGTTCAAGTAATTGATATCTGCCAAAAATCACGTGTTGTACCCTGAACCAGTGTAGACCGTTTCAATCTTCGGTTGACCTCGCCAGTGCGTGTCGTCCAATCGAAACACTGGGCTTTTATGGCTGATTATCCAGCCAGCTGAACTTTGTTTCGGTCTAGTCATGCGCCATCAGCATCTGCTCGTTTATAATTTAGATTACAATTAATTCATACCGCAATTCTTGCAGCATACCATAATTTCAACGGCTTAGCTGAACCGAATTGTACTGTCCCACATGTGTTTACATGTTTGGGAAAAAAATTATGGTTATTGGATGGAATGTCGTAGAATAGGTGTCACATTGAGCCACTACGAAGGAGCAATTAAAAGGATTCAGACGGAAGCGATCCTTGGAGGGGAATCATGACAGATACGCGCACCACGGTTTTTGAAAAGGACTTTGCAACGGTATGGGTTTATCCGGACCAGGGAATTATTCACCATCAGTTTCACAGATATATATATGGGGACGATTTTCAGGAAATGCTGATGGTATCCCTTGAAAATTTCAGGAAATACAAATGCACCGGCTGGCTCTCCGACGATCGGAATTTTGGTGCGGTGCTTCCCAAAGACAAGGAATGGGGAGATGCGGTATGGCGCCCACAGATGCTGGCCGCCGGGTGGAAGTACTGGGCCATGGTACTGCCCAAAAAGGTGACGGGGCAGCTGAACCTTAAAAAAATGGTCGAGGAATACGAAGCCCTCGGCGTGACCGCCTCATTTCACGAACTCCCCGATTCCGCATACAAATGGCTGGTTTCCCAGATGAAGTGATTAAGGATTCACTCCTGTCCTGTAATTGATAAGCTACTGCTGCTCATCCACATTGAAGGCGTATTTGTAAATGCCGGTTTTTCGGGCGAGGTCGATGAAGTGAATAATGCGACCGTGGGAGACGGCCTTATCTGCTTCGATAATCATGGTCAGTTCCTTTTGCGCCAAAAGGGTGGCCTGGTTATCGCTGATTCTTCGACCTTCTGATTTGGCGGTGGCGCGTTTTTCGTTTTTGTAGTCTTCAAACAGTTGCCGAAATTCGCTTGGCACCGCTTTGTCGCTGATGCGCTTTTCCCCGATGGCGATGGCGCCGTCTTCGCCCAGCAGCAGTGAAAACTGATTGCGCTCTTTCCGCTCTGCGGTGTCCGCTTTGGGCAGTTCCATGTCGATGGCCGGTTTGGCCATGAAATTGGCGGTCACCATGAAGATGATGAGCAGCACCAGAACAATGTCCACCAGCGGCACCACGTTGATTTCGGTGATCGGTTCATCCTGAAAATTTGCTTTTGCAGCCATTATAACGTCCTTTCATGCAGCTACGCGTGCAGGTTTTAATGCTGCCTTATGCGGCTTTTTTACCGATACTGGTGACTTTGCGATCCGCGATAAAGGCGAGCATTGTGTTTTCGAGACGGGAGACGTTGGTCATGATTTGCTTTTGTCTGTTTTTAAAATAGTTGAAAAACACCACCGCCGGAATCGCCACTATCAGACCAATGGCCGTTGCCACCAGCGCCTCCGCGATGCCCGCCATCACAACGGATGCGCCGCCTTCAGAGTTGAATGCGAGGTCGTTGAACGCCTTGATGATACCCAAAACCGTTCCGAGCAATCCCACAAACGGGGCGTTGGAACCGATGGTGCCCAGAATGTTGAGCCGTTTGTCCAGACGCTGCTGCTGCGCCATCTCCTGCGCACTCATCAGCTCCTCAACAACAGACTTATTTTTTTCAAAATTCTGAAGACCCTCTTTTACCACAGCGGTTTCAGGGGATTGCTTTTTTTCGGTCAGCGCAATGGCTTCCGTGATTTTCTGTTCATTGAGGAGTGCCACCAGTCTGGAAGTAAATAATGCCGCGTCCATTTTGTTTCGGGCGTAAAATATGGCGCGTTCCAATACGACTACAATGGATAGAACGCTCAGACCAATAAGCAGGTACAAAATGGGTTCGCCACCAAGCAATGCCATGTTTAACAGTTTGTCGACCATAATAAATCTCCTTATTTAAAAATGTGCGGTTTGATTGTCTGTTGCAGGTGAAACACCCCAAAGGGGAGGATGTGTTACTTTTTTTGGGGGGCAGGGGGATGCTATACCAAATTCCAAGGGGTGGCACGCGTGCGGTTGGTCTTTTGAATCATGCTTTAGGGTTTATCGATGCAGTCAGCTCACAGACACTACTTGCCGTAGCCGGCGGTGACAATGTTGGCCTGGACCGCGTCCTGTGTCGCGTCATCCGGGTAACCCGCGACGATGGCGCCTTCGTAGAACGTGCCTTCGCTCATGTTGGTGTTGCTGAGGCAGCAGTCGCCCCCCGCGCCCATGAGGACGCCGCCTTGCTTCTTCATCGGCCTCCAGTGGCTCGGCAGGGCGCCGTCGTAGATGGTCGACAGGGTGCCCTGGGTGGCGTCCGCACCCTTGAGAGCGAACGTTGCGCTGTTATTCCTCTCCATCGCAGTGACGTACTTCTGCGGCCAGCTGACAGCATCTGGATTTGCGCCGCTTTGGCCATAAATGAGCATGCCGTCCTCGTAGTCGGCCATGATCCAGGGACCGCTGCCGCCGCCGTGGCCCCACGTGGTGCTGGTGCCGAAGTAAATTGAGTCCATCGTGGGTCCGCCTTCATACACGCGGCTGAGCTGGCCGTTGCCGTAGTCAAAACAACAGCCGCCGTTATTGTGCTCGCCGCTGGTGACCATGTAGATGCCTTGCGGCTCGGCCCCGAGGGGCATGCCGCTTTGAGATCCGTCGTGCCAGTAGGACTCCTGGGGCCTGGTGTAGAGCGAGTAGACGGGGTAGCCGCCGACTGTCAGGCGCTCCCGGTCTGCTTGCGACGCCTTACCGGCGCCGCCGACGGGGCTGCCGGTGGTCTGGGGGTCGAGGTGGTTGCCATGGTCGGATTGGTCGTAGACGCGCCATATGGTGCAGGT
>JAFGWT010000086.1 GCA_016937015.1 Deltaproteobacteria bacterium | reverse complement strand
GGCCACATTGAAACTTTGCAGTCGCAACAGAGGAAAATAAAAAAAATAAAAAAAATGACCGGTTAAATGCAACAAACTCTGCAGACGGACGAGAGGGGGGAGAACACGGACCAAAGATGTGTTCGAGGAGGTAAAAATGAACGAAAAAGCAGAAAACAGTCGGGCAAATTATGCAGATGCGCTGGAGTTCGCAATGCCAATATATTTGAGTATTGCGCATTTCGAACTGATGGAGATTTTCGACTGGATGGCCCATGGCACGGTGCCCGGTGACATACTGGCGGAGAAGGGTGAGCAGTGGTTACGCAGTGCCTGTGGCCAGTTGGAAGCTGTGGGCGAATTGGCGGAGGCATGGTTGCAGATGGATACCCAACCGCTTCTTATGCAGCCAATCGATGGTCTGGATGACCTGTGCCTGAGCGTGTATGCATCAATCCTGCAGGATAGGGACTTTAGTCAGGATTCTTCAAATTCGTCTCAGCTGGAAAGGGAAAAAATGTGCGCTGCGTACCGATTGCTCATGGATAATCCTCAGGGGACAGTCCTTTTGGACTACAGCTGGCTGTACGGTGACATCATAGAGTACCGAATGGTGGCTGATGACGAAGCATATTGGCACGCTCAAAACGTGGCATTGGCATTTGAGCTTAAGTACGGGTCGGCAGACCAAATCCGTGAGCGTTTGATTTGCCGGGTGTACGACGAAATTACAGAAGGGGATTTTGAAAGGGGCGTTCGGTGGTTCGCGCTGCTCATTGAAAACTGGCCTGACACATTTGAAGTGTATGAGTCCGGCGCAGCGGCGCTGTTCAAAGCAGGTCAAAAGCGCCTTGCAAACGAAGTGCTGTACAGGGCTCAGCATCTTAAAATGGACGGCGAGATCCGTCATTTTTATGAGGATTTGTGTTTTATGTATGATGTTAAACCACAAAAATTGCGTCCCGAATCGCAACTTGAAAAACGAATGGTCAGGGCGCTATCACAGCCGCTCCCCAAGTCCGAACGATTGAATGCTGCCGCAATGCTCGAATCGCTTTTTCCCAACATCAAAACCTTGCCCGTTAAACAGATCTGCCCGCAGCCAGGTATATCAACATCGTAAAGTGTGCCCACCTTTTTCTGGGGACGCCATATGGTTTCTTCTGCATATATCGCTTCAACTCCGTCCTGACCGCTTGAGGCAACAAACGCCTGATTTTCCGCTGCCGACGAGCGAATGATGGATGTTATTTTCTTTTTAACGTGTTTACGTTTCGTAATGGAGGCGCATCCAGGCGCGTCTGATGTCGGGTAACAACTCATATCTATCTGCGACGCCGGACTTTTTTCCAATTAATCTTTTTATTCAATGATGTTAAAGTGATAGTCACCAATTAATGTTAATGGGAATTTTTTGTCGCGTTGCGACACATCGAGAGTATTCAGATGCGGCGATGATTGATATTGCGGCCGAAACGGCCGGTAGGATTTGAGGCACCTGTTGAAGAAGGAAAAAGAAGCGCTGATTGGCGAATACCGTGTTCTCCATCCGATTGGAAAAGGCGGCATGGCCGAGGTTTTTGCCGTGGAGAAAACCGGGCCTGCCGGTTTTGAGAAGCAGCTGTGTCTCAAGCGTATTCGCCGTGAGCTGGCCAACAATAAGGAATTCATAGAGTCCTTCGAAACTGAGGCGCGAATTGTGTCCCGGCTCCAGCATCCCAATATTGTGCAGGTGTTTGATTTTTTTAAACATGAGGATGACCTTTGTCTGGTAATGGAGCTGATTGAGGGGATGGA
This sequence comes from Deltaproteobacteria bacterium, assembly GCA_016937015.1. Lineage (GTDB taxonomy): Bacteria > Myxococcota_A > Polyangia > JAAYKL01 > JAAYKL01 > JAFGXQ01. Next base: position 10,355 of record JAFGWT010000086.1, on the reverse strand, counting down.
TTTGGTGGGGATGTTGCGGCTGATTAACGATTTCGGTCTGCTGCTCCCCGCTGATGCAGCGGTATACATTCTTGAGTCGCTGCTGCTGGCGCTGCAGTATGCCCATCATCTGCCGGTAAAAGATGAAGAAGAAGTCTGTGTTATTCATCGGGATATTTCGCCCCACAATTTGCTGGTCTCAAAGGCGGGAGTGGTGAAGCTGGCCGATTTTGGAATTGCCAAGGCAAAGGGCATTTCGCCGGATACACCCAGTGGTGTACTTAAAGGAAAGCTGACATATCTGGCGCCGGAGCGAATCAAAGGCGGGTCGCGGCCGCTTGGTCCTGAATCGGATTTGTTCTCAGCGGGGATTATCTTTTGGGAAATGCTGGCCAAAGAGCGCCTGTTCAAAGCGACCATGGAACATGAGGTGCTTGCAAGGGTGATGAACTTTGATAAGGCGCCCATTGAGCATTTGCATCCCCGGATGAATCGTTTCCTCGAAAAAATACTCGCGCCCAAACCAGAAGACCGGTTTCAGTCAGCGGAGGAAGCGCTTCACGATCTCAGGAAGATTGGTATCAGGCCATGCTCTCAGGGCGATATGTCCCGGATTGTGACGAAGCTGAAAGCGTTTAAGGATTTGACTGTGGCATACGAGCGGCTTAAAGAGGCAGCGCATGCATCCAGTACCCTCAGCATTCAGCAAACGTCGTTGTTTGAAGGAGGAACCCTCCCCATAGACCTGGAAGAGCGGGTATCTCCGGAACGCGGCGAAACAACGTCTGCAGAACCTGTTTTAAAAAAACGGCAGCGTTTTCGAACCGCAATCTATGCCGTAATGGCAATTGTCGTTTTAACGACAGCTATTGTTGCGGTATGGCGATTGGGCAACGGACGACATGAAGCGACGACCAGTACAGAGGCCGTTCAGACGGTTTCAGATGAGAATAAGCCCGACGGAAAAGATGCGTCCGCAAATAAATCCCAGTCTTCTGCCATCATACTGTTGAAAGCGGCTACTGATACCTTTGCAAAATCCGAGGATGGGATACCGATTTCTGATGATGTAATGGACAAATGCGCGGAAGACTCATCGGCGTGTACTGATAATGAAATTGACAATTCGGCTGGCGTTCCCGAACAGAGCAAAGCGGTGAAGAAACGTCGCAGTGCACGGAAGCAACAAACAGAAGGCAGAGAATCACGCGGCCACAGTTCGAACTCGCGCGCCTTGCAGCCTTTTGAGTTTGACAATTAGCAGGAAAATAAAATTGAGGACGACAACAAAATATCTATTTGTAGGTGCACTGTTCATGGCAGTTGCGATTGCTCCTTTTGGGGCGATGGCACAAGAGGGTGAAGGCCAATCCGAGCCAGTCGGCGAGCATGTCAACGAATTGAAGGTTCTGTATGACCACGGCGTGGCGCTGTACCAGCTGGAAAAATATGCGGAAGCAGCGCTGGTATTTAGAGAGCTGGTGGCACAGAGCCCTCGCTTTCAGTTTTATTTCAATATTGGCGAATGCGAGTATCTGCGAAAGCGTTACGATTTGGCGCTGGAGGCTTTTGAGACATATCTCGACACAGGTGGCGACAAAATCAGTGATGAAGACCGTGCACATGCCGAAGAGGTCATCCGGGAAAGTGCTGCTATCACAGGACGCCTGGATGTGACGGGTGAGGATTCCTGTGAAATTTGGGTGGATGGGGAGTTCCGCGGAAAAGCGCCATTTCCCAGATTGATGCCGCTGATGCCGGGAGAGCACACTGTGGTTTGCATGAATAATAGCGAACAGATAGAAGAAAAGCAGGTATCCGTGGTTGAAGGCGAAACTGTCGAGATAGCCTTCTGTGTCTCAAACGAGGTAAAACCTGCTGAACCTGATGTGGCAGCGAATATCGACTCGAGAGCTGCGACTGGGACGGATGAATCCGCCTCAACAGGAAGCGCAGCTGAGCATGTTGGCAGTCCATCCGTTAAGAGGAAAAAATCACCACTGATAACCACAGGGCTTGTCCTTGCTGGAATTGGCAGCGCAACGCTCGTTGCCAGTCTGATTACCGGAAATTTTGCGCTTTCAAAATCTGACCGGCTTGCTCAAAATTGTGACAATGAAAAACTTTGTGAGGACAGCAATAAAGACCTGTATGAAGACGCCGACACCCTTACAAAAACAACGAATATCCTGCTTGCCACAGGCGCGGCGCTGACAGTGACCGGCGTTGTGATGGCCATTATGGGCCGTAAAAAACAAGAGTCTCGCGAAAAGATAGCGGTAAAAACGACACCATTAATTGGTAAGAAGATGCAGGGCATTGTCATTCAGGGAGGTTTTTAAATGAGAAGAATTATCTTAACAATATGGGCTTTAGTGATGACAGGATGCCAGCTTTTCGCAGACCTTGATGGATACTCCTGGTATTCCGATACCGATTCCGATACCAATTCAACTCCTGAGTACGGCACTGGCTCCAGTGATATTCCCGTCGTGGACTCGGATACTGATACAGGCTTTGATTCCGATACCTATCAAGCCCCCCAGGGCACAGATACTGATTCCGGGACAGCTTTACATACAGATAGCGCTTCTGGTGATAGTGACACCGATTCTGCCAGCTCTTCCACTATCGATACTGGCAGCGAGGCAGATTCGGAATCATTTTCGGATACCGGAGCTGAGGCAATTGGTGATTCAGGCATCGATACAGCCAGTGATAACCGCACCGGTAGCGATGAGGACACTTCCATTTATACTGAAGCCGCGACGGAATGTGAAGAAACCAACGGAGGCACTGAAATATGTGACGGCATAGACAATAATTGCAATGGCAGTATTGACGAAGGCTTTGACGTACTAAGCGACCCTGCCAACTGTGGCGGTTGCGGGAATGATTGTATGACCACACCGACTCTTTGGCAGGAGTTCGACGGCGAAATGCCGGCGAATATGAAAACAGCCGGGTGCAATAACGGACACTGCGAAGTGGTCGATTGCGAACTGGGATACCTGGATGATGACGTATTTCCCTATCCGGACTGCAACTTATATCTAAAACAGGTGGAGGTTGGAAGCGCTCATACCTGTGCGCTGTTTTCCGACAGCACGGTCCAGTGCTGGGGTAATAACTATTTTGGTCAACTGGGACGAGAGACAGCAGAAGATAGCAGCAGCGCCCCTGGACCAGTGATGGGCCTTTCCCTTGGGGCAGGGGTGACAATATTGTCAATTGAAGCAGCAAGTGCTCATACCTGCGCCCTGTTGTCGGACAGCACAGTCCAGTGCTGGGGAAGCAATGCCTGGGGGCAACTTGGACGGGAGACAGGAAACGCCCCGGGACCAGTGGAAGGTCTGTCCGTTGGCTCAGGAATAGTTCTGTTGTCTCTTGCAACAGGAAACAATCATACCTGCGCCCTTTTGTCGAACAACACGGTCCAGTGTTGGGGGTATAACTTTAATGGAGAGCTGGGGCGGGATACAGGGAGCGAGTCGTTCAGCAGAACCCCAGGGCCAGTGGAAGGACTCTATCTTAGTGATGGCGTTACTATCTCATCGCTTGAGGCAGGCGGTTATTTCACCTGCGCCCTGTTGTCGGACCATACAGTCCAGTGCTGGGGGAGTAATTCGTTCGGTCAGCTGGGACGGGAAACTGCTGGAGATAGCAGTGTCGTCCCTGGTTCGGTGGAGGGGATTTCCACATTCCTGTCATCCCTTGCAGCAGGAAGTTCTCATTCCTGCGCCCTGTTGTCGCATGGCACAGTCCAGTGTTGGGGGGGGAATAATTACGGCCAGCTGGGACAAAATCCAGGCGAAGTGATTTCCAGCAGCGTCCCTGTGTTTGTATCGGGGCTTTCCCTTGCGGCAGGGGTCGCTGTAACGTCGCTTGCAGCAGGTACTTTTCATACATGTGCACGACTCTCTGATAGCACGATACAATGCTGGGGAGACAATTCTTATGGGCAGCTGGGACAAGTACCAGAGGAGGTGGCGTATAGCAACACACCTGTCGCGCTGGAGGGGTTCACCGTTGGCGCCGGGGTTACCATAACAGCGATTGAAGCAGGCGAACATCACGCATGCGCTCTATTGTCAGACAGCACGGTACAATGCTGGGGAAAAAATACTTCAGGAGAGCTGGGGCGGGATACGGGAGACGAAATGGTTGGCGCTGCACCGGCAGCTGTGGAGAACCTGCTTTACTAATCAATCCTCACTCGAATTGAAATCAAAGTATTTGTTGGTCATTGAACAAAGAACAGCGCAGACGAGACAACCATTAGAAGTGCTATAGCAACGCCCGTATAATACAGTATCTGAGTGTATCGACCTAGCCGATCGACAATAACTGCGTACCCGAGGCAGAATGGCACGAGAGCGGGAAAAATATGTCGGAAGTCTTCGTGAAGCTCATTGGGTGCCCGTAATCGAAAAGCAACGAGAACGAGAAACATGATGATGGCCACACTGAAATATACACGGTATTTCTTAATGTGCACTCGGCGCACAAGGGGAATGCCTGCCAGACAAACGGCCAGCATGGCCAGCAGAAGCACGCTCATTAGAGTGGCAAGCACCTCATGTCGTGCGCTGTCGAAGTCATCTCTGCCTTTGCTTTCCATTCCGAATAAGCTGGATTTTGCAAGTTGGTTCAGAAACGGATCGGTGGGTTGGGTATAGATACCCCGCACGAAGTTTCCCACATCGAAGGAGAGGAACCGACTTGGCGTGTCGGGGACAGGGGGGACGTACCGGCCATCACAGGCATGTCCGAGCACTTTTTGGCAAAGATTGGTTGGCCTGCGGGACTCTCGGAATCCCGTGGCAAGCAAAGCCACACCAGCCAGAGCCAGGATTGCGGCAGTAAAACGTGTGACGTCTGCACGATGAAACTTTGTTGAACAGAGTCGGATTCCTGCGAAGAACACCAGAGCAACAGCGACGGTGTATCCCGATGCTTTGGTGAGTAACGAGAGCGCTACAGCGACAAGCGCAGCGTAGAAGTCGCGGTTACGTTTATTTTGGTCCCACTGCGCCAGGAAGTATATCGCAGCAAGCATCAGGAGTGAGGCGAGTGAGTCGTTGTGGACACGAACTGAATTGATGATGCTGCTGGGCCAGAACACAAGCAAAACAGCTGAAAGCCACAGTGTCGCGGGACGACTGATGCAGCTTCTGAATATCAGTAACGCGAAGACGACAAAGCCGAAAAACAACAACAGTGAAAACCACTGGAGACCCTGCTCTAGTGGAATCCAGTCGGTAGCAAGTACGACCCATGACCACAACGCTCCCAACGCATAATAAAGGGGGGGGTGCCCACAAGGCGTGCAGTCGTATACATTCGGAAGACGTAGGTTCTCGGCGATGGATTGAATATACATGATATGGTTTGTCGCATCCCAATTGCGCTCATCAAACGTTGTGTACGTCAGGTAGTCGATACACAGCGTTGTCCCCGCCAGCACAATCGCGACAATGATCCAATCGAATCGCAAATGCCTAAGCATATACACTTCGATAACTGCCGTACAGGCAAGCGCAATCCAGAAACTCATCGTCATCGCTACACCAACAAAGCAGTATCAGGTTCCAGCGGATACTTGTCGATTGATTTTAATGCTTCGAGATTTCCCCAGCCCTCTCGGCGCACGCTCCGCCGCAAGTTTTTACCATACCAATGATTATTCAGAATCGAGGCCTGCAAAAACGTTCGATGTCCATTCTTCTCCACAACCTGCCCTGCTTTCGACCGATAAAAAAGTTGTTGGATTTCGTCTTCTGTCCGCATAGTATCGTTTTTTATGCAGCAATCAAGCAGTGATTTTTTCATATCTGGGGATGGTCCCCACGCGCAAATGGTCGAGGGACCGAAATCTGGCTGATTCTGGGCGGGTTCCTGTGCCCGCCATGGGAAAGAATGATTAGACCGAAACAATGTTCAGTTGATCGAACAGACTGCACTGAAGGCCAGATGTTTCGGTAGATGAGGCGCAACAAGGTTAACTGAAGATTGAATGGGTCTGGAAATTCAGGATAAGCGGATATTTCAAGACACGGGGCGTCGGAACATGGGCTGGGGCTCATTTTTTCACAACGGAGAACATTTTGTCTGAAGCTTCATTTTGCCGTCCGCAAACCTGGATTGTTTTGCGCTCAAAATCCGGAATTGCCCGAGACGTCGAGAACTGTCCGCGACCCCAGGCACAGGAACCGTCCCCAGGCACATGCATTACTGATTTGAACCCGTGTTGCCGGCGATAACGATTTGATTTCGGCCTCTTGATTTGGCGTCGTACAGCGCGGAATCCGCCTGCGCGATACCCTTGTCGATATTGGAGATGGCCATTGCCACGCCAATGCTGATTGTCACCGAAACCTCTCCGGCACGGGTGGAAAACGGTTTCTCAGCCACGGCTTTGCGCAGCCTTTCGTATGGCTCCAGTCCACCGTCGGCATTGGCAATGAGCAACAGAAATTCCTCTCCGCCATAGCGACTGACCCGATCATTGTCGCGAACCGCGCGCTGCAGTCGCTGGGTCACTCCAATGAGAATCTCGTCCCCCACCTGGTGACCATATTTGTCATTCACTTTTTTAAAATAATCGATGTCACACATCGCCAGACTGATTGTGTCGCTTTGTCGATGATTGTGACGAAACGCATACGTCATATGCGTATCCATGCCGCGCCGGTTCAACACACCGGTGAGCGGGTCGTGGTCTGCATCATATGCAAGAGAATCCCGTTTTACCTTCAGCTGCCGTATAACATTGCCGGTCTCTTCTTCCTGTTTTCGCGCTTTGCGCATCAGGTCCATTTTTTCAAGGGCGCCAAACACGGTACGGTGAAGTAACTCACTGGAAAGGTTGGTTTTTACCAGGATGTCCGCTGCGCCAGCCCTCAGTGTTGCTGCCGCAATATGTTCATCCGCAAATCCCGTCACGACGACCACCGCGACGTCGGGTTGACCATTATCGGCGGACAGTTGGGACAACACATCCAGGCCGGTTGCGTCGGCCAGAACGTAATCCAGCAGAATGCAATCGGGATTGAACTGTTCCTTTGCAGGCACGACTTCCCGTGCACACCTCACCGTTCGGATGTCGTAATTTCCGGCGGTGTCCCTCTCGAATAGTCGTCGCACGATGAGGGCGTCATCGGAATTGTCCTCAACAATCAGTATTCGAATTGGCCTGCTGGCGAACGCCTGTTCCCTGTGCTGCCGCAATACCCGCCACAACCGCCTGTTTTCCGCTGCCAGCAAAAACCGTTCCACCAGATTGGCGGCAACGGTTTGCAATCGCTGAAGATCCAGCGGTTTGGTAAGATAGTCTGTGGCGCCGGCCTTCATTGCGGCCACAACGGACGCCGGGTCGTCTTCGGCGGTAATCATGACCACTTCCGTATGGGGGGAAACCTGCCGCAGTGTGTTTAAGAGCTCAAAGCCATCCATCCCAGGCATAATCAAATCAACAAACGCAACACCCACTTCCTGCGCCCGGACGATGTCCAACGCCTCCGCGCCATTGCTGGCGGTAAGCACGTCCACCCTGGGCGAAAGTGCGCCCAGCGCGCGACCCAGCGCGTTCAACATCAGCGGATCATCATCAATACAAAGCACGAGCGTTCGTTCAGGAGGCAAACTCATACATAATCAATCGGCTTTTTTAATGAATGATTAAGAATACTTTGGTCTTTCTTCCATAGATAAATAACGCAGAGTACGCAAAAGGAGCAACAGCGGCCCAACAGCAGCCCAACAGTGCGCCAGCCGGCGTTCCCCAAAGGAGCAGTGTCAGGCGTCGTACCATGGACAGTGTCGGGAGCCATGTTGGGGCAGTGTTATCAGTTTTAACCGGTTCCCGGATAAGTTGCGAATTCGCATTCGGGTTGAGTTAGAGGAGGGGGCCAACGCAACGGCTCAGGCTCTCAACTTCCTGATAGACTTCGGTTTTGGGTTTGGGAATCAATTGAGACAGGACGTTGGCGACCTTGTTCTCGTGTGGGGTCAAGGCTGTGGCGGTACCCAGGGGACCACCACGCTTTTGCCAATGGGGGGAATGGTAAGCTGCTTGAGTAAAAAGCCATCCGCGCGCAAAAGACACACACCGTCGTTTTGGAGTCCTTTTAGGTTGAACTCAACGATTGTAGGGGTGTGCTTCTTTTTTTCGATGATCGTTGCGCGTAGGTTGTCTTTTGCCATTGGTGTATCCTGCTGCCAGTCGGCGGTGGGTTTGCGAAAGAGCCACAGGTAGGATTCGACGATGCCGTCTTTCGCTTCAAGCCGAACGGTTTCCTCTCCGGTTCGCGTCAGTGTTAAGTCTCGTGGGGCCTGGCCGAGTTGGTTCCAATGGTTGAAAAAGCGGCCCTGGTATCGCGCGGCAACGAATGGATACATGACTGCCATGAGTGAATCGGCGTTGATTTGGTAAATATCCTGGCCGCGAGCGCAGCCGAGATTGGCGTTTTGGCCGATGCGCGTTAGGTTGGCGGCGCCCATGTAAATGAAGATTGATGCACCCAGACGGCTGAGCGGCGAAAGTATCAGCATGCCGGTAAACAGAACGCCTGCTGCGAACCGGCAGAGATGACGCCTTGGATGTGTTTTTGTAAAAGCGCCCTGTAGCAACGTCGCCGAAAGGGCACAAAACAACACGCCGGCCAGCAGCGAACCGCGGCCTTCGACCATGCCGGACATTTCGGGCAGCATGGCCACAGGGAAAGATGCAAAGAGCAATGATACCCGTTTTTTTTGTTCACTGTCCAACACGGGTCGGCGCAACAGGGTGAGTCCCACCAGCGTGATGAGCGCCAGCACGCCAAAGGTGACGGCGATAACTTCCGTATTTGGCACGATTCGCAACATAGCGGGTATGCCAAAGGTGAAAGACCCCAGTAGGGCCATCATTTTGGACGGTAAGGCAGCGAGGTAGTCCACCGGTGCCGAAAGCGGATCCACGTACAAGTCAGAGCCCCTGGCACCATAGCCGGCGAGTTTGTAAAAAAGGATGTACGCTCCCCCAAACAATAGGGGCGCAAGCAAAAATCGAATGCGTTCCCTTGTTTGGTCCTTATGGGCAACAACAAAAAACAGGGCCACCGCCGCAAATGGGAGGGCCGATTCACTGCTCAGTAATCCGAGTACAAACAATGCCATGCTGATGGCCATGGGACGACGTTTTTCGGTGCGTAATCCATCAACAAAAAACACCGTGGCCCATACGGCGAAAGTGCCACCCATGATGGCATGACGCGCACTCATCCATCCGGCGGCCCAGGCGGTGAACAGTCCGAGACCAAACAGCGGCTCTGCAATCCGTTGGGTTTTGTGGTCCAGCAGGCGATCGAACACGGCAAACGCCCCCAGCAGCAAAATAATTAACCATAACGCCGAGTGCAGGTGTCCCGGCAGTGCATTGTCGGCAAAGAGTGAAACATCCAAATGAAGCGTGAGGCTGGCCAATGGACGGAAAAAACGCACTTGAAATTCGTCCGATGTCCACCAGGGCGCCATGGCGACGTTTCGGTTTGATAAAAAGTCGTAGTATCCAAACGGTGCATCCACCTGGTGGATGGGGCTGTTGAAGAAATAATCGTCGTTCAGGAAATCCGAACCGATGGCCGGCGCTATCAAAATAACGCTAAGCGCTATCCAAAGCATTCGCCGGCGAATGGTTGCAGTGGTTGCTGGCATACACGTATCCTTTTTGTTTCAATGTTCAAATACGTCCAGACACATTTTGTGGGGGGTTGTTCTCGGGTTTTATGTTTTTTTTTACAACGCCAATATTTAAGTATCCAAATGCGTTCACAGGATGGCGTTCACCGGTAAAAGGAAATGTCTTTTCGGCGCTTCAACTGATAATTGGGCAGGTGTCGCCATTGGTCAAGTCGGTCAAAAATTGCATTTATCATTCCACTCATAACAAATCTCCGTTTTGGCAGCCCGTTTCCATAGACTGCCCGCAAGCTAAATGGGCAACAAGGCATTTTCGATGATGCCGCTTTGAGTTTCATTGAAAGCTTATCTTAAAGACAGGACAAATTTTGACTTGCCCAACGTGCGGGAAGATTGAAATGCATTTTAATTGTCTCTGCGACTGACAAAGTTGCCGAAGTGTAGTTACTCTAAGCGTTCTGAGGACGTTTCAAACATAAAAAGGGCAATCGGCGGGGGCTGACACCAGTGTCGCGTCCAGCACCTAAGAAGCTTTGTAGAGTTGAGAAAAGAGCAATAGGCGGGGTTCAACCCTTTTCGAAACTTTTCGCAACATGAAAAGCAAAATTCGTCGTCCCCGCGGAGGCGGGGACCCAGTGCGCCGGGCATGGCGTGCAGCGCCATGGACGGCGCTGGATAATCGGTAAGTGAAAGCG
>JAFGWT010000085.1 GCA_016937015.1 Deltaproteobacteria bacterium | reverse complement strand
CCGCTCTCGTGCATGCCGCCTGAACACGACGCACAAAGGGACGCCCGGGTAAATCCACCCGTGCACGACGTACACACAATAACACCCGTATTGTCATCGCACTCCCCTCTGCCGCTGCAGCTCACACCTTCCACGCAGACTTCGTCAATCACGCACGCGTCCCCATCCGGGTGATATCCCGACGCGCACTGGGTACAGTACCCATCGGCATCCCGGACATACCCCGGGTCGCAGGTGCATTGAATCAGACCGGCCACCACATCGCAGCTGCCGTTGACACATGGGCCGACAGCTGAGCTGCAGACCTCGTCCGGCTCACACACGCCACCGACCAGATGAAAGCCGGTCGCACACGCGCTGCAGTCCGCGCCGCTAAAATTGCCGGTGCATTCACACTCGGCAAGACCGGCTGCAGGGTCAATCACGCAATGACCATTGTCGCCGCAATCGAGTCCATTGGCCGCCGCTGTGGTGCAATTGGGTCGACATTCACCGTCGCTGTTGGCATCCTGGTACCCGGTGACACAGTCCAGACAGGCGGTGCCGGTGTAAAGCGTGTCGCACTGACAGCTCTTCACGCCACCGCTGTAAACGCAGGTACCATGGTCCCCGCAGGGGTCACTGACATCGCAGCTGCTGTCGTTGGCAATACAAATCAGCCCTTCGAAATGGTAACCGGCGTCGCACAGACTGCAGTCCTCACCGGCATACCCCGTGTCGCAGGCACAATGGGGGTCGCCGGTCAGGGTGTTGAGCGCGCACGCACCATTGTCGCCGCAGTCCATCCCCGCGGCCACGGCGGTCGCGCAGGTGGGCTGGCAGTCATCGGCCGAATAGGTATTCTGATATCCCGATGCGCACACGGCGCAGGGACTGCCATAAAAATCATCCATCCATCCGTCATCGCAGTCGCACGCCACCTCACCTGTGTCTGCCGGTACGGTGCAGGTGCCATGGCCGTTGCAGCTGTCGGGCTCGCAGGTGTCGTTAATCACGCAGTCGCCCCCAACCAGGTGGTTGCCTTCGGGACACACCTCGCAGGACGCACCGGACCACTGTCCGCTGCAGTCGCAAATGGCCACCCCCGACGCATCGGTGCAATCGCCATGGCTGCCGCACTCGAGGCCGTTGTCTTCCGCCGTGGCGCAATCCGGCGCGCAAATGCCGTTGTCGTCCCGGTCCTGGTAGCCATCGATGCATCGATCGCAGAAGGTGCCGGTGTACATCGGGTCGCAGTCGCAGCTTTTAACGCCATCCGCGTACATGCACGTGCCGTGGGTGCCGCAGGGATCGGACACGTCGCAGTCCGCATCGTTTTGCACGCATCCAATGCCAATGACCCAGTGGTATTCGGGCAGACACTGGCTGCAATTAAACTCGGGGTCGAGCACGGTGTCATCGGGGCACTCGCAGTCAATCCCGCCGGAGCTGTTTTCCCTGCAGGTGCCCACGCCACACGAAAGAGGCTCACAGACGTCGTCTTCGACACACTCGGTTTTGTCCCCGTCGGGATGATGATATCCCGTGGCGCACACAGTGCAGGGACTGAACTCCGTGGTGGTGTCCTCGTGATTCCATCCCTTGTCACAAATGCAGATGGCGGTGCCGGATTCGGCCACCACACAGGTGCCTGCGTCGCCGCATGCATTCTTAGTGCATTCATCGTTGGGGATGCAGTTTTCGTCCACTACATGAAATCCGTCGGGACAGATTTCGCAATACTCACCGGTCCAGTGCTCGCCGTCCACTCTGGAATCGCCTGCGGTAGTGCAGTCGCACACGAGAATGCCGGACTGTTCGGAGCAAATGCCGTCGTTCTCACAGGGGCCGCCCCTCACACAGTACTGATCCTCCACGCATTCATCGTCCTCTTCGTGATATCCTGGCAGACAGGTGGCGCAATGGTTGTCCTCGTCCCAGTTGCCCTTGCACTCACAGACCACGCGGCCATCCTCCACGTCACATCCGCCCTTTACCTCATGAAACGCACAGCTGGTGGACAGACACTGTTCATCCAGTCGGCACTCATCGCCCACTTCATGCCAGCCTGCGGCGCATTCATCACACGTGGTCCCCGCCCAGCCATCGTCGCATACGCATGCGGCAGAGCCTTTCCTTTCAACACAGCGACCGTGTTCAGCGCAGGGTTCGATGTCACTGCAGTCAATGGTGGTGTCCCATTCCGTGTCCGAATCCGTTTCTGCCGAGGTGGCGGTCGCGCTGTCGACGGTGTCCAAAGAGGTGTTGGAGTCGGGGAGATAATGACCGGGCTCCGGCTGGGATGTGCTGCACCCGGCTACCATGGCTGACGCAATCCAGACCAGAATACCCACTGTCAATCGCTGTTGCGACCGTGACCATCCGGTGCCGGACTGCCCACTAATTAAAGAATCATGACTAAGCGACAAACTGTGGGAAATGGATTTATGCGATATCATTCAAGCGCTCCAAAAAAAGGCGTTCTCGTCACAGATTTATTCGAGCAGGCGAACGCCAGGGTATCTCTGCCCGTCCTCTATCAAAATTAGAGACTCATCAATGGCGAAATTTCCGAAACGGGATTTTCCGACCACATGATTGAAAATTTAAATACATTAATAGCATCCGTAAACAGCATCCGTAAATACACTGCACGGAATATATTGCAATACGGAACATCTGGCGAGGAGAAAGTCGATTCAACCGCGATTATGCAGGTAAGATAAAAGGAGAAGATTAAAGGACGATTAAAGAGCCGATTCGCGAACAACGGCCAACTGGGCATCAACCCATGTCAATCCGGACTCAAGGGTGCTCCGCGCCGGGCTGTCTTCTTCGAGACGGCCCAGACTTTCTGCGAGCGATGCGCGTTCGGTCTCAAGGTCCGCCACCTTATCGGCCAGGGACTGTTTCGACACGCAGTGCTGCGTCATCACGTTCACATGATCGGCACCGCCCTCAAAGAAGCCCACATCGGTGGCATAAATCCGTGTTTCACCGTTCACTTCCACAATGAATCGACCGGGCTTCAGCGCAGCCAGGATAGGTCGGTGCTCCGGCAACACACAGAATTCACCCAGTTCGGAACACGCGGTAATGGCATCCGCTTCCAGCTCAACCACCGGCCCTGAAGGGGTCACTACCCGCAGTTTTAATCCAGTGATCATTGATGCTACTCTCCAGCGGCTTTCTTTTTCATTGCCGCAGCTTTTTCCTTCACCATTTCAATGGGGCCACACATCCAGAACGCCTGTTCGGGGTATTCATCCATCTCTCCGGAGAGAATCGCCCTGAATCCCTTGATGGTATCGGCGATTTCCACGTACTGACCGGCAAATCCGGTAAACTGCTCCGCCACAAAGAAGGGTTGAGACAGGAACTGCTGAATCTTACGGGCGCGGGCCACCGTGACTTTGTCTTCTTCTGACAACTCGTCCATCCCCAGAATCGCAATAATATCCTGCAATTCCTTGTACTTCTGCAATACCTGCTGTACTTCGCGGGCAGTGCGGTAGTGTTCCTCGCCAATCACATTGGGATCCAGAAGACTGGAGGTGGAATCCAGCGGATCCACAGCCGGATAAATGCCCAACTCGGCCACCTTACGGGACAGCACGGTCTGGGCATCCAGATGCGCAAACGTGGTGGCCGGCGCCGGGTCAGTGAGGTCGTCTGCGGGCACGTAAATGGCCTGCACAGAGGTAATCGACCCTTTGCTCGTGGAGGTAATTCGCTCCTGCAACTCACCCATCTCCGTGGCGAGGGTTGGCTGGTAGCCCACCGCCGACGGCATACGTCCCAGAAGTGCGGACACCTCGGAACCGGCCTGGGTAAACCGGAACACATTGTCGATAAACAGCAGAACGTCCTGCCCACCGGCGTCGCGGAAATGCTCCGCCACGGTGAGCGCCGACAGGGCCACCCGCAAGCGGGCACCTGGGGGCTCATTCATCTGACCGTAAATCAGGGCGGTTTTGGAGAGCACTGATTCGCCGGTGCCCAGTTTGGATTCGGCCATTTCAAGCATCAGATCGCAGCCTTCGCGGGTCCGCTCGCCCACGCCCGCGAAGCAGGACACACCGCCGTGCTTCTTGGCCACGTTGTTAATCAGTTCCATAATCAAAACAGTCTTGCCCACACCGGCACCGCCAAACAGACCAATCTTCCCGCCCTTTCGGTACGGCGCCAGCAAATCCACCACCTTGATACCGGTTTCGAACATCTCCACCTCAGTGCTCTGTTCCACGAACGAAGGCGCTGCCCGATGGATGGATGCGGTTTCATTGGTTTTAATGGGCCCCTTTTCATCCACGGGTTCTCCCACCACATTCAAAATACGGCCGAGGCACCCTTCGCCCACGGGCATTTGAATCGGTTCCCCCGTATTCATTACTTCCATACCGCGGCTCAATCCCTCTGTGGAGTCCATCGCCACCGCGCGTACGGTCCGTTCCCCCAGGTGCTGGGCCACTTCCACAATCAGGTTCCATTCCTTATTGCTGATACCCGGGTTGGTTACCTTCAAGGCGGTGTTAATGGTGGGCAGATCACCCTCTTCAAACATCACGTCCACAACGGGACCAATCACTTGAACAATTTTACCTTTGTGAAGCTCAGCCATCTTGCTCACACTCCCTTAGTCGTTGAGGGCCTCAGCGCCGCCCACGATATCCATTAATTCGCCGGTGATGGCAGACTGTCTGGCGCGGTTGTACACCAGAGTCAGGCTGTCAATCATATCCTGCGCGTTATTAGTTGCGGTTTCCATGGCGCTCATTCGCGCCGCATGTTCGGCTGCCACAGATTCCAGAAGTGCGCCAAACACCTTTACCTCCACATAGCGGGGAAGCAGCGAGGCGAGCAGCGCCTTTTTATCCGGCTCAAACACAAATCCGGCAGGGCCAATCTCTTTGGAACTCTCCTCCGTCTTCTCTGGCGGGGCCACCGGCAGCAGAGGATGAACAGCAGGCACCTGTGACACAACCGAAATCATTTCGTTGTAGGCCAGTGAAATACTGTCGTACTCACCCATCTCATACAGTGCGGCCAGCTCCTTTGCAATGGACGCCGCCCTGTCGTAATTGAGTTCGTCGAGAATATCGCTGTAATACTGCTCAATCTCCACATGGCGATGCTCAAAATAGCTTTTGGATTTTTTACCCACCACCGCCAGCTTTGCGGGCACCTCACTGCGCTTCAGACGGTCTGCCACCAGGCGATTCAGATTGCTGTTGAACCCGCCGCACAGTCCCCGGTCCGACGAGACCACCACAATCAGCGACCTTTTCACGTCGCGACGCTGCAGGAGGGGATGCACAGCGTCTGTCGCGTCCGCAGCCACTTCGGAAAGCACATCCGAAGTCAGCCGTGAGTATTCACGAAAGCGCTCCGCCTGCTCCTGGGCTTTACGAAGTTTTGCCGCGGCAACCATCTTCATGGCACGGGTAATCTTCTGAGTGCCCTGAACGCTGGTGATCCGCCGTCGTATCTCTTTAAGATTTGCCATAGCTCTTCTTTATCCGTTTCAGTGCCGCGTCACCGCAGGCTGCCTGTCTCAATGGTTAAAAAATCGGTCAGGATGCGACAAAGGTTTTGGCAAACTCATCCAACGCCGACTTCAACGCGCCAGTCACTTCGTCGTCCAGTACCTGCTTTTCCGCAATCAGCGTCAGCAGCTCCGGTTTCGAACTGTCAATGAACGCAAACATCTCCTGCTCGTACCGGGACACATCGGAGACCTCGCAGTCATCAAGATATCCGTTAATGGCCGCCCAGATGGACACCACCTGCTTTGCCACCGGCAGCGGGGCGTACTGTCCCTGCTTAAGCAACTCTTCAAGCCGATACCCGCGCTCCAGCTGCTGCCTGGTGGCTTCATCCAAATCCGACGCAAACTGGGCAAACGCCTTCATCTCCCGGAAACGGGCCATCTCAAGACGCATGGGACCGGCGATCTTTTTCATGGCCTTGATTTGCGCATTGCCACCCACGCGGGAAACCGAAATACCCACGTTAATGGCGGGGCGCTGACCGGCGTAAAACAGGTCCGGCTCCAGATAAATCTGACCATCCGTAATCGAAATCACATTGGTGGGAATGTACGCAGACACGTCGCCCGCCTGAGTTTCAATAATTGGCAATGCGGTCAGTGAACCGCCACCAAGGCTGCGGTGCATCTTGGCCGCGCGCTCCAGAAGACGGCTGTGCAGATTGAACACGTCACCGGGGTAAGCCTCGCGCCCTGGTGGACGGCGCAGCAGCAGCGACAGCTCGCGGTAGGCCACGGCCTGTTTGGAAAGATCGTCGTAAACCACCAGTGCATGCATGCCATTGTCTCGAAAATACTCGCCCATGGCCGCACCGGTGTAGGGCGCCAGAAACTGCAGCGGCGCCATATCGGACGCTGTGGCCGCAACCACCGTGGTGTATTCCATGGCGCCATGCTGTTCCAGACGGGCCACCACCTGCGCCACAGTGGACTGTTTCTGTCCAATCGCCACATAAATGCATTTTACGCCGGTATGTTTCTGATTAATGATGGTGTCCACCGCGATGGCGGTCTTGCCCACACCGCGGTCGCCCAGAATCAGCTCCCGCTGTCCCCGACCGATGGGAATCATGGAGTCCACCGCTTTAATGCCGGTCTGCAATGGTTCGGTCACCGGCTCGCGCTGCACAATCCCCGGCGCCTTAATCTCTATTCGGGACGTTTTTTCGGATTTGATTGGGCCTTTGCCATCAATGGGCTGGCCCAGCGCATTGACCACACGACCAAGCAGCGCCTCTCCCACGGGGGTATCCGCAATACGACCGGTTCGTTTAACAATATCTCCTTCGCGAAGCTCGGTATCCTCACCAAAGAGCACAATACCCACATTGTCCTCTTCGAGGTTGAGCACCATCCCCATGATGCTGTGCGGAAACTCCACCAGCTCACCGGCCATCGCGCCATCCAGACCATAAACCCTCGCAATACCGTCCCCCACTGTGAGGATGGTTCCGGTTTCCATCACTTCCACTTTGCGATCGTAGTTTTCGATTTGCTGTTTGATGATTTTACTGATCTCTTCTGCTCGAAGCTGCATAATCTTTTCACCCAAAATAGCGCGTTTTGCGCAGTGAGGAGGAATCTGAAAAACGGTTATCCGCCCAGCATACCCTCTTTTATTCTGTTAAGCTGTGTCCTGATGGACCCATCATACATCAGGTCCCCAACTCTGGTTACAACGCCACCAATCAGCGAGCTGTCCTCGCGTCTGGTAATCAATACCTTTTTCCGGGTCGCCGCCTCAATCGCCGCCTGAATGCTGGCCACCACCGTGTCGTCCAGGGGCACCGCACTAATCACCTCTGCCCGAATCCGGTTTTCCTTCTGATCCGCCAGAAGCTGAAATGCTCTTGCGATGCCGGCCAGCTCTCCGATGCGGTGTTTGTCATTAAGCAACCGCACGAAATTCTCCATGGTTTTAGAGACTGCCAGCGCCTTGAGCACCTCCCCCAGAATCGTCGAACGGATTTTCCTGTCCAGCATGGGGTTGGCCATGGCGCTTTGCAGGTCTTGACTGGACACCCATGCCTCCGCCACGCGATCGATTTCCCTGGACACAACCAGCAATCGATTCTCCTGCTCTGCCAGCAAAAACAACGCCTTTGCCCACCTGCGCGCGATACTGCCGTTAGCCATGAATCACCTCTATTTCCCCGTCTGAACAGCCGACATGACTGAGTTCACATACTCTTTGGCCAGCTTCTCGTGATCGGTGCTGTTCAGTTTTTCAGCAATCCGCTTTTCTGCAATTGCAATGATCTCGTTGACCGCTTCCCGGCGAATCGCCGCTGCCATCATCGCCACTTCCTGCGCAATCAATGCAGCGGATTCCCCCTGCATTCGCTCCGCCCGCGCGGCCGCTTCCGATTCAATCCGGGCCGCCTGCGCCTTGGCCGCCTCAAGAATTTCGGCGCGAATCCGGGCCATCTCGTCGTCCAGTCGCTCACTTCGTTCCCGCGCCTGTGCCATGGCCGCTTCAGCCTCTTTTTTCAGGGCATTGGCTTCGGCCAGCGCTTCCTCAAGGTCCTTGCGGCGATTGCGAATTTTCGCGCCCAGACCCTTGCGCAACAGAAAATACACAGCGAACGCAACGATGATAAAATTGAAAAACATCGGTACAAGCGGCGGGGTTTCCTCGTTTGATAAGTCAATCCAGTTGAGGGCATGGGCGTCATGGCCCTCGTGTGCGCCGGCTTCGTCCCCTGAAGATTCGTGCGAGCCTGCCGCAGTGGCCTCGCGGGTGCTTTGGGCATCTTCCGCATACCCATTACCGGAAACAGCCAGTAAAAGAGAGAACAGCAGGGTCATTAAAAATGGTTTTAAAGATTTCACCATATCCTCCTTCAACCTGCCCGATTCATTAGCCTGGACGCCACGGCGTCGGCCAGTGCACCCAGTTCCTTTTTTAACTGTTCCCTCACTCCAGTGGCGCTTTCACTCATCTGCCCCCGCGCGTTCGCCATCTCCCTGCGGGACGCTTCCTGCGCCGCCGCCAGCAGTTCCCGCTCCGTCTTCCGGGCGTCACCGATGATCCGGTTGCGCTCCCACGCCGCCTCTTCGCGAATCTCCGCAAGCTTCCGGTCCACATCCGCCACCAGCTCGGCCGCCTCTTCGCAAAGGACCTGTGACTTTTTCGTTGTCCCCACCGTTGCCTCGTGGCGTGCGGCAATCATCCGCATCACAGGTTTGAACAGCGCAAAATGAAGAAATATGAACATCACAAAAAAGATGCCCATCTGAATAAAGAAGGTACCGTCCACATCGACCAGAGAACCACCGGATGCGATACATAGAAGAGTCGGACTCATAATTACCTCTGCCTCCAACAGACTTTCGGACGAAGTAGGATTTTCAAAGGCTGATTTTTCAAAAATTTCAAAAAACTCGCGGAGTTATTTATCAGGCGGCGATTATGCCGTCAAGACACTACAACTGGAAACGGTTACAATGTACCTAAAATTACGATTTTTTTTGTCCATGACAGAAAAATCAGAGAAAAGGTGGATAATGCGCCTCAACGCGTGTGTCAAAGGCACAAAAATGTAGCCATTTTTCAGGGCTTTTTCGACTTCGCTTTTTTTCGGGAGACGCCGCCTGCCCCCTTTTTTGTTTTTGCAGGCGCTACCGATTCACGGCGGTTGTCATCAGTTGCACCTGCAGTTGCACCTGCAGTTGCCCCTGCATGCCCTGCGGCGTTATTATTTCGACTGGTTTGTGCATCCGTGGGATTGGGGTCACCTGAATTTTTTGCCGCTGCCCCTGACTGGCTACCCCCTTTTTTATCCTTGAATCGGGTTGCTTTTGACGGTGCCAAACCGGTTTTCGACTTTGCGGCGGTGGCACTCTTCCCGTGCCGTGCAGCAGCGGCCTTTCTTTTTTGCATAACCGCCTCCCGCCGCGCCTCCGCTTCACGACGCGCTGCCAAATCCGCTTTTCGCCGCGCCTCCGCCTGGCGTGCCGCTTCGGCTTTGAGCAGTTGAAATTCCCGCTCACTGAAATCCGGTTCCCGGCTTGGCAGCGAATTGCAAATGTAATCGGCAAAGGCCCCTGCCACGTACGACAGCGCATTGGCGTCCTCCTCGTCAAACGACGCATCCACCTCCCGGTTGAACAGCTCAATGACACCAAAAATATGCCCCTCAAAGGCAATGGGCGCCACCAGCACGTTGCGCACCGAAAAGCTGCCGCGCAAATCCACTTCAACATTAAACCGCTCGTCCTCCGGATCCGCCACATTCATTACCGCGCCCAGCCGCAGCGCTGCACCGACAATGCCCCCGATGGCGGGAATCCGGATACTTTCCGGCGCCACATCCGAAAAGCCCTGCTGCGCAGCCAGGTACAGCTCATCCTTGCCCGGGGTGTTGAGCAGCACCGCACACGCCTCGGACGGAATCGCCTGAATAAGCGTGTCCTGAATAAACGCAGCCACCTCATCATGACTGTGAATGGTGTACATCTGCTGCAACTGCTCAAACGCCCACATCACGCCGCCATCCACCGCAGCCACCGCCGGCAGCGTTTTTCGCTCCCCCTCCCGCCAGCGCCCACTATCCGTCGCGATGTTCCCATCCATACGCCTCGACGGATTTTCCGAAACGGTTTGAGAAACTCTTTGAGACACTGTTAATGCATTCACCTTTTTCCCCTGTGTCTTTCCGCAATCGCGCTTTCCCGCCGCACCTGCGGCCGCCCCGATATCATCGCGAACATCGCGAACATCGCGCGGCGCAGTGCCCGGCGGCGTGTCCGCTGCAACTGCATCCCGGTTATGAGTTAATAAATAAGAAGTCACCCCGCCGGATGCCAATTTGTCAGGATCCGAAAGAGGATAATCCACCATAATGTCATTTGGGTTCCACTGTTGCCAAGCCATCCGCACCAGCGCCGGTCTGACTGGTCGCTCCGTAAAATGATGATCGTAAACATGAACCGCCACCACCAGCTGATCATCTTCAGACGGTGTCATATTGGCGTTGAGGATGTCCCTGGCGATCACCTCGCTGTCCGCCACCGAAAAACCCGCCGGCACGTACACCAGCCGCTCCCGGTAGGAAACCGCGCCATCGTTGGCAGATTCATCGCTGCGGCCAAAAATCTCCACATGAGTGGACGGCCCGCCGCCCCCATCCCCCTCCGAAAACGGGTGCAGATAAAACACCCGCCCCGACAGGTAGTCGCGCACCTCGACAGAACCATCGTCAGTGGGCATACAGGAGATATTCCCCACCGTGCTGCCATTGCAGCGGGCGAGGCCATCCTTCAGTGCGGCGAACCAGTTGTCGGCGGTAATGGTCAGCTGTCTTCCGGCAGACGCCAATCCATCATCAGGTATGTGAAACATCCATTTCATAAGCGGTTATGCATCAAATCAAAAAACGTTTCAAATCTGGTCTCAACAGCCCGGCCACACCGGATTTAAACATTCCCTAAAGCGGTTTTAACCATGTTCCACCTTAGCATCAACATGGCTGAATCGGTACTAAATAAAACACCGGAACCATTCTTTTCGGGAACAGGTGTTTTGATTTTTTGATGTGCCTGAGGGGGAAATTGTGCACTTCTCGCGCAGTACACTTCTTTTTTTTCAAAGTGAAATCCCCTTCACATCTCCATGGCCATCATTAAAAAGCCGGAGAAGGCGGCGTTGCTTGAGCTGAATGAGGGGTCGACTTCCTTTTTGATTTTGTTGATGACAGCGCGGTACTTTTTGTAGAAAGCGTAATCCGGCCGGGAGTCGTACTGCAGGCCGTCCAGTTCCAGTGTCTGGATGATGTTTTTAACGGTGGTGGGTTTGATAAACACGCCTTTTTGGGGCATGTAGTAGGCCTGCCAGACGGAAATCAGTGTCCATTTGGCCAGTTTGCCGTCATCGAGAACATCCAGAATCATGTTAAAACCGGTTTCCTCGCTGCCATGGAGCAATTCGTCGAGCCCCTTAACAAGCACGGTGCGCTGGTCATCAGAAAGCGAACGGATGTAATCGCGAAACCGCGGCTTTTCAAACACCGATACCATACTGGATTTGGACACCATCTGAATCATGCGCTCAATGATTTGCGCGCCATTGGAAAAGCACTCTTTGGCAAAGCTTTCCTTTGCGAAGGCAATCATTTGGGGCATTTTGTGCTTCTTACCGATTTTCTCAAGCTCCGGATGTGCGAACCCGCCGGGATAGAAACGCATGAATTTGGCTTCGAGCAGTTTAAGTGTGTTGAGATTCATATTCAGGTCCTTTGCTTTAAACGTACAGCAAGCATACCACCTATTGCTTTTTATCCACCAGCATTTCGTAGATGGCGTCGGTATTCCGGGCTTTCAAAAACGCTTCTGAACCGAACCGCTGAAATGCGCCGGCAACTTCGGCGATGAACTCCAGGTGAGGCGTGGGCCTGGATTCGGGGGAGAGCACCAGAGCAAACACGTGAGACGGATTGCCATCGAATGCATCAAATGCAATGCCATGGGGGTAAACGCCCACAACGCACACCAGGTCATCAATGCAGTTCACCCGGGCGTGAGGAATGGCAAGACCGCCCGAAAACCCGGTAGACATGCACGCCTCCCGCGTCATGATTTCATCCAGAACCGCGTTAAAGTGACGACGGGGCAGCTGACCCGTGTCACATAGAAATGTGAGCAGCTCGTGAATCACTTCAGATTTGGAGTGGCCGTGCAAATCGGTTTTAATCATATGAGGCTTCAGTACCTGAACGATTTCGTGGGTGCTGACCCGACCAACATCCGTTGTCTTTGACACCAATGTCTCCTGCAGTTCGGCATCGCGCAACGGACTCCTGAGCTCCTTTACCGCCAGCTCCACCGAGGCCACGGCGTCCAGAATGGCGGTATGCACCAGTCGCGTATGCGCCTCGTTGAACACCACCGTAAATGTGGTTTCCTTTCTCTGGTATTCTATCACGCGGTGTTCCTTTCGCGCCTGATAGAGACGGTCGCGAGGACTGAGCACATGGGTGAAAAAGCCGTCTGCTTCAAACACTTCGGTCAGCTTGGCCACAAACAGATCCACCAGCGAATAGCTGCTGAAGTTAAAATGGAGTGCCGTGGTGTCGGATTTCACCGCTGCACTGGACACCACCCCTGGCGCAGAACGCTCAAACAGTTTAACAAGGCCAAGGGGGGCGACCACGGTGTTCACAACAACCATAATAATAATGGCCGCAAACAGGTTGTCGTTCAGCACGCCCGCTGCGAGGCCCAAAGTTGCGATAATCAGGCCCACCTCTCCCCGTGGCACCATTCCAAGACCGATTCGCGATGCCCCCAGTAAATTAAACTGCGCCATCAGGGCGGGCAGACCACATCCCAGAAACTTGGCCCCAAAGGCGAAAACCGTGTAGATGGCCGCAAACAGCAGCACCTGGGTATCGGCCATGGCACGAACATTGATGAACATACCGGTCACACAGAAAAACACCGGTACCATCAGCGCGTAAATGGTGTGCAGTCGCTCTCTTATCACATGGACAATATCTGATTGGGACAACGAGAGCCCCATCACATAGGCACCGATAATCATCGCCAGCCCCGCTTCCTCAAACAGGCCGGATAAAATCAGCGCCAGCCCAAATGCCATCACCGCAATACTGGTCCGCTCACCAAAGAGTTTTAACAGAAATGCAATGCGCCGGGATGCCCAGATTCCCACCACGGTGGCCACCAGCCATACAGACACGGCCATGCGTGATCGCTTAAGCGGGCCATTCTGAGCGTATCCGTCAATATTCATCGTAGT
>JAFGWT010000084.1 GCA_016937015.1 Deltaproteobacteria bacterium | reverse complement strand
CCCATTTGCCGAATCAGCGCCACCTCCCGTTTGCTGCAGCCGCCTGACAACAGCGTCAGACACCAAAGCGTCACTGCAACCCAAAAGTGATACGATTTCAGTGTCATTTTCGTTCCGTTCCTGGTAACCAGACCAGCCCAAGAAAAACACCAGTCAACAAATGGCCAACAGTTGCCACAGGTCGTTCAACCACGGTATACTCCGTTTTTAAAGTGATTACTGACACCATCCCCTCCAGCGCAACACCAATCCGTGTCTGGCGTATGGCGAAAATGCCACCGGCATACAGGGACGGCCCCGAGGTGAGACGTGTCTCGGAAAATCCTTCAAACCCCTGTAAGGACGACGCGGCTGCCTTTAAATACCATAAGGTATATCCCAGACGGAGAACCGGGCGAATCCAGCCCCTTGAGGATGAAATGCCCACATTGACACCCGCGTTCCACAGGTGAAATCGGGCGCTCCCTTCCGGCCATGTCAGCGACACAGCTCTGAGGGGGGCCATAAAAAATACCGAAGCAAATACAGACCGATGTATTCGAAACCCGAAGTCACCGTCCACACCCAATTGCGGGGGACCGTTACCCAGGCCCCACACCAGATTCACCCCCAGTTGCCCGGTGAGAGAATCGGCCCTTCGCCGTCTGGATTGTTCAATTGGTATGGTCGTTACCACTTTCGACGGCGGCGGCGGTTTCTGTTGCGGCGCGTGAAGAGTGACCCGCAGCAGCTCCGCAATGTGCAGCGCTGTTACCTGTTCCTCTTCAACACGAACAGGCAAGGGCATCTCGGTGCGCAATAATTGATCGTCCGGGGGGCGGTAGTAAAGTGTTACCGTTTCGGATAGCCGCCTTATAACCACAAATGCGCAGACGGATGCCAGTGCGGTGTCTGCGGTGTCTGGGGTGTCAATAATGTCATCTGCTGGAATTTCACTGTCAGTCTTCCTGACTGTGTCAAACCCGGCAATTCGAACTTCTGCCTGCAACCGTAAAAAGAAGGCTTCGTATCCCTTTGCGTAATGAATGGCCACGCTGCATTTTTCCGCACAGTGACAGTCCGATGACCATAGCAACACCGGCATTGCACAAAACACGATTATCGCTGTAATCAGGCCCTGACGCAATCAGTTGGCTCCCAGCGCTTTTTGAGCGATGGTGACATGTGGCCCGCCCGGATATCTGTCCATGTACTGGGTCGCATTCTGTGCCGCTGCATGCCTCTGACCGGTATGCAACTGCGATTCAATAAGTTTTCCAAGGGCATCTCTGGCAAATGGTCCTCCTGGGGCTTCCCGAATATACACATTCAACCATTCCGCCGCACGACTGTATGCATGACTTTGATCAAAGGCGATTTTTCCAAGATAAAAAGCCGATGCGCTGGACTGGGGCGTGCCCGCAAAACGTTGCCGTATTGCCAGATATACATCGTTGGAGAGGGTGGCATGCCTTGTTAACCGTGCCGCTTCTCCCAGTGCCATTAAGTCGGCAAGTGTGCCCTGCTGAAATACACGTTGCAACCCCTTTTCCTGCGCCAGCGTCAATATGGTTTGAAACTCCCCACGGCTGCATAATGTTTCCCATGATTCATTTGCAGGGGAATTGCCCAAAGACACTCGCAGGTGTTTGGTATTTGCTTTTGATGAAGATCCTGAACTGACGGAATCGGGACCACGTGTCGCGGTATTGCCAACCGGATTTTCAAGGGTATGTCGGGGACGGCCGTCCGTCTGTGAAGAGGGGGCGATCGTTTTTGCTGCAGCAATATCCGTGAACAAAGCCGGCGGTGTATCCACAGAATCATCAATTGGACTCGTCCCTGCAAATTCCATCCGTTTGGTCTCAGGCCACGCATCCATCCGCTCACCGGTTTGAACTCTTTTGCCCTCTTCAATCAGGGGGCCTTTTACCAGCACAGAGCCTTGCCGCAGCGAGAGACTGAAATGGGCTGAATCAGCATCCCAGCCGAGAGAAAAGTGGGTGCCTGTTACCCGCACGGTGTAAGGTCCTGCTTCGAGGAGCCAATTCGTCTGGGTCGCGTGGATCACCTTTGTGGTTATTTCGCCGTTCTCAAGGCTTATCCGAACCGAATGGGGCGTGGATTGTAACACTCTGGCAGATGATTTCGGCGAAAGCACAATTGATGAGCCATCTGAAAATTCATGAGATGCCGCTCTTTGGGCGGTGGCGACAATCCAATGACTGGGTGTGTCTTTTACTGTTGCTGAATCCGATAAATGAGTATGCCCGAAGAAAAATGTCGTTGCGCCTGCAACCGCCAATACTGCTGCGGCGATGATACCCCACTTTAAGCTGGACTGGTTGCAGAACGCGGAAAGAAAACTGTGCTGAGCGTCCAAACGCGACAGCACTTCATTTTTGGTCCGTGTCAGAGACGGCTGAATTTGCAGCAGTTGCTCTTCCTGGACCCGCGCCAGCTTTTCGAATGCATTTTGATGGTGCACTGGATGGTTCATTTTTCCCTCCACAGCCCGTTGTCACTTAACCAGTTTTCGAGAGCCGGGGTTGCTCGGACTTTTTTTTCAAAGCGCGCCTGTGCGGTGGTTATTCGCCGCTTCACTGTCGCTTCGGAAATATCGCAGGCAGCCGCTATCTCGGAAATCGTCATCTTTTCAAGTCGCCTCAGTGTAAAAACAACACGTTGTTTTGCCGGGAGCGACGCCAGCACGTCATACACCGCCGCAATCGCTTCCTGATCTTCAAAACAGGAGGGTGCGACAGGGATGGCGGGCAGTGCTTCCGGGGATGAAAACTGTAACCAGCTTCCCCGTTTTCGTTTTCGCAATTCATCCACGGCACGGTGTATGGCGATGCGCGTTAGCCAGCTTTTCAAAAATCCCGGTTCCTGCAGTTGTTTGGCGTTTTTGAAGGCGGAAATGAATGTGTCCTGCAGACAGTCTTCCAGTTCGAAATGATCGGCCCCAGGGATGCGCGCCAGAATTTTCTGAATGAGCGGGGCGTATGCGTCGAACAGATCTGATAACGCATTGGGATCTTTACGTTTCAGCCCATCAACAATGGCGTGAGCCGGGTCCAGAAAAACCACCTGATGACGAGGCGTGTCTGAGGTTGCCGAATTTGCGGGACCGACTTTCATTTGAGAGAAAACATCCTTTCAACCCAACGACGAGCAATAACCGAAAATCGGCTCAGAAAAATGCGTTATCCGGCATTACCCAATATTTTACCACTAACCACCGGGACGGCAAAGCGGCGTTTGGATTGCATGTTCGTGTCATATCAATTTGCTGGTCTTATGGGATGGGGCGAAACGTTCTGGGCGCGAAAGGTCTCAGAATCTGTGGAAAGGCATTGTTCCATCATTTTTTTGTACCAACCCCCTATTAATGTGCGTTGCGTTGTCGTGACCGGACGTCGGATTCATGAGCTGCTTCAGGCACTCGCAGCGTCTGACAAGGGAAACGGGGAATGGCCCTTGGATGAGAGGAGTTGCCACATGATCAGGATAACGGGTCTTTTGGGTTTGCGCTGCATTATAATTTTCGTGTTCGTCATGTCATGTTCAGAAGACAACGGTGCTCAGAAAACCAACACCGATGGTGATAGTGACGGCCATAGCGATAGTGACAGTGACGCAGACAGTGACAGTGACAGTGACGCAGACGGTGACAGTGACAGTGATAGTGACGGCGATACTGACAGTGACAGTGACGCAGACAGTGACAGTGATGTTGATAGTGACGTTGACGGCGATTCAGATGCAGATGTCGATGCCGACGCCGACGGAGATACAGACACGGATACGGATTCAGATTCCGATACGGACGGTGATGGAGACCAGTATATCGACACGGACGGTGGCTCGGATTCCGATGGGGATGGCGGCGGGGATGCAGATGGAGATTCTGACATCGAGACAGATACTGGCACGGACAGGGAAATGGCTGATGTGAACTGGATTGAGGGAGACTGCAATCATGTGCCCGGCGCGATCAATTTCGAAACAGCGCAATTTTGCGTCGCGTTAAACCCGGCGTCACAGACAATAATGGCATTGATTCCCAAGACGGACATGCGGTTTGATTTTACCCCTTCAGACAGATTGTCCGAACGCACAGGAGATGGATTTTTTCATTTAGGTGACATCACGCTTCGGCTA
This sequence comes from Deltaproteobacteria bacterium, assembly GCA_016937015.1. GTDB lineage: Bacteria > Myxococcota_A > Polyangia > JAAYKL01 > JAAYKL01 > JAFGXQ01. Next base: position 48 of record JAFGWT010000084.1, on the reverse strand, counting down.
AGAAACGAAGGCCACACCAAATGGCAGAATTTTTCAACAGCGAACAAT
>JAFGWT010000083.1 GCA_016937015.1 Deltaproteobacteria bacterium | reverse complement strand
TCAGGGCATCCTTAAATTGCTGCAGTCGCCCTTCGTCGGTTGTTTGCAACGGGGAATTGGGTATGGCATGAAAACGTATCAGGTTGATGTGACTTCTTATGCCATTGAGAATTCTCGCCAGTTCCTTCACGTGTGCCGGTGTGTCATTGAGTCCGGCAAACACAATGTACTCAAAGGACAGTTTGCGCTGGCGGCCAAAATCAAACCCCCGCACTTCCTTGAGCACCCGCGATAGCGGCCATGCCATTTGAGCCGGCATCAACTGCTGGCGTTCCTTCTCAAACGGGGTGTGCATGCTAATGGCCAGACCGCACTCACAGGCGTCCAGAAAAGTCTTCATCGCGGGAAGCACCCCAATGGTGGATACTGTAATTCGCCTTGGGCTCATGGCGTAGCCCCACTCGGCGGTGAGGATGTCAATGCTCCGCAGCACTTCATTCAGATTGTCAAGGGGCTCGCCCATCCCCATGTACACGATATTGGTGACACCGGCGGCGTTATCGATACTGCGTATCTGATTCACAATTTCTCCGGCTGACAGCTGGCCGCCAAATCCCTGCTTGCCGGTCATGCAAAACAGACATCCCATTTTGCACCCCACCTGCGTCGACACACACACCGTCAGCCGGTCCTGGTCGGGGATGGTGGCTGTTTCCACGTATTTATCCCCCCCTGCAGAAAACAGATACTTCCGTGTGCCATCGACGCTGGTCTGCACTTTTACAGGGGAACATCGCCCCACATCAAAGGACGCTTTGAGCAGCGACCGATTATCCTTAGAGATGTTGGTCATCTCATCAATCGACCAGACCTCGCTTTTGTAGAGCCACTGCGCCAGTTGCCGGGCCGTAAACGGGGGCAATCCATGGGCGTCGACAATCGCCTGAAGTTCCAAAAGGGTTTTGCCATACAGTGCCTGTTTCGCCATCGAAGTCATTTTTGTTCCCTAACAGTAAATTTCTGCAATAATGTTCCCAAACGGAACACCCTTTGCAATCAATATATCCCGCATTTCAACCACCATCAGGGGGTGACCGCAGACGTAGTATCTGACGTCCGTCGGCGGCGCATCAAGGGATGCCAGATATGCCGTGACGCGACCGTTAAATGCCGTTTTATGTTCCCCCTGTGAACAGCAGCGAACGTAGCTGTCGCCAAATCTGCATTGAAATTGCGGTTCAAAGTAAAACTGCGACACGTCGCGGGCCCCGTGAATCAGACGTTTTGCCTCATGTCCCGATTGCATCATCGAATAAAAGGGCGCAATGCCGGTCCCCGTTGCAATCCACCACATGGGCATGTCAGACTGGGGTAGAAACTGTCCATACGGTTTGCTCACCCAAAGGGAGTCGCCTGCTTTCATGGCGGCGAGCTTCGGTGTCAGGTCACCGTCCTGCTTTACATCGAAAAGCAGCTGCATCTCCAAATCCCGTTCGCCGCTGCATATACTGTAAAGCCTGGGCACGGCGTCCGCCTTATGCCCCACAGCCACCACCTGACCCGCCGTAAAGTCAAACCGCCTTTCAAAACGAAGGCAACATTTGCCGGCCGTTACCTCTTCGAGGTCGATTACCCTATGTTCATAAAGCACCTCAGCGTCACTTGACATACAATTCTCCCTCCAGTGCGCGCCGCCACTCAGTAACCACGATACCCCCTGCAATCAAGCGTCTGTCCCACCTGCTGCCATTTCGATTGCCTGATCTTCTGAAGAAGGGGCGCACCTTATTCCCATGCCTATGCCCCATGGGTCCCATTTTTTCCATGTCTATCCACCAGTGCGAAATGTGCGAATATAAATCGTAAATAAGTATCTGTATGACCGTTTGGTGACACAATTTATCATTTTCCTGACTGACCCATGACTTTCCGTCACTACATGTATTTGGTGAACACTTTGCCCCAAAGGGTAAACTTCGATTGGCCGCGCATTCTGAGAACGGCACCGTGAGGCAACTGATATGAAAGTAACCAGAGATTCAAAATCGCAACTCGAAATGAATTTTCAAAAGGCCCCGTTAAGATGGGATATTTTGGGGATGTTTATTGGAACGACCGCCGTGGCGGTTTTGGGCGTACCGATTTACGGCCTGATTTTTGGCTTTACGGCGGAGGCGTGGATTGCTTTCGCGGTGCTGTTTTCGGCCTGCAACATGGCTATCACCACCGGATATCATCGATTGTGGAGCCACAAATCGTTCAATGCCCATTGGTCGGTGCGCCTGATGCTGGCCCTGGTTGGGGCATTGGCCCTTGAAAATTCGATTTTAAAATGGGCATCGGACCACCGTCGGCATCACGGCCATGTGGATGATCCGTACAAAGACCCCTACGCCGCCACCAGGGGATTCTGGTTTTCGCACATCGGATGGATGCTCAGAGACTATCCCAGTGCCCCCATGGATTTTTCCAATGTACGGGATTTGAACAAAGATCCGATTGTTCGCTGGCAACACAAATATTATCTGCCGCTCGCGGTGGGTATCAACCTTGCGGTGCCACTGGGGCTGGGGCTGGTGTTTGGCAATGTGCCTGAGATGATGCTGGTGGCGGGATTCCTTCGGCTGGTGGTCACCCATCACACCACGTTTTTCATTAACTCGCTGGCTCATATTATTGGGACAAGACCCTGGTCCACGGGCAACACCGCAAGAGATAATTTCATTCTCGCAGTGCTGACCTTCGGTGAGGGGTATCATAATTATCATCACGCGCATCCCTCGGACTATCGCAACGGTATCAGGTTCTGGCAATGGGATCCCTCCAAATGGCTGATTCGGGGATTGAGTGCCCTGGGCCTGACCCATAATCTGCGAACGGTTAGCCGCGAACGACAGCGGGCGGTGCGGGCCCAGTCAAAATCCGCAAATCAGTCAATCCTGATAACGACATCTGCGGAAACTCTGGACGCCCCGGCAGCGGCGATTCACGGGTCAGCCTCCTCCCGCCCCGCGGCATAGCGTAGCCTGAACCGATTCGGATTGTGGAAATCCTGGAGCGGCGACCGGTTTGAAACCTTGCTGCAATCGCAGTAATCCGGCATCTTTGCGCTTTTGTCCTCATTCCCTCGGTCGATGTAGCTATGGCGACACCTCGGTCGGGCCTTGCGGGCGCGCGGCAAAGCAGCGCGTGTTCCCGCAATTTTGCTGGCGTACCCAAACCGGTCGCCGCTCCAGCGGCCCCTTTTAAAAAGGGCAGGTGCGGGGTGTTTATCTGACAGTGAAACAATACATAAAATTATTGAATCTCAATCAGTTACCCAAAATGGAAATCGAAATGTGCATCCTGTAATTCAAAGATGGTTTGGATATTGGATTGCGCGGGCGCCATACGCGGGTACACTTTGAGGTACAAAAAAAATGTGTTGCAGCTCAGAGGAATTGGATTTTGGCAAAGTACAGAGGAATGCCGGTTAAAAATTTAAAGCATGCGCTCTTTTCATTTTTTTGAGTGCGGCAAAGGATTGGTGCTTCGTGTGCGATGAACATCAGAGCAGGACAGAGTTGATGGAGAAACTGAAACTGGCCCGACAAAAAATTAAAGAGTTACAGGAGTGCCCGTGTCGTTCAGAAAGTGAGTCGCGCTTCTATCATTTGATGCGGCTGGCGCCAACGCCTTTTTGTCATGTGGACAGCAATGGTAACGTCATATTCGTCAATATCAGATTCGAGCAAATGTTTGGGTATACTATCGCTGATATTCCCACGTTGGACGCCTGGTTTCAAAAGGCATATCCCAATAGTGATTATCGTCGCTGGGTGGTTGAAACATGGGATGCGTTTGTAAATGATGCAACAAAAAACGGCAGTGACATACGTTCTGCGGAATACCGGGTGACGTGCAGGGATGGCACTGACAAACTGGTTGAAATCTCCGGTGTCACCTTCGGAGCTGAATTTCTGGCGACCTTCCACGATCGAACCCCTCAGCGCCAGGCGGAAATGGAACGCGCAGACCTCGAAGCCAAATTCAGTACTGTTTTTCATTCGTCCACTGTCGGCAAAAGTCTGACTGGTGCTGACGGAACACTGCTGGAAATAAATGAGGCCTTCGCAAACATGCTTGGCTACACGGTTTCTGAAATGCAAAAAATCAATTTTGCCAATATCACACACCCTGAAGATATTGCGGAGTCCCAAAAGCTTATTAAAGACCTGCTGGATGGAATAGCCGAAACAAGAGAAATTGAAAAACGCTACATTCACAAAAACGGATCGATAGTATGGACCTCTGTCAGTACCCGCTTGCTGCGAAATGCTGAAAATATACCAGTATATTTTGTTACCAGCATCAGCAATATCACTCCTTTAAAAGAAGCGATGGCGCAGCTGGAAAGGTCTAACCGGGATTTGGAACAATTTGCGTATATGGCATCACACGATTTGCAGGAACCACTTCGGATGGTATCAAGCTATACCCAGCTTCTGGCTAAACGATATGTCGGAAAACTGGACGAGGACGCGGATGAATTTATCCAGTACGCCGTCAATGGCGCGAACCGCATGCAGCAGCTGATTAAGGATTTATTGCAATACTCAAGAGTTACAACAAAAGGAAAGTCGCTTGAGCCTGTGGACGCGCATTCTGCCTTGGCAGAAGCCATCGGCAATCTTGAAATGATGATATCCGAGAAAAAAGCGATCATTTCCGCAGCCCAATTACCTGTGGTTATGGCCGATAAAGGTCAGCTTGTTCGGGTGTTTCAGAATCTGATTTGCAACGCGATTAAATTCAGTAGCGAAAATAAACCCAATGTCACCGTTTCAGCGCAGCGCAATAAATATGATTGGCAGTTTTGTGTTGCGGATAACGGTATCGGAATTGATGACAAATATTTCGAAAAAATATTTGAAATATTTCAACATCTCAACTCAGGCAGTCGCTATGAAGGGACCGGAATCGGGCTCGCCATCAGTAAGCGGATTATTGAGCGGCATGGGGGGCGAATCTGGGTTGACTCCTCGCCAGGAAAAGGGAGCTCTTTTTATTTCACCTTGAAAGGAGAAAATGACGCATGAATAGCATCACAGTGAATATTATCGATATATTGCTGATTGAGGACAACCCCGGTGACGCGCGTTTGGCCAAGGAAGCATTAAAAGACAGCAAAATGCGCAACTCTCTTGCCCATGTTGAGGACGGTGAAGAGGCGATGAAATATCTTCGTCGGGAGGGGCAGTATTCCAATATACGGCGGCCGGATTTGATATTACTTGATTTGAACCTGCCTAAAAAGGACGGGCGTGAGGTTCTGGCGGAAATAAAAGAAGATGCAGATTTGAAAACCATACCTGTTGTTATTTTAACCACCTCATCTGACTGTGACGATATTATTAAATCATACAATCTGCACGCCAATTGCTACATAACAAAGCCAATTGACCTGGAACAGTTTGTTGCAGTCGTCAGGTCAATAGAGGATTTCTGGCTCACCATTGTAAAACTGCCCAAGCCTGATATGTGTTAAACAGTAACGCATTGACATGGAATCAACGAGGTACCGTTCGTCATCTCCGCGAAGGAGGCTGTCGCAAAAAGCTGTTTTCGCAACATGAAAAGCAAAATCCGTCGTCCCCGCGGAGGCGGGGACCCAGTAAATG
>JAFGWT010000008.1 GCA_016937015.1 Deltaproteobacteria bacterium | reverse complement strand
TTTTGTCCACCAGTTCCCCATGAAACCGGTGCCGGTACTCCGCGTTGTCGTCGAAGGTGATCTTGGCATCGAGCGCCACGATGTCGCCGCCTTTGGTGAGCACCAGTGGATTCACCTCCACCAGCGAGCAGTCCTCACGAATAAACAAATCGGCCAATGCCCGCAGGGCGATGACACTTTTGTGCAACACCTTGCCATGCAACCCCAGACGCGCGGTAATGTTGCGGGCCATAAACTGAAACAGACCGGCCAGCGGTTCAAACCACTCTTTTTGCAACCGCTCCGGATGGGTGGCCGCCACGGTTTCGATGTCCATCCCCCCATCGGTGGATGACATGATGCACAGTTTCTTTTTGCTGCGATCAATCAAAATGCTGACAAACAGTTCCTTGTCAATTTCAATCACCTCTTCGACCAGAAGTCGGGTGATCTTTGTGCCCTCACTCCCAGTCTGATGGGTGACCAGCTGTTTGCCCAATAGTTCTGCCGCCACGCGCCGCACATTATCGAGTCCCTCAACGATCTTCACACCGCCGGCCTTCCCCCGTCCCCCGGCATGCACCTGAGCCTTAAGCACCACTTTGCGGGTGCCGGTCTGCTTCATCAGGAGCTCGGCAATATTCACGGCTTCGTCTTCATCAAATACCACTTCGCCCCGGGGCACCGAAATGCCGTACCTGGAAAACAGTCGTTTGGCCTGATATTCATGGATTTTCATAAGCGGCGTGACTCCTCACGTTTTAGCGTGCAACCTGGTGAAATGTCTAAAATTAATTTAACCGGCCCCCAGTCAATGGCCAAGTAAAAAAATAAGACAGCTCTTTGCGTTTTCGGCTCAGCCAGCACATCCGCTGGTAAATAATGGACGATACTGGAGCACATATCCGCGTTTCTGGCGACGTTGCAGGGCGTGAGGGTTCTGTTCAGGTTATGGCCCTGGACCATCTGGTTCAGATTCCGGTTAACCCCGGCACCGGAGCGCTGAGCGGAATCGATACACCCCGCAATGCTGTTGGCGACACCAACACTGTTGGCGACGCCAACGTGGATTCCAGTCCCATTTATGGTACTGACAGTGATAGCGTCGATGGTGCGGACACCAACACCGGCACGGGCACAGACCCGGTCGAATCAATTTCTCGTCCAATCTGTCAGTGACAGGAGCAGAGCCAACGGACAATCCCGCACCGACCTCGCTGCGGAACCTCCCCACCGCTGGAACTTAATGCGTTTTTGCGTCCGACCCATCTGGCATCTTACTTCGCGCCCGGTTTCCTGTCCCATGGCCCCAAAGGTTGCATTGTTCGCCGAATCCGGTTTATGATTGCGTGGTTATGGAACAGGTGACCAATGCAATGATAGTATCGCCCGATACGCGGACAACGCGATATCTGAGTCAGAGCATTGGCAAGGATACCAGCTGCGAGGTAATAACCACAGCCAAAGGGTTCGAAAAAAAGATTGCCGGATTCATCGACACCAGCGCATTTCCCGTGCTGATTATCGTCCCGTCCGAAAAAATGCCTTTTTCCATTATTTCGATGTGCGGCCACTGTAACCGCCAACATGGGCTAACGCTGGTCTGGGCAACGGAATTGTCCGCCAGTGATGATAGCTGGCTGCTGCTCAAGTTGCTGGAAAACGAAGGCGCCATTGTATGTGACGAACTCGACACCCTTGCTCTGATTGCTCGAATATTCAGCGAAACCCGACCCACGCTGGGGCCATTTTCCACTGTGCATCTGGCAGATACAAAATCTGCGGTAATGGCGCATCTGGCCAACGCGCTCCAGCAGCATTCAACATCGGGCAATTCGATAGAGGTGCCCAAAATAAAGATGAACCAGGCTGCACAGATTATTTTTGAATTTGAGAAACAAAGTCTGGTGCTGGATGCGTCACCAACGGTTATTGGTCGGGCAATGGTCACTCTGTTTTGCCATTTTTCAAAGCGGGTGAAAAGCCCCTTGTCCCTGGACATCCAACCGGATGCGGAAATCGTACAAATGATCGCCCGCCCCCCCGCACGGATTCTGTCCGAAACAACATCCAAAAGACTGCTGGGCGCATTTGGCCTGAAATCTCCCAATGAAATGCTCTGCGATTCGCCAAGCAAAGCTGTGCGTTTCGCCAGAGAGCTGGGCGGCCCGGCAACACTTAAGCTGGTCAGGCCCAATTTCCTTTCCAGAAAGACGGCTGGGGGAGTTATTCGGGATGTCATCGGTCCTTCAGATATTCAAAAAGCGTATCAGTCGCTGATGAGCCTTTCGCAAAAGATGGGTGGCCCCAAAGCGCTGGGAATTCTGGTCAGTGAACAAATTGATACAGACAGGCTCTATTGGCTGGACGCAAAAAAACACGAGCATCTGGGCCGCATCATTTATTTTGGCAAACGCAGTCAGATGAGCGAACAACCAGATGGCGTGATTACCCTCCCCTGTTCGCTGGAACCATGTTACGACGCCGTAAGTGTCGCTTTTCCAACATTGACCGCACCGGAAATTGAATCATTTGCACAGGCGTTGTGTCGGTTTGGCGCAATGTGCACGTCGCTGGATCGGCACATCGGGGTGTCCCAGATTCATCCCCTGGCGCTCACTGACGATGGCGCACTGATGCTGGACGCGGTCGTCGGCATTACAGATTTCCAGTCAGACCGATAAACTATCCAGGCCTTTTTGAACAGCCGATATAACCCGCATTACCTGTTGGTCACTCAATGCACTGTACATGGGGATTGAAATGATTCTGTCGTAGGCGGCATCCGCATTAGGGCAATTGTTCGAACAACCCTTAAAATGTTGCTGGTAATAGTCGTGACGATACACCGGGAGATAATGCACGTTGACGCCTATGCCGCTGGCGCGCAACTGATCAAATAGCGCGCGTCTGTCCACAGCGGTGTACCTTGTGGCAAGTCGAATCACGTACAGATGATAAACATGAAACGCGTCATGGTGCACACGGAGCGGCGCCATGCGCTCGTCGCTGTTGAACGCGTCATCATACATCGCTGCAATCTGGCGACGCCGCTCAATCCAGTGAGCCAGTTTTTTTAGCTGACTGGATGCGAGGGCACACTGAAAATCGCAGATACGATAATTGTATCCCAGAGTAACCATGCGGTATTCGAAGGTGCCGGCGGCAGCCCGGTTTAAGTGATCGGAATCAATGCCGTGGTTTCTGAACTGCCGCATTCGGCGTGCCAGCGTCTCGCTCCGGGTGACCACCATGCCCCCTTCGCCGCTGGTGAGATGCTTGACCGGATGAAAGCTGTATGTGGCTATATCGGCCCATTGCGCACTGCTTTTATTCTGGAATGCAGCCCCGGGACTGTGTGCGCAATCCGCAATAAGTGTCAGGTGATAGCGATCACACAGGGCGCGCAATGCAGTGTAGTCGCACGGCTGTCCCGCGTAGTCCACAGCGATAACGGCTTTGGTGTGTTTTGAGATTTTCGATTCAACAGCTGTTGGTTTGAGCAGCAGCGTATCAGCATCAACGTCGGCGAATATCGGCGTCCCCCGCTGATACAGCACACAGTTCGCGCTCGCAGCGAAAGTCAGGGGCGACACAATTACCTCGTCACCGTCCCCAACGCCTGCCGCATAGACGGCCGCATGCAGTGCAGCTGTGCCATTGGAAACGGCAACACCATAAGGGACATGCAAAAAATCGCACATTTCGGTTTCAAATGTGCGGACAACCGGCCCCGTGGTAATCAAATCCGAACGCAACGCGGCGGTGACCGCTGCTATATCGTCGCTGTCTATGGTTTGTCGTGCATAAGGAATGAATCCGCTGGCATCAGACACCGAACACCCCTTCCTGCTGTCCCTGACGCACCATGACCCGCAACTGGTCAACGGAAAGAAACTGGTCATTGGTCCCGCTGTTATAGGAAAAACCCTGCTGACAGGGCACTGCCCCCTTGTTGATCAGGAGCCTTCCCCTTGTGCTCCAGTCGTCGCTGGGCAAAATGAGATAATGATCATCAAACTCCAGAGTGTGCCAGGATTCGTCTTCCGGAATCATCACTTCATGCAGTTTTTCGCCGGGACGAATGCCAATCCGGTTCACAGGATTTCCCGGAGCGATAGCTGTGGCAACATCGGTGATGCGATAACTGGGAATTTTGGGCACATGAATGCCGCCGCCCATCATCCGTTCCATGGTTTTAAGGACAAAATCGACACCGTCTGACAGTGTTATGGAAAATCGGGTCATCCGATCATCGGTCACAGTCAGTATGCCGGTATCCCGTTGTTTCAGAAAGAGAGGCACCACGCTGCCTCGGGAGCCGAACACATTTCCATATCTGACCACTGCGAACTGCGGTTCGGGGCCACCACTCATGGCATTGGCCGCAACAAACAGCTTATCCGAACACAATTTGGTCGCGCCATACAGGTTAATGGGCGCCGCGGCTTTGTCAGTGGACAATGCCACCACTTTTTTCACCCGGTTTTCAATGCAGGCGCGAATCACGTTCTGAGCCCCCAGAACATTGGTTTTAATCGCCTCAAACGGGTTATACTCCGCCGCCGGCACCTGCTTAATCGCTGCGGCGTGAATTACATAGTCCACATTCCGAAAAGCTTCGTGTAAACGCTGAGGGTCGCGCACATCGCCAATAAAATATCGCATGGCCGGGTACTGTTGCGGCGGAAACTGACGCTGCATTTCATACTGCTTCAGCTCGTCACGTGAAAACACAATAAGTCTGGCCACGCGAAATCGCGCCAGGACCGTTTCAACGAATTTTTTTCCAAAAGATCCGGTACCACCGGTAATCGCAACGGTTTTTCCGTCCAGCATTGATATTCTCCAGTCCAATTTCAAATTGTTGCTCTGACATCAG
>JAFGWT010000082.1 GCA_016937015.1 Deltaproteobacteria bacterium | reverse complement strand
GTCGTCCTGGTCTCATGCCGCCACCAAAACCGCGACCACATCCCCAGGCCAGACCGCCACGGCCCTGCCCAAAAAATTCGTCCGTTTCGTTTTGTTCAACTGCTGCTTCATCAGTTGCGTCGTTTTCAAGTGGTCGGCATTTTCCCATGTTTCGCCCAGTGCGGGGGCCTTCCCCCTCGGGTCCGCGTCTATTAAATCCTGGCATTTGCTTATTCCTTTCGTCCGGCAAATTCCGCACGTCGCGGCACCTTTGCCTGTTGATACTGACATCGATTTCTGATTTGAAATCGGTGTCGTCCTGGGGAGGCGCAGCAGGGCAAAAGCGGAAGCTTTTCACCGTGCACAAACGCTTGCACCAGCTTTGTCGCGTCACCGGTGGCGCCGGTGATCACTCGAATGCCTTTTTCAATGGCGAGGGGCCAGTAAAAGCGATTAAACCCGCAGCACAGCGCCACATTCACCCCCACCAGTTCCAATTCAGACAACCGGAATACCCAGTCGCCAATGCGGTCAAGCGCCAGCGTATCCCACGCGGTCACCTCGCCGTTGAAACTCTCTGCAATTATAAAATGACTGGCTTCGCCAAACCGGGGCGCCACATCACTACCCAACAGCGGAACTGCTACCTTCATGGGTCCTCCTTGTCTGATTGTGATTCGCAAGGGACGTACCAGGTGTCCCCGGATTCGTTTCCGGGGTGATGTTCGGTGAATCGCCAGGCGTATGTAAAGCGAACGAAAGAGCCCCCTGCTGCAATTTCAAGGTGTTACGTGCGTGCTTCACGCGTATTCGCGGCGCCGCCACATACGGCGCTGGCGCACATGACTGTTCAGTCAACTGGAACATTTTGTTTCAAACAGGAAACATATTGTCAGCGCCCGTTTCAGATTTGGTTCAGATTCAGACGAGTCTGTGTTTCTTCATGCGTCGCCAGAGCGTGGTTCGGCTGATACCAAGCCGTTCTGCTGCGGTATTCCGGTTCCATGCAGTGGCCTGCAATACCTGGCGCAACCGGGTTGCCTCATCGACGGACAGATATTCCGGGGGCGATGATCCCCGATGTACCGATTGAAATTCATTGGGTAAACTGGACACTTGCGAACGATGTTCCTGCCTGGACACCGCCAGATACCCTGAAACATCTGACGGCATGGTCACTTCCTGCGGCAGGCATCCGGGCTCCACCACATCCCCGTTACACAGCACCAATACCCGCTCGAGGATATTGCGCAGCTCCCTCACATTTCCGGGATAGTGATATTCATACAGGAGTCGCATCGCCCGGGGACTGAATCCCGGAGGGCGACGCCCCATCCGCGTAGAGATAACTTTGACGAAATGGTCAATCAGCAGTGGAATATCAGAACGGCGTTCAGCCAATGCGGGCATATGAATGGGAACCACGCGAATCCGGTAATACAAATCTTCCCGGAACGTCCCTTCCCGAACCATCTGCTCCAAATCCAGATTGGTCGCGCAAATCAACCGCACATCCACCTTAATGGTGCGAGTGCCCCCCAGAGGCTGAAATTCGCCTTCTTCCAGTACACGCAACAGCTTCACCTGAAACGCTGGAGACAAATCACCAATTTCATCGAGAAAAAGTGTCCCCCGGTTCGCAAGGGAAAACCGTCCGGGCTTGTCAGTAATCGCGCCAGTGAACGCCCCTTTGACATATCCAAAAAGCTCCGATTCCAGCAGTGCGTCCGGCAATGCCGCGCAGTTAACCCGGATAAACGGTTCGTCCCGGCGACGAGACAACTCATGAATGGCCCCGGCCACCAGCTCCTTACCCGTTCCGCTCTGTCCCTGAATAAGTACTGCGGCATCCGATTGCGCCACCTGCGGAACAATTGACAGCACAGCATGGATAGCGGGGCTGGTGCCGATAATCCTTGAGAACTCATGCCTCTGCCCCAGCTCGTCGCGCAGCAGCTCAATGTCGCTGATGTCACGAAAAATCTCCACCCCACCAATCATTCGGCCATCCACGTCCCTGAGCACCGCAGTTGAGACCTCGATGGGCACAGGGTCCATGCCGGCGTTCAATACATCCACCCGCACATCCGACCGGGGACTGCCGGTTTCCAGCGTCTGCTTTAGGGCGCATCGATGCTGACAGATATTGGCTTTAAACACATCGTGACATTTCTGACCAATCGCCAATTCCGCCGGAATGCCGATAATATTCTCAGCTGCAGCATTGAATGCGGTGATTCTATAATGTTCGTCGACGGTGAACACACCTTCGCTGATACTGTTAAAAACCAGCTCAAATAATTCATCTGGAATGTGCATGTCCATCCTTTCATCCAATGCCCGCCAATAAGTAACGCACAAGGCAATAATTGCAACGTTATGTTTCAATTAATCGAACAAATTGTTCCAATGCTGCATATGGCGAAACAGACGAATAGCGGCATCCAGCTGGAATTACAAAAGGTGCTTCGGAATTAGAGCAGACGGTGTGGCAGTGGCGATAAGCCACAACTGATGCGCAGCACGGGTCATTCCCACGTGCATGAGATGGCGGGATTCATCAGTAACCGGATACGAATCCTCATTGCACTCAACCATTACCACATAATCGAATTCCAGACCCTTTACCTGGCGAATTTCGGTTACATCAATACCCGGCGTGAATGAAAAGTCCTGCTCCAGCACCAGACGCAACTTTGGTATTTCCGCTTTCTTCAGTCCCTGATAGTACAGTTTGGCCTGATTGGCATGACGGGCGATAACCGCCACGTTTGACAGAGGCTCTCTCGTAAACAGCTCTCTAAGCGATGTTCCCAGAAAATCCACCGCCTGACCAGGGTCGGAAAACTGATGCAGCTCCACCGGGGCACCGTGCCTTGTGGCCACTGACTCGTCGCCAGCCAGAGGGCCGAGTACTTCGCGTGCGACAGTCATCACTTCAACAGTGGACCGATACGCGATTTTCAGCGGTTCCAGCCTGGCGTTTTTCACCTGTAAATCATCGATAAAACTCTCCCAGTCGTCGAAACCGCCTTCGCGCACAATTTTCTGCGCAGTATCGCCCGCCAGGGTAATCGGTTTGTTTCGCCCGACCGCATCCGTGAGAACGCGAACTTCCAGCGCGCTAAAATCCTGAACCTCATCCACCATCATGTGATCATATTCAACGCGCCTCCCAGCATCCCGTAACCAGCCCTTTTTAAGCTGAAAGAGACGCAGCAAAATCACGTCATCCTCCCGATCGAGAGTCGCACGGTCCTCTTCTTCAATATCGCCGGCTTCCTCTTCAACCGCATCCATCTCATCAAAGATTTTTTTATAGGAATCTGTGCACCACTGATGAACCCGTTCCAGCTCTGCCTCTGTGAATTCAGCAGGGGCATGGGTTTCGAACATATGCTTTAATTGGCGTTTATCGGTAAACAGATCCGCCCAGTCATTGACCACATCATCAGTCACTTCGCCCATGCGCTGTAACGCCAAATCGAGCGCAAGAGCAGTTTTACTGTCAAAATTGTCGCCTGCATCATTGCCGATTCGCACTTCACCATCCAGCCATTTAAGCATTCGGCGCCGGCGCACCTCGATGGGCATCCGCTGCAACCCTCGCCAGGCTTTCTCCACGCGAGGCGCATCTTTGTAGCCATTCACCGTCGTCAGCATTTTTGCCGTCTCCGCCTCATCCTGCATATCCACCCATTCATCCAGAATCCTCAGCAGCGCGGGATGTTTTTTTACCCGGGAAACGATGGCAGGCGTCCAGTCGCTGTAAATGGATGGCAACCCACGGACATGTTTCTTTCGAAATCGGCTACACCAATTTTCAAATGTCCAGACCTTTACGCCCCTGACGCCGAGCGCTGGCAGAACGTCCGAGATGTAGGCTGCAAGTCCCGCATTCAAAACAATAATCACGGTATTATTCGGACGAACTTTCGCCGTTCGGCTGTACGCAAGGTATGCAATGCGATGAAGTCCTACAGTGGTCTTGCCCGAACCGGCGCTTCCCTGAATCGCCAGCAGTTCGTCTTCATCACTTGAAATAAGATTAAACTGGTCCTTGTCGAGCAAAGCGGAAATTTCGGGAAGGTGCTTGTCCTGACGAAAATCCCCAAGCGCATCAACGCCCAATTTACCTGTTTTTCTGCTTCGGACCGCACTGCCCTGTCCACCGGAGAGCCTTGCGCCGGCGTCCCGCAGTCGAATCCATTCCTCGCCTTTTTTTACCAAAGTACCCACCGGGCAATCCACCCGACGAAGATTTCCCTGGGTAATTGTCACCGACCGTCTCGAGGTAATGGTGCCGCTTCGCACTTTGCCGCCAAAACTCTCCTCATAATCATCCCCCTCGTCGTAGCAGTAATACATACGACTGACCGGGGCATTGCGCCAGTCAACTATCCGAATTCCGTCTCCCGGCGAGATGTAGGTTCGCTTTCCCAAAAGCACGTCACGGATTTCACCATTTTCATCCAGTTGCATGTGGCCAAAATAGGGACTTGCCGGGTCAACGGGCACATCTTCCCCCATCCCCCTTTGGGCGGCAATGGCCTGAAGCCGGGTCATTTGCTCCACTAAAGACGGTACGTCTTCGGGTAGCGCTTCGGCTATCGCATCACGGAGCTCAATAAGCTCGGCATCGTAATCAGCAAAATTACTGGACTTTCTGGTGGATGTCGTCAGATGTGCTACAACTTTGGAAAGAAGCGCCTGTTCTTCCTGAATTACTTCTTTAATTTTCGAATCTTCACTCACTCGATGTGCCGTTTCCCAATACGTGACTGTTTACTCGTATATGTGCTCAAATTTTAAGAAAAACCATATCTTATCACGTCCTTTTCAGATGTCTTCTGAAAAGGTATTGAATCCCAACCTCCAGGAATCTTTCATTAGTTGACAATGTCAAGAGAGTCAATGGTCGCGGCAGGTCGTTTAAATTCACAGTGAATTCTTGGATTTTACTTATAGCAGAGCCCTGTGGTTCGAACTGAACCGTCAACTGGCCGTTCACCGAAACAGCCTCCAATCCAGTATTCCTGACTGGCAGTCATTTATGAGCAGATATTTCAGAACTTCAGGACGCCGTCCGCATTCCACTAGGCATTTGCGCGAAGTGCCTGCTCCGCTTCCAGCCAGTTCTGCATCTCTCTGCCATGGGGGTATCCATTTTGGGCCCAGATGTCATATGCTTTGGATGCAATCATCTCATGGGTAATAATATTATCGGAGTCTTTGCGGGATTTGGTCTGACGTTTGGCAGTACCATTGCCTGACGTCTTTTTTGCCGTTGCTTTGGGGGCAGCTGCCTGGGCAGAACTATTCGTTTTGGGAGCCGCTTTCCTTGGGGCAGCAGCTTTGGTTGTCGCCTTTGCAGCGCCTGCCTGTTTGGTGTTTTTCGTTGCTGATGCCGTCTTCTTTTTGCTCGTTGTCGTCATGACACTCCTCCGTCGGTCAAAAATGAATGGATTTAACGAAGTCTGTTTAACTCCAATCTAACCCCGGTCAAGGTAACCTGCAAAATTTTAAACAACTTTTTTCACTATTTTCACAAAAATGAACAATTATTGCTCAATTTTCACCATCTCACTGCGGAGTCAGTCCTCCATGAGCGCATCAAAAAGCCATATGCCGATGGCCAGAAACAGAATATCGACCACTATCACCAGACGCAGGTATGACATGACCGGCGCAAAACCGTCTGCAGACAGAGCAGCCTGCAAGGCTTTGGTGCACAGAATCAAAACCGGAGACACCAGGGGCAACATCACCACCCCCAGAACCAAATCACGGACGGACGTGCGAACTATCATGGCTCCAAACAGTGCCCCGGCCGCACAGAATCCCAGTATGCCCAGCAACAGCACCGGCGCCACCCAGTGAAGTCTGGCAAAAAAAGGCACGTGAAAAAACAGCTCCAAAATGGGGAGCAACATCACTGCCACCAACAACAGGAAGGTAAAAAGCCCAAGAAGTTTTCCGAGGTAAAAGCCGGTTCGCGACGCGGGTGTGAGCAGCAGGCCGGACCATGCGCCCAATTCCCGCTCCAACATGTAGCTGCGACTAATCGCCATTACCCCGGAAAAGCAAATTGCAATCCACAACGCACCAGCCCCGGCGCTGGCTGCCGTCCCCCGATTCAAATCAAAGGCAAAGGCGCACATGACCACCACCAGCAAAGCGAATACAAACGTGGTTGGCACAATTTGCCCGCTTCTGCGCTCGATACGCAAATCCTTTTTAAAAATCTCAATGGCGGCGTGCAACCAGCTCATTTCACATCCCCCTCCAGCAATTCGGAGACCTGTGCCGCCGATCGTGCCGACGTCTCCAGCTGAATTTCACCCAGTTCAAGCAAAACAATGCGTGTGCACAAATCGGCAATGAGCTGAGGATCATGAGACACCACAAAAGCGATTTTACCGCTCTCTCGATGTGCTTTCACCAGTGATTCAAAAAGCGCTGTTGCGCTGCGGTCGAGACCTGACGTCGGTTCATCCAGCAAGAGCACCTCCGGTGCACCGATCAGGGCACGGGCCAGAGACAGGCGCTGAATCTGTCCGCGGGAAAGCACCCCCGCTGGGCGATCTGTAAAAAAATTCTGAAGCGCCAAACGTTCCATCAACTGTGTCACCCGCTCCTGGGGCGCCCCGCATAGTCGGGCGAACATCTCAAGATTCTCCTGACAGGTAAGCGCCGGATAAACCAGCGACTTATGGGAAAGCAAACCAATGGCGGACCGCAACATCGCGGTGGCAGGTCGACCGTTTATCTCCAGCGTCCCCAACGTGGGCCTCATCATGGTCGAAAGTATCGATAGCAATGTGGATTTTCCTGCACCGTTTTTACCGATAATACCAATGGTCTCTCCAGCCGATGCAGCCATTGATACACGCCGCAGTGCCCGATGGGCACCGAACAGTTTGGTCACATCCCGGACGGCAATCCGTTCGACACGCGTGCCAGTGGTCATTTATCCTCTCCCTTTCGCCCGAGCACCCCATTGGCCAGCAAACCAAACGCGGCAGCGAGCCAAAACGCCCCAAGAAGCGCCACAGCCCCTGGCGCGCCTTTCCAAAGGACACCCAGCGACAGGACCCCCACCGTCCCAACGGTGCCCACCCCAAGGGGAATCAACCGACGCCTCAGTGCCGGTTTCATCTCTATTAACTCCCTGAATCTGCCTCGCGACATCGCTATCAATGCCCCTATCACCAGCCATATGCCACCAATCCAAATCCAGACGACCAGTGGATTGGACAGAACCTTAATGACCGCCCTGCCCTGACGAAAATCCGTTTCACCGAGAATGAAAAACAAATCCCGGTCTGCGTGTGTGCGGATATTCACCTCACTGGTCGGTTGTTTGGGATGAGAATGATACAGATACCTGGCCGGAGAAACCACTTCCACTCGTCCGCTGGGGTAAATGACTTCCAGATCCGCAAAAACAGCTTCCCGCTCAAAGTTGGCATCCGTCCGCATTCCCAGAAAAGTAACCTTCACGTCTTCCATATACATAAACTCACCGGGTCCCACGTTAGCCGTCTTTTCAGAAACAAACCCGGCACCGGTAAAGCCCACATACATCACCGCCATCGACAAATGTACCAGCTGTCCACCCAGCTGAGTTGTGTTCCGTGACAGATAACTCCTGCGCATCTGAAGGAGGAGCACACCGACGACAAACACAATAAGCATAACCGATATGGCTGGCGCATAGGCCATCATGCCCCCCAGCTCGGACCGACTCCCCACCTGGAGACCCGCCCCAAGGGCCACCGCGAACAATACGGCCACCTGAATCAGAGTTGACCGCCTCGCTCTGGCAGCGTTCTCACCGGATTTTACTGGAATCACCGAGCAGGCACCGATAGTGGCAAAAATGGCCAACCCAATGGGCACCATCCAGGTATTGAAAAAAGCGGGGGTCATGGTCGCCTGCTCCCCTTTGAACACGCCCAGAAAGAAAGGCCACATGGTGGCCACACCCACAAACAGCACCGCCGCGCTAAACAGCCAGTTGGCCAATTCGAACATCCATTGTCGGGACCACATTTCGTACGTGTTTTCCGGAGAAAGTACCCCAAACCGCAAGATAATCAGATACAGAAACGCTGCCAGAACCAACCCAATCATGCCCAGCAGATAGGGGCCTTCCGTGGCATCGGCAAATGCGTGCACCGATTGAATAATGCCACTGCGGGTTAAAAAAGTGCCAAAAATGGTCAGCATAAACGTCACGACTATGAGTGATAGGTTCCAACGCTTGAGAATTCCCCAACGTCTCTGCGCCATCATTGAATGCAGCAGCGCAGTCGCCGTAAACCATGGCAGCAGGGACGCGTTTTCCACCGGATCCCATCCCCAGTAGCCGCCCCAGCCCAACTCCTCGTAGGCCCAGACCATCCCCAGAATATTGCCAATGCTCAGAAAAATAAATGCGAACAGCGCCCACGGGCGAAGCGGTTGGAGCCAGTCATTGTCACTTCGTCCCCGAATGAGAACAGCCAGACCGGCGGCCAACGGCACAGATACCCCCGCAAAGCCGATGAACAGGGTGGGGGGATGAAATACCATGTAGGGATTGCGAAGCAGCGGATTCATGCCGAAACTGGTCTGCGGGTCATCGCCGCTTTGCGAAAACGGGTTAGACTGGGTGAGCACCAGCAGCCAGAAAAAAATGGCAATTCCGCCCATGATGGAGAGCGCCACTCGTAACACGCGAATATCTTTTTCCGCATACCAGTATGCCATTGCCGCAGCAAACCATGACTGAAGCATCGCCCAGAACAGCAGCGACCCCTGATGTCCGCCCCATAGCGCGGTCACCAGGTATCCCAGAGACATGGTACGGTCAGCATACGCCCGAACATACTCAACCCGATAGTCGTGAGTCACCAGCATAAATACCAGTGCCGCGGCAGCCACCGTGCCAGTCAGAGCACCTGCGAGAAACAGACTTTTCACCGTCGCAAGCTGTTTGCTGTCATTATTGATTATACTGACTAACGCGGCGACAAGTGTCATCACCACCGTTGCCGCGATTAACATTTCACCCAATTGACCCATCTTCGTGTATATTCCGTTTCTATGCAGGCAGCCCCGCTGTACATTGCCCGATTCGCAATTAATTACTGTAAAAACCGGCAATTGTGAACCGATTTACCTCAACGCATCGTAATCATTGAAAAAGGACACTGCCAGCAAAAATGCGGTAATGACAGGGCTGTTGCAATGTCGCAATGCATGGCAAAACAGGGTGGGCGGTCGTTTTTCTACCGCCGAACGCCGAAAGCGATCGGGGATAAACCCTGTTGCCTACGATACGAACAGTTCGACCCTAATGTTGCGAAGGCCCTAGCTGATTTTTCTCCTCAAGTCGACGGAACGATACATCTTAGTTCGAATCGAAATCCCCCGAAGCCTTTTAAATAGGGAATTTACATGATTTTCCCTTTTGAGAAGTGGCCGGGGAGTTTTTCTCGGCGAATTTTACAGCACCATTCACATCCACCCCATCGATTGACAAAATGGAACGTTGCACCTTAAAGTGCCGAAACCGGCGTCGAATGCCGGAGAGTTAATGGCGGAAGATATACAAATCAGATGACAGTTAAAGGCAGACTAATCATTATAGGGAGCGGTATCGCAGGCATCAGCGCAGCCCGTGCGGCCAGACGAACGTATCCCCACATCGACATCACCCTGATTTCTGAAGACAGAGACGGATTTTACAACCGAATTGCCGTGGGCGCGCTGGCTGTTGAAAAGCGCAGGGAAGTGGAACTCTTCACGCTCGCCCCCAATTGTTTTGAAAATGACCGGGTTAGCACCCGTTTTGGCGAATCAGTCAGCAAACTGGATGTCGCCAGGAAAACCGTCCATCTTACCCACGGCGCCACGCTGCCATACGATCGGCTTATTCTGGCGACCGGTGCATCGCCATCCGTGCCGTCCATCCCAGGCATCAACCACCGTGCAGTGCATTATCTGTGGAATCTGGATGACGCCAGGCGTCTTGCCGCGCAGCTAAAGACCGCACAGAACGTGGCGGTCATTGGCGGGGGGATACTGGGGGTCGAAGCAGCGCTCGACATGGCTGCCATGGGCAAAAAGGTGCACCTGATTGAAGCAGCCGACGGTCTTCTCAAACGTCATCTGCCTGCCAGTATTTCGTCAACGCTCAAAGACGCGCTGGCCCAAAGCGGCATTTCCGTTTACACCCGTGCGCTGGTTAATGACGTTCATGCTCAGGGCGACAGCCTGTCTATTCGTACCACCAGCGTGACCATTACCTGCACTGCGGTGCTTGTATCCGCCGGGGTCCGGTCGAATACCGAACTGGCAAATGCTGCAGGAATACAAATCGACAACGGGATTGTGGTAAACAACCGCATGCGAACGAATGTGCCGGATGTGTTGGCATGTGGCAACTGCATTCAACAGCCACAAGGGGGTGCGCTGCTATGGAATCCCGCAAAGGCACAGGGCGAAACAGCCGGTGAAAACGCTTTCGAAGACAGGCAAACATTTCGTCGGCAACCCTATCCGATTCACCTTAAAAGCACTCGTATCTCCCTGTTTGCCATGGGTGCTCCCGAAACAGTCCCCAGGGACGCTATCTGTATTCAGGAAAAAACCGCAAGCGGTGAAAAACGCATATTTGTAAGGGCCGACGGGACCATCTGCTACGCAGTCTTCTGGGGAGACGTGACTGGGTATTATGCAGTTGAAAAACTGTTTCGAAATAATGTGGTCATCGACAGCAGCATCATCAGGGAAGGACGGGTTTCACGAATCACCCGTGATGTGCTGCGGCAGCCTGACGACGCCGGTTACCTCACTCCAGGCTGGGTCTGCAGTGTTTGCGGATACATACACGAAGGCGATACCGCGCCAGGGGTATGTCCTGTCTGCAACGTTGGGCGCGATCAGTTTTTGGCGGCGTAGGAGGGAAGCGGGATGTCAAACAGCAATCAATACGATGCAATCGTCATCGGCGCCGGTCTGGGCGGGTTAAGCACTGCGCTGCACCTGGCCAAAAAGTCAATGAATGTGCTGGTACTCGAAAAGCAGCCCAAGGTTGGGGGATACGCGCAGAACTACCACCGCGCAGGTTTTGACTTTGACGTATCGCTGCACGTGCTCAGCGCCATGAATGAGACCGGCGGGTTGCGGCATCTGTTTGAATACATGCAGGTGCTCGACAAACTTGAAGTCACCGAATACGCCCCCATGTGGACATCGGTATTTCCCGACGCCACATACCGTCTCCCCCCCCGCGAGGCGGGACACGAATACCTGAAAATGCTGTTTCCCCACGAAAGCGCGGGAATCGATCGTTACGTGTCCAGTATCCGCGCCATCATCGAAGCCAATACGCGGCTGTATTGGAGTGGTGAAGTGGACATCAACAATTTCTTCCCCGAGCGCTACTTCAAAAAGACGTACCACCAACTGCTGAAGGACTGTTTTACCGACAAACGTCTGTTTGGAATAATGGGGCAATTGTGGCAATCAACCGGTCTTCCCAATGAAAAATGTGCTGCCAACTGGGCCGCCGAATAATCTGGCTCGTTCCGCATCACCGGAAATTATTACGT
>JAFGWT010000081.1 GCA_016937015.1 Deltaproteobacteria bacterium | reverse complement strand
TCATCACACACCAGCGACGTGCCCGCCACGCAGCCCGTTGCTGAATCACACGTCTCCACTCCGTTGCACGCATCCCCGTCATCACACGCCAGCGCTGTGCCTGCCTGGCACACATTGCTTACACAACTTTCAACACCATCACACGCATCGCCATTACTGCAATCTGCATCCGAAACACATTCAACACAGACGCCCGCGCCATCGCACATCCCCGTGGCACATGCGGCGCCAGCCGTTACATTCTCATAGCCACAGCCCGAAATCGCATCGCAGCTTTCATTGGTACATTCATTGCCATCATCACACGTCAATGCAGTCCCAGCCACACAACCCGTCGATACCTCACAGCTCTCAACACCGTTACATACATTTCCGTCATCACACACCAGCGACGTGCCCGCCACGCAGCCCGTTGCTAAATCACACGTCTCCACACCGTTGCACGCATCCCCGTCATCACACACCAGCGCGACACCCTGAACACACATGTTATTCACACAGGTCTCCACGCCGTCGCACGCGTCCCCATTGCCACAATCCGCATCCGCAATGCACGCGACGCACCCGCCCAGACCGTCGCATATGCCCATTGTGCATACTGTTCCCGCAATCAATGCCTCATAACCGCATCCTGTCGCCGCATCACAGCTTTTTGCCGTGCACTCGTTGCCATCATCACATACCAGTGCCACACCTGGCACACACCCGGTCGCCCCGTCGCAGCTTTCCACACCATTGCACGCATCGCCATCATCGCACGTCAGTGCGGTTCCGGCCGCACATCCCGTCGCTGGGTCACAGCTTTCCGCACCATTGCACGCGTCGCCATCGTCACAAACCAGTGGCACGCCCGCACCGCAACCGTTTATTGGGTCGCAGGTTTCCTCACCGTTGCACGCATCGCCATCGTTGCAGTCAAACGGCGTCCCGGCCACACACGCACCGCCCACACATGACTCCACGCCGTCACACACATTCCCGTTGTCGCACTCGCCATTTGACACACATTCAATACAGACATCATTAAGATAGTACTGACCAAAATCTGCGCCGTTATCAGTGCCGCAATGCGTCCCGGCCACACAGCCGTCATCTCCATCACAATCGCCTTCGCCCACCTCACACGGGCATGCCGCCGAGCAGTATTGCGGGTTCCCGTTCTGTGTTACATCCGGACATTCTCCAGGACAGGTGCCGCAGTCCCCACCGCAATCCACCCCGATTTCTCCGGTGGCAACATCTTTTACCCCATTTGTACACAATGCCGGCACGCAGACATCCACCGCGGGGTCCATCGAAAATTTGAGCCCATTGTTCCTGCCGCAAACCAACGCACCGGTGCAATGATTGTTATTGTCGCAATCGCCCTCCCCAACGTCACATTTCACCCACCAGCTGCAAAAATCCGATGCCCCATTGGCCGTTGGATCCTAGGCTTTGGAGACGTTCATGACCTCACCTGCGCTTAGCTCTTCACTGGTTTGCTCATGCTGGCATCCCATAAAACAAAAAACGATAAAAAGCTGCGGGAAAAACCGTTTCATCTGCGTGCCTTCCTGTTGGTGTGTAATGGTATTGAGGACCGATTTTAACACGATACGATTATTTTTTCACCAAAAATAGAAACTTTTAATGGTGTTAATTTTTATCTGTAATTATCAAAAGTTGACAGCGCATATCCAAAATAGCGAAAATGTGCTCCCTGAAAACAGGATGGAGCGACAGGCAAACGGCGGCGTCTCCGTGAAACGGGATTTATAATTGTAATACGTTGTGGTGACGACATCGAATTGAAAGGTCTCCATGAAAAACCTGCGACTTACAGCGATTGAAGTGGATGGAAAACCAAGGCCACGCTCGACCGTGCATATTGGCGGTATACCGGTTGGACAGTTTCCGGTGGTGATTGCGGGACCATGCGGTGTGGAAAGCGAGGCCCAGACCATGGAAGCGGCCATCGCGGTCAAAGGGGCCGGGGCGCACATGCTGAGAGGCGGCGCGTTTAAACCGCGCACCTCTCCGTACGCGTTTCAGGGGCTGGGCGTAAAGGGTCTCCAGATTCTCGAAAAAGCCCGACAGGAGACCGGCCTGCCGGTGGTGACCGAAGTCATCGATCCCCGGGATGTGCATTGGGTGGCGGAATACGTGGATGCGCTGCAGGAGGGCGCCCGCAACATGCAGAATTTTTCCCTGCTAAAGGAACTGGGGCGTGCCGGCAAACCGGTACTGCTCAAGCGGGGCATGCACTCCACCATCGAAGAATGGCTAAACTGTGCGGAATATATATTAAGCGAAGGCAATCCCGACGTGATTCTGTGCGAGCGGGGCATTCGCACCTTTGAAACCTACACCCGAAATACAATGGATTTGAGCGCCATCGCCGCAGCAAAGGAACTGACCCATCTGCCGGTGATTGCCGATCCCACTCACGGCACCGGCAGACCCAGCCTGATTTTGCCCATGTCTCTGGCGGCACTTGCTGCTGGTGGCGATGGATTAATCGTGGAAGTCCACCCAAATCCGGAAAAAGCGCTCTCAGACGGCGATCAGGCGTTGACCCCTGGCCAGTTTTCCCAATATATGCAAAAACTGAATTCTTTTATCGGCGTCATGACGGCCTGGAAGTGAGACAGTTGGATGAATACCTTAAAAATTGAGGGTGAAGGCGGCAGCAGCACCATTTACCTGAACAGCAGCATCAGCAACGTGAAAGACCTGATAGGGGGACGTCGGACGGTTATCATCACCGATGAAAATCTGTTTCGGCTTCACAGTGCCAGCTTCCCCAATGCGGCTGAAATTATTGTGGTTCCGGCTGGGGAGGCCAGCAAATCCCTCAAGAGCGCAGGCGATGTTTTCCGACGTCTGGTGGACGCTGAACTGGATCGCGACTCCCTGGTGCTGGGTATCGGCGGAGGTGTGGTCACCGATCTTGCCGGATTTGTGGCCTGCACCTTTATGCGCGGCATCTCGTTCGGGTTTGTGGCCACCACCGTGCTGGGGCAGGTGGACGCGGCTATTGGTGGGAAAAATGGCGTAAATCTGGATGGTTTCAAGAATTTAATTGGTATTATTCGTCAGCCGGAATTTGTATTGAACGACACTGCGATGCTGGACACTCTTCCCAACGAAGAGATTATTAACGGTACCTCCGAAATTATCAAATCCGGCCTCATCGCCGACCTGTCACTCTTTGAGATGATGGAATCCGCGGCTGCCGCTGAGTCTCCCTACGATGTGCTCGATATGGGAAAGGCGGCCTCCATGGCTGCGGCGGTAAAGGTGGGGGTGGTCAACCGGGATGTATTCGAACACGGCGAACGACGACACCTGAATCTGGGACACACCCTGGGACATGCCGTGGAAAAAATTGCCAGATTGCCCCATGGCTACGCCGTGGCTGTCGGAATGGTGGCAGCGGCCGAAATCTCCCAGGCCCGCCACATGATTAGCGCTGACGACGTATCGCGTATCAGAAAGGTCATCACCGCGTTTGGATTACCATCGTTTATTGATATCGACTTGAAGAAGAGCATGGACGCCATTCGCAAGGATAAAAAACGCCAGAGCGACAAGGTAAATTTTGTGCTGCTCAAGGCGCTGGGGGAGGCAACGGTAATTCCAATTGCCTTTGAAGAACTCGAGGAGGCACTGCGTGATTTGCGTTAGCCTGTTAAAAAACACTGTCAAGGAAGTGCTGGAAGCATTGAAAACCCTGAAACTGGCAGAGGTTCGCCTTGAAACACTGCCCCTGAGTCGGGGAGATATTAAGACGATTTTTTCTGGCAAGGCTCAGATTGTCGCCACCTGCAGGGCCAACGGTCAGTCCGATGCGGATAGGGCTCAGATTCTGTCCTGGGCCATTGAAGACGGCGCAGCATACGTTGACATCGAAATCGAGACCGACTCTTCGTTCAAGGCGCCCCTCGTCAAACTGGCCCGCGAAAAGGGCTGCAAGGTGATTGTGTCTTATCATAACTTCGAAAGCACACCCGACACCGAGGAGCTCCACCGCATTGTGGAGACCTGCTTTTTTCACGGTGCCGATATCGCCAAAGTCGCATGCCTGGTGCACACACCGGCAGAGGCGGCAAGGATTGTGGGACTGGGCGACAACGAGCGACCGGTGATTACCATTGGCATGGGTGATGCGGGCCGCATCGCCCGGGTGGCCGCACCGTTTGTCGGATCGCCATTCACGTATGCATCCCTCAACGGCGAAGAAGCCGCGCCCGGGCAAATCGACGCGAAGATCCTTGAAAAGATGTACACCTATTTAAAGGTGATGTAGAGTTTTCCCCCGCTGCGCCGGACGATAACCCAAATGCGATACATGTATACCGACATGCATGTGCAAGGATGACGAATGAAATCTGTTTCAGCCAGTAAAATCAGCGGTGAACTGAAAGCACCGCCTTCAAAAAGCATGGCTCAGCGAGCAGTGGCCCTTGCATCGCTGATTTCAGGGGAAAGCACCATCCTGATGGGCACGCCCTGTGACGATATTGAAAGTTCCCTGCGCGCTGCCAGGGCCATTGGCTCAAACATTATTCAATCCACAGGGCAAGTGCGAATAGGGGGGAAATCCCACCCTGTTCAGGGGTCCGTGGATTGTGGCGAGGCGGGACTCTGCCTGCGCATGTTCAGTGCGGTGGCCGCCATGTTCGACGCAGAGATTGAACTTACGGCCAAAGGCTCCCTCGCGCGCAGGCCCGTGGACATGCTCACAGATCCCCTGCGCCAGCTCTCTGCCACCTGCACCACCAGCGGCGGCACGCCCCCGGTTCGGGTAAAGGGACCACTCAAGCCTGGCGTCGTCACAGTGGATGCCACCGAAAGCTCTCAGTTTTTAACTGGGCTGCTCATTGCCCTGGCCAATACCCCGGGCGAGTCCACCATTCTCTCGCCCAACCTGAAAAGCAGGCCTTATGTACAAATGACGGTGGATCTCCTGAGGCAGGTGGGGGCGCAAATCGACACGCACAACAATCTCGAAGAGATCATTATTCAGGGTCAGACCGGCTATTCGCCCTTCACCTACGATGTGCCAGGGGACTGGTCCGGGGCTTCCTTTTTGCTGGCGGCTGGCGCCATTGCCGGCCCTTTGACCGTTACCGGCGTGGATCTGGAGTCCAGCCAGGCCGACCGTAAAATGCTCGACGCCGTGATTGCCGCCGGGGCTGCCGTAACAACCGGGCAAAACCAGGTCACGGTGGCGCCATCAACACTGTCGGCGTTTAAATTTGACGCCACCCATTGTCCAGACCTCTTTCCGCCTCTCGCATCGCTGGCGGCCAACTGCCGGGGCACCACTGAAATCACCGGTGTTCATCGCCTGGCCAACAAGGAAAGCGATCGCGAAAAAGCGATTATCGAAGAATTTAAAAAAATGGGCATCGCCATCCATACAGAGGGCGATGTGATGCATATACAGGGCGGCAAGGCCCATGGAGCCAATGTTGATTCCCACAACGATCACCGAATTGCCATGGCCATGGCTGTGGCGGCATTGACTGCCGAGGGTATCGTTCATATTGAAGGGGATAAAAGTATCAATAAATCATATCCGGATTTCTTTTTGGATATGGCGAAAGTTGGAGCGATTATACGATGAACAGTTTTGGAAGAATCTTCAGAGTAAGCATTTACGGCGAATCCCACGGCACCGGCGTGGGGGTGGTTCTGGACGGCGTGCCCGCCGGGATACCCTTGGACGTGTCGGATTTCGCAGCCGATATTGAACGGCGACGGGCCGGTAAACCCGGTACGACCCCAAGGGCAGAAAAAGATCAGCCCCAGTTGTTAAACGGGGTTTTTGAAGGGTATACCACTGGGTTTCCCCTGCATATTCACTTTGCCAACAAGGACACCGACTCCAAATCATACGACAATCTCAAATTCGTGCCCCGGCCCGGCCATTCGGATTTCACCGCGTACAAAAAACACGCCGCGTACAACGACTACCGCGGTGGCGGACACTTTTCCGGGCGCATCACCGTGGGCATTGTCGCTGCCGGTGTGGTGGCGAAAAAACTGATTGGCCAAATGGATGTGCAGGCCAAACTTCTGCACGCCGGCGGGAACACAGATACCGTTTCTGCGGCGGTGAAGGCGCAACAGGACCGGGATTCCCTGGGAGGACTGGCCGAAGTGCGGGTAAACAATGTGCCTGCCGGACTGGGCGAACCGTTTTTCGGCAGCGTGGAATCCACCATCAGCCAGCTTATCTTTTCGGTGCCCGGCACCAAAGGCATCGAGTTTGGCACCGGATTTGGCTGCGCCTCCATGCACGGCAGTGAATTCAACGACGAATTCATCACAGCGGACGGCAAAACCAAAACCAATCACAGCGGCGGCATTAACGGCGGCATTACCAACAGCAACGAGATAGTATTTAAAGTCGCTATCCGCCCCACATCCAGCATTGGCAAGACGCAACATTCAGTGAATCTGAAAACCGGCGAAATCGAAGAGCTGGGTATCCGGGGACGACATGACGCCTGCATCGCCCTGCGCTTTCCGCCGGTGCTCGAAGCAATGACCGCCATCGCCATGGCCGATTTGCTGGCGATATCCCAATTCACCAACTCAAAAGCAACCGTCAAGGAGCGATAAGCCATGAAACTGCAACGTATTCGAGAAGCCATCGACAAAACTGATCGGGAACTGGTATCGTTGCTCGCCAGGCGTATGGAGCTGGGTCTGCGCACTCGGCCCTACAAAAAGAACACCTTTGACGAATCCCGGGAAAAGGCGGTGCTGGAACGTGCCGACCGGGCGCGACTGGGACTGCTTGAACAGAATTTCATCTTCGATACTTTTAAAGCCATTATGGCTGAAAGTCGTCGGATTCAAAATCAGGACCTCGTTTTGGTGGCCTTTCAGGGGGAGCACGGCGCGTACAGTGAAATCGCCAGCCGGAATCTGGTGCCCGAAAAGGCGGCCTATCTTCCCTGTTCAAAGTTTTCAGATGTCTTTTCCGGCGTGGATGACGGCGGATTCGATATTGGTATCGTACCTGTGGAAAATTCTCTGGAAGGTGCGGTCACACAGGTCAACAACCTG
Organism: Deltaproteobacteria bacterium; assembly: GCA_016937015.1. Lineage (GTDB taxonomy): Bacteria > Myxococcota_A > Polyangia > JAAYKL01 > JAAYKL01 > JAFGXQ01. Next base: position 29,732 of record JAFGWT010000081.1, on the reverse strand, counting down.
CTCACCCAGACCAATCTCAAGGTGGTGGGTGAAACCGTTGTTCCCATCCATCACTGTCTGATGGTCAAACCCGGCACCGACCACCGGGAAGTCAAAGCCGTTTATTCCCATCCCCAGGCGCTGGGGCAATGCGCGGGATTTCTGGAGCGCAATAATCTGGAACCCCGGCCATATTACGACACCGCCGGCGCGGCCAAAATGCTCATAGAAGAGGATGTGACGGCCGCAGCCATTGCCAGTCCTCTTTGTGCCGATATTTACGGTCTCGAGATTTTGAAGGAACACATTGAAGACGATGCCTCCAACCAGACCCGTTTTCTGATGCTCTCCAAAACCCCGTATGAGGGAAAAGATGGTGACAAATGCTCCCTGGTATTTGCCACCACGCACGAAGCCGGAAAGCTGTTCGAGGTGTTGCGGGTATTTGCGGACGCCAAAGTCAATCTCACCCGCATCGCCTCCATGCCCCACCGGGAGGACAAAGGCAATTACAATTTCTTCCTGGACTTCGAGGGCAACGAGCACGACCCAAAAATTCGCGACGTCATCGAAGCGGTGCGCAGCCATTCCAAAAATCTCAACTTCCTGGGCTGCTACCCATCCAGTGCATCCCGATAAGGCGGGTTTTTTATGAAAAAAAGATGCGTCACCCTTGGGAGGGCTTGGGTCCAGAGAACCTCCAATTCTCAAGGATTTACGGATTTCCACCTGCGCGGGAGCGACTGTTATTCCCTTTCGCAACACCCTCAAAGGGCAAAGGGATGTTTTTAGAAAGACAAGGTTTTCAACAGCGAAACAAAAGCGGGAGGGACCCGATGATCACCATTTATGGCATCGAAGATGCGCTGAATCCCATTAAGGCCAGAATGTCCGATGTGCTGCACCGATGCATGACCTCCATTTTGGGCATGCCCGAAGATAAGCGCGCCCATCGATTCATCCCGATGGACGAAGAGAACTTTTATTATCCCGGTGGTCGGTCCGACGCCTACACCGTTATTGAAATAAACATGATGGCCGGCCGTACCAGACAGACCCAGAAGGCGCTGATAAAATCCATCTTTGCCGCATTCAAAGAAGAACTCGGCATTGATTATGTGGATGTGGAAATCACCATCACGGAGCAGCCCCCCCACTGCTGGGGTTTTCGCGGCATCACCGGCGACGAGGCGCAACTCACCTACAAAGTGAATATTTGAGCTTATTTTTATATAAAATCATATATTTAACAGATAGCGCCGCAACTTGTCAGCCCTTTACTATTTTGTAATAGAAGGAGTGCTTTTTGCTTTTACGAAGCAAATCAAGTCTGAACTGGGTGGCTTTTTTAAAACTGGCAATGGCCAGAGTCACATTTTGCACAGAATTGAGGGCATGCCCGTTCACCGCCACCAGCACATCATTATTTCGAAGCCCAATATCGTGAAGATAGCTGTCTTTTTTTATATTCCGTAATTTAAATCCAATCGCCCCATCTTCATCTTCCGCCAGCTCTGCCTGAGCACTGCCCACATAGCTCAGCAGATTCTTCTGCGCATGGCGATAAATCCGGTCCTCAATTAGCCATGTGCCACTGTCAATTCTGGTGATGCCGTTTTTACTCTCCGGCCGTCCGTTCGATTTCCCTGAATGCTTCCCGGTATGCCGGTTTGCCTTTACGGCTGGCGTAGACCCATCTTTTCCATTGCCGGCGCCATTGCGTTTGCCGCTCGAGTAAAGCAGGATTTCCGACGCGACACCGTTCCCGCTGTCCGAAAAAACGGGTAGGTCTCCCTCATTGTCATCAATAGCGGCAAAGTGCGCAGAGATATCCGCTTCCACCAGCGGGTCTGAATTTGAGTTGATGACGTAAAAAACAGCGGCGGCTCCGCCCACCATCAGAAAAATCAGAACGGTTAAAAATATGGCTGGTTTTCTCGAACGGCCAAGCTTCATCCCTGGTGCACTCCTCATCTTTAATAATGTATTCCACTGTGGACCGCAATCTCAACCGTTTAAATGTTTTATAAGACGAAGTTTTTCCCTTCACATCCCCGTTGACAACGGCCTATCCAACCTTGTATCGATTTGGATAATCAAATTTAAATTCATTTGTGAAAATTTCCTGGAGGGAGAAAAAAATGAGTCTTGCAACTGGATTATTAATCGCGATGATAGGTGTTCTCATCGCCGGCCTGGCGTCGATAGTGGGAATATGGGTGGAACGCGACAGCAGCCGCCCCAAACATTGGGCATTCTCGCTGAGCGCATTGATTTTAATGACCACCGTCGTCAGTATGTATCAGTCATACGACGACGCCCTTGCGTCGGAAAAAATGGAGGAGGATTTGGCCCGCATGCTGGCTCAGCTCGACCGAATCGCATCTGATAGCGATGTCGAAATCCCCGGTCTGAACGATTTGCTGGCGAAGGAGCTGGAAGCCCAGAGCCGCAGCAATCCTGATGTGGTCTCAAAAGTGTCCGAGCGCGTGACCGCGGACGGTGGAGACGCAAACGCCATGCTGAGCCGACATTTGCCACCCTCCGAAATGAAAGGCCTTCCCAAAGATGCGACGGACGGGGCGAATAAAGGCACAGCCAATGCGGCGGCCCAGGCTGAAATTACTAAACTGAAAAAGCAGATTGCCGCACTTGAAGCCGAAAAAAACAAACCATCCGAAGGCGAGAAAAAGCTGAAAGCAGAACTGGATGAGTTGAAGACTAAAGTGCAGCAGGCTGACGAGGCCAGAGCCAAAACCGAAGCCACTCAAAAACAGGCCATGGATTCTCTTAAAGCGGAGAATGAAGAGCTGAAAGCAGAACTGAAAAAGGCCAAAAAAGCCTCGGGCGGCGGCGGCGGCAGCAATTACTGGTCGAAAAAGGGTTAGGAGACAGCGATGAAAACTATTTACGGAGTCATTTTTATATCTTTGGTCCTGGTGATGACAGCGTGCGGCGGTAAGCTTAAACTCGACGCCAATATCACCGCGAAAGTTGATGTAAAAAAAGAAGTGAAAGCGGAAGTGAAAGCGGATGAACCACCGCCACCGCCACCGGAACCTTCGACCGATGAATTACTGACAGCGGCTATCGACGCCGAAGGGCGCCCCGTCGAAGATAAGGCCCGGGACCAGTATCGTCATCCCATGGAGACCCTGCAGTTCTTTGGCCTGAAGAAGGAAATGACTGTTTTGGAAGTTTCCCCTGGGCAGGGTTGGTATACCCGCGTTCTCGCCCCAGTGCTCAAGGACAAAGGCCAGCTGATAGTAACAAGCACAGATGCGAGCCCGGAATCTGAAGAAGGGCAGGAAGCCGCAGCCTATGCAGCGATGCTCGAACAGAATAAGGCAACTTTGGGCGATGTGAAAATACAGGTGGTTAAAAACAACGTATTTGGTTCCCCAGAGTCGGTGGATATGGTGGTGAGTTTCCGCAACAACCATTTCTGGGCCAAAGCCAAAAAGGAAGAATCCAAAATCTATAAAAGCCTTTTTGATGTTCTGAAACCTGGCGGATATCTGGGAATGGTGATGCACCGCGCAGATCCCAAAACCCCGGTGAAAAAGGCGCTGCGTAAAGGATACCTGCCGGAAAAATACGTGATCGCCAAAGCGGAAGCCGCCGGTTTTGTGTTGGTGAACACCTCTGAAATCAACGCCAATCCCAAAGACACCAAAGACTATGGACGGGGCGTTTGGTCGTTGCCGCCGGTTCTGGCTTTTGGGGATCAGGACAAAGACAAGTATCTGGAAATTGGCGAAAGCGATCGCATGACGCTGCTGTTTAAAAAACCCGGGGGCGACAAAAAAGAAGACGCGGCTGCAGCCATAAATGAAGGCGAAAAGAAAGACGTAAATGATGACGTAAATGATGACGTAAATGACGACGTAAATGACGACGCCAAGGCTGAAAAAAAAGAAGTGGCAGCAGACGCTAAAGCCGAGAAAAAAGAAGAGGCAGCCGACGTCAAAGCTGAAAAGAAAGACATAAAAGAAGACGCCAAGGCTGAAAAGAAGGAAGAAAAGGCAGACGTTAAAGCTGAAAAGAAAGACATAAAAGAAGACGCCAAGGCTGAAAAGAAAGACGTAAAAGTCGAGAAGCAGGACGCCAAGTCAGCAAAATAGACCGATTCGGATTGTGCTTGATTGTGTTTACAGACAGCACATGAAGGGAATCGGTAGGATAAATTGGGCTGACAGGATCAACTGGAGTCCAAATGGGGTCTAGACCGGTGCAATCGCAAACTCACCTTATTTTCGGGTATCCGTATCCACACAGTCACTCTCGAGAAAATACTGACGTTTAACCAGCAGGGTATCCCCCATCAACGCTCCCCCATCCCGACCCGGCAGAAAATCCCAGCCCCGCTCAAAATGCTCCCAAATCAAATCGCCACTGGTCACATTCAGCGCGAAAGGCCGAATATCCAAAAGAAACACATTCTTATTATCTGCGCCAAGGGGCGTAATCTGGTAATCCCCGGGATGCTGCCACATCACACTGCCGTTCACCGCGGAAATTCGCTGGGCAAGATACTGAACTGCATCGTTCACAGTCCGATGTGATATTACCATCAGCGCACTGCCAAACACGTGAATCGAGTCGGCGTTCAGCGGCTCACGCCACAGTTCCCCTTCCTTGGCGGGATCCAATGCCACCACATCGCCAGTGCCGTTGTCCCGTCCCACACATATCCCGGAAATATGGGTCATCACCGACACCCCAGGCAGAGTCAGTCCGGCGCACCAATCCACTTCGGTGGACTCCCCGGTAACAGGCAGGACATCCACTATGTTGCCGGTTTCCAGATCAAATGCAGCAACGGGGGGCGGCATGAAACACGGGTCAATTGCGGCCACCACCACGCTTTTGCCGTTGTCCTGCAGCCGTCGAATATCCATTGCCTCGGCGCGATTGAAATCGACGTGCCAGCGCCATTCACCGGTTTCCGGTTCCAGTGCAACCAGCCGACTGGTGCCCCATTCCACGTCTGGGTCGTTCTTGCATTGACCATCGGTACAGGCATCGCTGGCGCAGGCGTTGAGGAGAAAGAACGAAAAAAGCACCACCATGGCAATTGTTGACCGTAAGGGCACCGCCCCGTGGGGGCCCTCATATTCTGGGCGGGCAAAGGGATGCGCCCCCACGATTTGGTGCCCCGGATACCCAGAGTGGGCATATTGTATTCTATTTTTTTTCATATACTCTCACCTTTATTCCGTTAATAACTCAAACCCGCCAGCTTCAACCGCAAAATCTTTCCGTTCGCCATCGATGTGTATGTAGTCCCGATGAGTGGTGGTAATAAACACTTGCCCCCCCATTCCCTGTAAAAACTCAAACAGATGGCGATTTCGACCCTTGTCGAGTTCACTGGATACGTCGTCAAACAGCAGCAGGGGAATCCTTCCAGTGCTGCCTGTAAGCGCACGGGTCTCGGCAATTTTGGCAGCCAGCACGAGAGTACGCTGCTGTCCCTGGGAACCAAATTTTTTGGCCTCATGCCCATTGAGTGTAAACAGCACATCGTCACTCTGGGGGCCCCCGGTTGTATATCTGAGGGCGCAATCCCTCTGGAACCTGGCATCAAGCGCCTTTAAAAAGGCGTCCTTATCCCCCTCTATTTTGGGTTGATATGTCATTGACGCGGTACCGCCATCACTTATCTTAGTCACCGCTTCAATAAAAAACGGCTCCATTAATTTTATAAAATCGTATCTCAGCCGCACCAGTTGCGCCCCCAGTTCCGCCAGCTGTAAATCAAATGGGTACAGCGCGCGCCGATCCGGGAGGCCGTCCTTGAGGATCCGGTTGCGGTTGGCGATAACACGGGTATACGATTTAAAAAGCGATGGATACGAGACATCCGCCTGAAACAGAGCCCTGTCAATAAATCGTCGTCTGGCGTCCGGACTGCCCTGAACCAGCTCCATCACCTGGGGATGAAACAGCACCATTGGCAACATTTGAAAATGATGCCCGGATGCGCTGACCCGCTTGCCATCCGCTGTCACCGCTCGACTGTTTTCCTCTATGTCAACTTCACAGTTCAACCCTGCGAGCAGCGACCCAAATCTGCCTTTGATTTTTGCCTTGGGCGCATCATGAAAAATCAGCTCACTGCGTTTGGTCGTTCGAAAGGAACGCAGCGCCCCTAGCAGGTACACCGCCTCCACCAGATTTGTTTTGCCCATTCCGTTTTGGCCGGAAATCACATTAAACCGGCTGCACGGCTGAATCACGGCTTTTTGAATGTTGCGAAAGTTGACGAGAGTGAGTTCGTCCAGCTGAACCCTGTCCATGAAAACGATTTCCGGTCTCAGATGCGCATGGGCATGACCACTCCAACAAAGTTGTCATCCATGTTTTTGACCACCGCGGGATCCAGATAGCCGGAAAGCTCGATGATGACTTCCTCGTCACCGAGGACATTTAATACATCAATAAAGTATTTGGCATTAAAGCCTATTTCCATGGGTTCGCCCTCGTAGTTGACGTCCACAATTTCAGAACCCTCACCAATGGACGGGTTGTCTGTGGAAATTTCGACCGACCCTTCAGAAAGCTGAAACTTCACCCCAAGAGTCCGATCCGAAGACACCACGGATACGCGCTTGAGCGCATCTGCGATTTCGTTGCGAGATACAATAATTTTTTTGTCCTGTCCCTGGGGAATCACCTGCTCATAGGGCGGAAACTCCGATTCAATCAATTTGGATACCAGCATGAATTCCGCTTTTTTTGCGGGCTCATCGTCTACCGCCTTTTCCGCTTCGATGTCGCGCCGGATAAAAACCGATCCGTCCCTGGAACCGATGCGCACCATGTCATCACCGTCATCGAGCATGCGTTTAATTTCACCAATGCCTTTGTTGGGAATCACCATTGAAAAATTATAAAATCCGCTTTGCTCCACTTTCAGTTCGATCTTGGACAACCGATGACCATCAGTGGTTACCATCCGCAGCACTTTGCCATCTCCCTGGAACAGGGCGCCATTTATATGCGGCCTGGTTTCGTCATTGGAGATGGAAAAGGAGGTCTTGTCAATCATGTCAGCCAGAATCCCCGGGTCCACTTCGAAGAATTCGACGTCCTTGGGTTCGGGCATGGTTGGAAAATCCTCAGCCGGCAATCCGAGCAGTTTAAAATTGGAGCGCCCGCCACTGATTTCCACTGCGTCACCATCCACTTTTAACGATATCATGCCATCGGGCATGGAGCGCACGATATCATACAGGGTTCTCGCCGGTAGCGTGATTTCGCCCTGTTTTTTGACGTCTGCCGGAAACACGCCACTGGCGGACAAATTCAGATCCGTTGCGGCGAACTGCACGTTTCCGTTGGGTTCGGTTGAAATCAAAACATTCGACAGAATCTGCATGGAGCTTTTTCGATCAGAGATGCTGCTGGTCCGCGCCAGTGCTGACGAAAAACATTGCTTGGACAGAACTATTTCCATTGAAGCTATTCCTTTGTTCAACAAATGTGGTCAAAAACAGATACGTTGATTTACATCTGTTTGTTTTTCGTATCTGATGACTAATATCAATACTTAAACGGGTATCATATAGAGATTGTGAAAATGGTAAATCACTGTTTACATCTTTTGTAATTTTCACCCAATAATTTTGATCCGGAGGGGTATCTCTTTTCTTTTATATTATTTTAAAAAACAGTAGTCGTAGGCACTGTGAATATGTGGATAAGTACAAAAAAAACAATAATTTCAAATCTTTATTTGCTCTGAAAGCTGTGATCTATTCATGGGGGATAAGGGGGTTGACAACGATATGCGGTTTTTAAGACAGTTATTCACATTTTGTTCAGTTCAATACACACACCGTTAACCCCAGTTAACCCCAGGTTATGTAAAGGTTTTACACAGGCACAAATATGGAAACTGAGAAATTTATAATGAAGTCGCCGTTTGAGCCCCGCGGGGATCAGCCCCACGCCATTGAAAAGCTGGTTGACGGCGTTGAATCGGGCCTGGCGCATCAGGTTTTGTTGGGGATAACCGGGTCCGGCAAAACTTTCACCATGGCGAAGGTCATAGAGCTGACCAACAGGCCCACCCTGGTGCTGGCTCACAACAAAACGCTGGCTGCTCAGCTGTATTCAGAGTTCAGGTCGCTTTTTCCGGACAATGCTGTGGAATACTTTGTCAGTTACTATGATTACTATCAGCCCGAGGCGTACGTTCCCACAACAAACACCTACATCGAGAAAGATGCCTCCATGAACGAGCAGCTCGATCGCATGCGTCACGCAGCCACCCGTTCACTGCTCACCCGTCGCGATGTGATTGTGGTGTCCTCCGTTTCGTGCATCTACGGTATTGGCGCCCGCGAAGATTACACCAATATGATGATCACCGTTTGCGAAAACGACACCATCGGCAGGGATGCACTGCTTCGGAAGCTGGTGGACATACAATACAATCGCAATGATACCGATTTTGCGCGAGGCACTTTTCGCGTGCGTGGCGATACGGTGGAACTGTTTCCCGTATATGAGGACGATAAAGCACTGCGTCTCGAATTTTGGGGCGACACTATCGAGCGCATCAGCGAAATAGACCCGCTCAAAGGCACTGCGCTGCGCAATATTCCAAAGGCATCCATTTTTCCAGGCACCCATTATGTATTGCCCGAAGAAAAGATGCATGATGCGCTGACCGCCATCCGGGACGAATTGCGGGAAAGGCTGCAGCAGCTGGACAGCCAGGGCAAATTGCTTGAAAAACAACGTCTTGAAGAACGCACCATGTACGATTTGGAGATGCTGGAGGAGACCGGTCACTGCTCGGGAATTGAAAATTATTCGAGGCACATGGATGGCCGCAAGGCAGGGGAACCGGCCACCACACTCATCGATTATTTTCCCGAGGATTTTATAATGTTCATAGACGAAAGTCACCAGACGGTTGCTCAGGTGGGTGCGATGTACAAGGGCGATCGGTCCCGCAAGGAAACCCTGGTGAACTATGGTTTCAGGCTGCCATCGGCGCTGGATAATCGGCCACTGCAGTTTCACGAATTCGAGGAAAAAGTCTCTCAGGTGATTTATGTTTCAGCAACGCCGGCTGACTACGAGATGAAAAAAGCCGGTGGCGAAATCGTTGAGCAGGTGATTCGGCCCACAGGCCTTCTGGATCCGATGGTGGAAGTGCGCCCGGCCCAGACCCAGGTGGATGACCTGCTCGATGAAATTCGGTTGCGTGTGGAACGGAAGGAGCGGGTGCTGGTGACGACCCTCACCAAACGGATGGCTGAGGAACTGACCGAATATTATACTGAAGTGGGCGTTCGGGTGCGCTACATGCATTCGGATATTGATACTGTGGAGCGGATTGAAATTTTGCGGGAATTGCGTGCCGGCACGTTCGATGTGCTGGTGGGTATCAACCTGCTGCGGGAAGGACTCGATATTCCCGAAGTCTCTTTGGTTGGTATTCTGGATGCGGACAAAGAAGGCTTTTTGCGGTCCACGCGGTCGCTGATTCAGACCATTGGTCGGGCGGCACGGAATGTGGAAGGCAAGGTGATCATGTATGCGGACACCGTGACCCGCTCCATGAATGAGGCCATCACAATCACAAAGGAGCGCCGCGAAAGGCAAAAAGCATTCAATCAGGCCAATGGCATTACACCTCAAAGCGTGCAAAAGGCGATTACCGAAGTGGGTCCAGGGGCTGCCACCGCGGATTATGCACCGGTATCGCGCAGGCCCGATAGAAGCGCGCTGGAAGACGATCCCATTGCCACGATGGAAGCACTTCGGGAAGAAATGCTCACCGCCGCCGCTGCGCTGGATTTTGAAAAAGCTGCCGCATTGAGAGATGAAATCAATGGGCTTTCCAGAAGTCACGGTATCAAGCCGCTTGCCGGGAAGAGAAAACCCGGAAGACGAAGAAGACGCTGATTTCCATTTGATACGCACACCTTGATACGCACGCCCTGATACACAAGCCTTTATCTGCCCGTTTGTTTTTTGGGGATATGGCACGGGAAAAAATTCGCTAATTTGAAATTTGGAGCGCGCGCCGAAGTCGTTGGCGCAGGTGGAGAACCTTACTCGATAGGCAAAAAAAAACCCCTAAGTGGCTAACACTTAAGGGTTCGTGCCCAGACGCGGAATCGAACCACGGACACGGGGATTTTCAATCCCCTGCTCTACCGACTGAGCTATCTGGGCGCTCGGTCCTCAAAAAAGAGACCCTGAGTATCTCCAGGAAACTGCGGTTGTCAATGGAGAAAATGAACAAAAATTTCAATGCCAAACCCGTTTTTCGGGTTTGCACGTCATTTATTTAAGATATGGTAATAAAATATGTTAATACTCGTCCGTGCTTAAAACTGTAGATACGTATTCCGGCTTTGAAACAAGGAAGTTCCAATTCATGAAAATACTCATCAGGATGGTTTAGGTCATGCGTGTTTGTCCTCAGTGCGGTGCACAGTATCCAGGGGGAGAAGTTTTTTGTCCCAAAGACGGCGCCCGCATCGCCGATCCGGGAAACGCCGGAGACGTCATTCACCGCCGCAGCGCGCCGCCGCGCAAAAATGTAAAAGACACCCTGGTTGGGGCCACCATCGAAAATCGATACCGTATTAGCCGGCGCCGGGGGGGGGGGGGGAGGGGGGTGGTCTATGAAGCGATGCATGTGGAAATCGAAAAAAAGATGGCCATTAAAGTGCTTCGCGATGACTTTTCGAACAAACCCGAGGTCGTTGAGCGATTTCGTCAGGAGGCGCGATCGGCCAGTCGGGTGGGAAATCCCCATATTGTGGATGTCACCGATTTTGGTCAGCTGAGGGATGGCGGCGTCTTTTTTGCCATGGAAATGCTGGAAGGCGAAGCCCTTGATGAACTGGTTACCGGCAAATCAATGCCGCTTGAGCGGGCGGTTCCGATAATTGATCAGATCGCACGGGCACTTCAGGCTGCCCATGACAAAGGGATTGTGCATCGGGATTTAAAACCCGAAAATATTTTTATCGTTCCAAGAGAAGAGGGCGAGTTTGTTAAAATTCTCGACTTCGGTATCGCTAAAATTTCGGACCGGGATTCAGACGGCAAGCGACTGACCCAGACCGGAATGATATTTGGCACCCCGGAATATATGTCCCCGGAGCAGGCGTCGGGCAAACCCCTCGACCACAGAGTCGATGTCTATGCGCTGGGCTGTATCATGTTTGAGATGTTCACAGGACAGGTTCCCTATACCGGGGACTCCTTCATGGCCATTTTGACCCAGCATATGTTCGAGCCCATTCCCGACATCATGGAAGTCAATCCCAATACAGATGTGCCATTGTCCGTTTTAAACGTCGTGTACAAGGCCATGTCGAAAGATGCAGACACCCGGTATGCGAACATGCTCGCCCTTAGAGAGGATTTACATCGTGCACTGGCGGACGCCAACTTTGTTGTGGATTATCCTGGCCGCGAACAGTCGTCGTCGATTGTTTTAAATCACCTTGTGAACAGTGGTCGCCTGACGCGTAAGGCCAATCCGGTGTCGCTGGCGCTGTCCCGGAAAAAGTCCATGGTTATTGGCCTGGCGGTGGCGTTAAGTCTGATTGTTGTCGGACTGGTGGTGATGTTCGCAATCGGATTGCCCCAGCGCAGCGATAAAAAGGACGGCAATGGGATAGGCGCCGATACCCGACCAGAACCTCTGCCCACCATCGATGACTCTCCCCTCTCCGGTATTCGCAAAGCCGATGACACCGGGACCGAATCAACAGCCGACGACACGGGCGCAGAAGCGGTCGAAAAAATCAGTGTGTCTCTCACATCTGTTCCCATTGGCGCCATCATTCAGATTTCCGGTATGGGCCAGGTGTGCTCCAGTGCCCCATGCACTGTCGACATGGTGGAGGGCAAGTCCGTTGAAGTAACAGCCACAATTGACGATGCCCATACCTCTGCCGTGTTTACGCCATCCATGCAGAATCGTGTGCTGACCCTGGAACTCGAAATGGATGAAGAGACGGATACCAGTCAAAAAAGCGAAAAATCCCAGGTTCGAAAACGGGGCGCCCGTAAAATCAAAAAGTCTCGCAAAGGCTCAGGAAAGAGCCCTGATAAATCTGGGACAGATGGTGGATCATCGGGTTTAAAAATACCAGACGTTTTCAAAAACAATTAATAAACCCGTTTCACTTTTCCCTTGATTAATACCCTGAATACTGAAATATATCCCCAACAAAAGATGGAAAATAATTTTCGTTTTTGCATTTTCAAAACTGAAACAGAAAAACAATTGTTTTTTGTTGAGGCGGCAAATGACCATTGTTTGGCAAAAAAACTACAACGTCAATGTGCTCGAAATCGACGAGCAGTATCTGCGACTGGTTGATTCGTTCAATCAGCTGGTCAGGCTGGTGAAAAGAGGCGTTGATTTAACCGAAATTTCCATTCTGGTGGAGCTGGTTCAGGAGCAGAGTCAAATCTGCTTTAATTCAGAAACAGTTTACTTCAGCAAGCTGGGCTTCAGCGATTTTGATGCATATCGACAGGGCCACTCCAGTTGTCTGATTCAATTGAGTCACTTCAAAAAGAATTACGATCAACAGCAACCCCTCATTAATCTGGCTCACGTTGAGGGTATCGCCCGCGCGCTGCTTGGACATGTGGCAACGAGTCATTCGGCCTTCAACGACTTTATGAAAAAGAATCGAATCAGCAGCTTTATCCGCGCCCACGCCTGATTATCGTTTTCTTTTCAATTCATCATCCGCAGTTTTTCAGAACTGCGTTATGCCATTGTCTCAAATCCGCATCGTCCGGTTTCATGATTAGTGCATGTTCGATGATAGGCAGTGCCGTGTGCGTTTGGCCAAGATGGAAAAACAGGGAAGCGGCTGCTTTGAGTACATCTGCGCTGGCATAATGAGTAAGATAAAGCGCATTCCATGCGCGGGCAATCGACTTTTCACGAAGGGCATCAGAAAGACCTGCCCCCCCGAACCCGGCGATACGCAGGTATGCGGCCATTAAACTGGTCTCGTATTCGTCGGTCAACAGACCGTTTTCCAGGGTTTGAAGTGCCGCTTCAATCTGTCCCCGACTGGTGAGTAACTCTGCTTTCAATTGCAGGTAGAGAGATGAATCGTCCCCCAGCGTGTTCGCGATATTATCCAGCAATAACTCGCCCTCCACAGTATTTTTTTCGGCGATATGAATGTCGAACTGCAGTTTGTCGAGCATAAACACATTGGCGGGCAACGATGTTTTTCTCCGGAGCCGCACCACTTCCCGAAGGGCCTCATCCAGCCGATTCACCCGATACAGCAGCTCAGCCCGCAGCAGTTCCAAATCAATAGTTGCAATTTTGGGGTCGTAGTTTTGACTGACAACATCAAAAGCCCTCTGAAAGTCCCCCCGATTGCTCAACGTAATCGCCTGCACAATCACAGCATCGCTGCCCAGCAGTTCTTTTTTACGTGGAACCGCCAAGTGCAGCGCTTCACCGTGGGACCCGGCTGCCACCAGGTTAAATTCGAGACCAGAGTAGGCGCGATCCAGAAAAAAAGAAATATTGTGACGATGTTCCTGAAAATTGGCCGCCCCCAGACTCAAGGCCACATAATTTGCGCCCGGGGCAGTATTGGGACCCACTGCGACATCAATGCTTTTCCATCGGTCACCGTCCCAATATTCGTTCCACATGTGAAATACCCACACCCCACCGTGGGTAAGATACATTCCCGATACCAGTCGGGTTGGCACTTTAGCTGCCCGCATTAAAGATGCAAACAGAACCGAATGTTCAGTACAATCCCCCAAACCCTCCTTCAGAGTATCCACGGCATTCTTCATCGTATGGGTGTGTCGCTTCACTGGCAAAATGGCATGTACATACTCGGCGACCAGCCTGGCGGCCTTGTCCGCATCAGCCCAAAATTGGTTGGGTTTTCGAATTCGTACTGATTTGGCTATTATGGGTACCGCATTGTCACATCTGTGTACCGGCAACTTTCCCCTGCGTCCGCCGGATTTAAGATACTGCAATGCATCTCTGATTAGTTTTGTGTTGGTATTGATATATTTAGTCGAAGAGAGGTCTGCGTCCGTGGGGGGATTGTCCCCGTCAGGACCACCTGCTTTAACCTTCAGCTCCAGTGTATTTGCATCAATCTGCTTAATGTTCTGGTTTTCCGGCTCCGCGATAAACGCAAACGTTTCCAACGAAATCGGTTGCCCGGATACAATATGATACGTGGCGTCAGTGGCCGCATCTGGAAATCCCAGATAGGCATTTGAAAACAGGCCCCGGTAGGGATCCGTGTATTCCGTTGGAACAGACAATCCGTCAGGGGTTCGTGTCCGCACCTGATGGAGTGCCGGATATTCCTCAAGATACGTCGCACCGTCTTTTCCCACAAATGCGTTAAGGACGACCCGTTCGGTACCCGCGCGAGTTGCGGTAACCCAGGCGCCGTCCACATTTTCAGAGCCTAGCAGAACGGAGTCTTCCTGAGGCAATGACATATCGAGCAGCACCGGTGCATCAAATTTGGGCACGTACCAGTATCTTGGCTCCGGTTTTTTAGCGGACGTCCCTGACATGGCAATCTTGCTTAGCCATCCATTCAGCTGATGGCCCACCAGTTCATCACCTTTTAATTTGAGCGGTGCAGCCGGTTTGGTAATACCGCTTTCCACAGTGTCAAGGACTTCGCTGACCCGTTCCCACCCGGCGCCGTTGAATCCTACCAGCGACAGATTTACATTGGACTCGTCGATTTGGATAAAACACCCGCGCAAAAATGTGCCGTTTTCCTTTAGGAACCGTTCAGTCTGCACAGTGAATCTGTCTATTTCCACATCGTGGGAACGGTGGCGCGTCACGGCATGGGAAATCGTAATTTCTTCCTCGCCCATCGGGCCATGGGATGGAAATGTAGTACGAACTTCCCGACCCACATCCAGTCCATCCTGTTCAATACGGTACACCCGATGATTCCATCCGTGGGCCGCATCCCGCCCAGCGCACGTGAGCGGAGACATTTCCGGGGCTTTCACATTTTCCATCCGGGTTGCAGGGGAGGGCTTATCAGTTTTGTCGACAGCGGTTTCAAGCCCGACGTTATCCGTCAGCGCTCTGCATCCGGCTGCCAAAATGAAAATGGAAATGAATTGAATGAAGATAAGTCGTTGCGTTGTCACCAGTTCACCTTAAGAGGGTAAACAGGAGAACCAATGGGGCGCCAAGCATCAGTGCGTCACAGCGATCAAGTATACCGCCATGGCCGGGAATCAGTTTACCGGCATCCTTGACGTTGAAACTTCTTTTAATGAACGATTCCATCAGATCTCCAATTTGAGATACTGCTCCCAGTATAATACCGAGTAATATCGCTGGCAAAAGTTCCAACTCATCCAAAAAAAACTGCTGCATCACCACAACGGCAAGTACGCTGCCAAGAATGCCGCCTGCAGACCCTTCCCATGTTTTGTTTGGGCTCAGCACCTTATGCAATTTGTGTTTTCCAAACAGCTTTCCGAAGGTATAGGCAAACGTGTCGTTGATGACAACTGCACTTAACAGCAAAATGAACCAGAACCGTCCCTGTTCATAAAATGGTATCAGTCCCACCGCACCAAAAAGTCCCCCCACATATAACGAGCCAGCTGTGCCATACGCCGCGTGCATCAAAGCGGATTTCGTTTCTTTTCCCGAAAACATAAACAGCACAAAATGCAGTGGTGCAATCGTCATCAACACGACCATCGGTGCAAGGGGTACTTTGGAAATCATGCACAGGGTCCCTGTGACCACCGCGGACATGGATGAAACCAAAAACTGATATCTGGCAAATTCCCGATCGAACGCCATTTTGGCAAATTCGTATCCACCCAGACCTGCCAGGACACTCGCTGCGGCCGCTACATAAACTGGCGACGCAAACAAAACCAACACCAGCACAGGTGGAATAATTACTGCGGCGGTGATGATTCTTAGAGCTAAATTGTTCATTATTTTCCTACTGCACCGTATCTTCGGTTGCGATTGGCGTAAGCATCAAACGCTTTGTTGAGGTCCGTTTCATCAAATTCGGGCCACATCCTGTCGGAAAAATAGAATTCCGCATAAGCACAGCTCCAAAGGAGAAAATTGGACAGTCTCAGTTCACCTGACGTTCGAATCATTAAATCCACTGGTCCAAGGAACCCGGACCAAAGGGCGTTTTCAAATTCCGTTTTGGAAATGTCATCAGGCGCAAGCTCACCGGCGACACTTCTGGCACAGATTTTTTTAACCGCATCGAGTATTTCCTCCTGCCCACCATAGGATAGCGCCAGACAGAGCGTCATACCCGTATTGTTTTTGGACTCATTAATAAGCCCCATAAGTGCCTGGCGAACAGAATCGGGGAGCTGGTCAATTTCGCCAATTGCCATCAGGCGAATGTTATTGGCCATAATTTTGTCCCGCTCCAGCCTCACGTATTCGGCGAGCAGTTCCATCAGCGCTTTTACTTCCAGGGAAGGTCTGGTCCAGTTTTGTGATGAAAAGGCATACAGCGTTAAAAACCGCACTCCCTTTTTCCGGCAGGCGGTCACCACTGTATCAACTGTTTTGGCGCCGCGTCGATGACCGGCAACGCGATGAAACCCCTTACTTTGGGCCCATCGACCATTGCCGTCCATGATAATCCCCACATGACCCGGCAGCCTGTTTTCAATAGATTCCATGGCCCCGGTTAATAACATACCCTCGAGAAGACTCAAAGAGTTAAAATATACAGCAATGTACCGTATCTATCAGAGGCGGCCGTATTGCATGCCCTTCTGACACGGGGGTCTTCTCAATGAAATGCTGTTTTTTGCAAAACCGTTTGAACAATTTTCCGGTACGCTTTACCTTGCAGCTCCCGTGCCCATACTGTAACTGAGGTAAAAGTGGAAGAGACCTGCTATGAATGACGAATTATACAACGAGCTTGGGTTAAATCGAAATGCCACCGAGGCCGAAATTAAAAAGGCGTATCGGCAGCTGGCACGAAAATATCATCCGGATACCAATAGCGACAATGCTCAGGCTGAAGAGAAGTTTAAGAAAATCTCAGCGGCGTATGCAGTATTGAGCGATAAAAAGAAAAGGGATCTGTACGATAAATACGGCATCAATGGTCTTCGTGACGGGTTCGATGAAAATCAGTGGCGTCAGTACGGCGGCAGTGGAAGTCCGTTTGGTGGCGATGTCAATTTTGGGGGATTTTCCGGGTTTGGCGGAATGGAGAGTATATTCGAAACCCTTTTCGGCGGCGGCCGTTCCAGAGGCAGTCGTGTCAGCGGGTCCCCTCCCTGGAGTGCTTCGGGGGGGAAAAAGGGCAATGACGTTAAATCCACTCTGGAAATCGATGCCATGGACGCTATTCTTGGACGGGAGCTTGAGTTACTGGTGCCAGTGGGCGGTGAACAGAAAAAGCTGAAGGTAAAGATACCCAGGGGTATAGAGACCGGTAAATCCATTCGACTTAAAAATCAGGGAAGCCCCGGCATGTTTGGCGGTGCACAGGGGGACCTTATTCTTGAACTGAATGTGCGGGACAATGGCCCGTATCGCCGCCAGGGAACCAATTTAATCAAGGAACAGAACATCACCGTTGGTCAGGCGTATTTCGGCGATGTTATTACTGTGGAAACCCCATGGGGGGAAGGAAAATTGCGTATTCCGCCCCAAACGCAAGGGGGTACAAAAATGCGGGTTAAAGGGCATGGTATTCGAAAGGGCGATGCCAAAGGCGATTTGTTGGTTCAATTGAACATAACGATTCCCACCGATACCGATAAAGCCACCGAAGATATCGTTAAAAAACTCGAGAAGGTGTATTGATCCGTCTGCCATTCGAATCACGACGCATTTTGTTTCTCATTCCAACCAGGGCCCCTTTTAATGTACATGTATTTAAATACCAGTTTGTGGCAGAGTTAGACAATGTTTCACGTGAAACCGGGGGGGTTAACTGTAATCCCTGATAACAACTTAAAAAGTTATCCACAGGTTACCTGGTGTTTCACGTGAAACACCAGAGAAAAGAGTCAATAATGGCGCGGCTTTTAAAGGACTTGTAAAATGATGAAAATTTTAATAACAATTTATCCACAGGCTGGACCAGGACAGAAATGATTGAGATTTGAGCATGAAAAATACAAAAAAAGCCGCAATTGTACTGTTGTCAGGTGGGATGGATTCATCAGTTGTGCTGGCTGACGCGAAAAACAAGGGATTTGATGTGCACGCCATTACATTTCGATATGGGCAGCGTCACCAGGTGGAGATAGACTCGGCAAAGGCGCAGGCCAAATCTTTTGATGTGGTATCCCATATTGTGTTTAATCTGGATATTGGGCAGTTTGGCGGGTCAGCGCTCACTGCAGATATTGCGGTGCCCCGAAACAGCGGTCCCGAACAGGGGCAAAACCAGCTGATTCCGGTAACATATGTGCCAGCGAGGAATACCGTGTTTTTGTCTGTGGCGCTGTCTTACGCGGAGACCATTGGCGCCAGAGATATTTTTATTGGTGTGTCTGCCGTGGACTATTCAGGGTATCCGGATTGCAGACCAGAGTTTATTGAGGCATTTGAACGCACAGCGAATTTGGGGACCCGGGCCGCGGATGATGGGGAGCGGTTTACTATTCACGCGCCCCTTATTCATCTAACCAAGGAGGAAACGGTGTTGCTGGGGAAAAAATACGGTGTGGACTTTGGAAAAACCCATACCTGCTACGATCCCGGACCGGATGGTGCGCCCTGTGGTGAATGTGATTCGTGCAGATTGCGCATGAAGGGGTTTAAAGCCGCTGGATTCACCGACCCGGCTTATCGGCGGGATAACCAATGAAAGATGTAACTGAAACAGGTGATACAATGAATACCGTTAATGTATATTCAATATTTTATTCGTTGCAGGGAGAATCCACTTATATGGGGTTGCCCTGCGTGTTTGTGCGTCTGACCGGATGCACTATTGGATGCAAGTACTGCGATACCAAGGGGGTTGCAAAAGCCACCGGTGAGGAGATGACCATCAATGAGGTGCTGGCAAAGGTGGCCACCTTCGACTGTCAGCTGGTGGAGGTGACCGGTGGGGAGCCATTGCAGCAGGAAAACGCCAAATCATTGCTGAAGGCGCTGTGCGATGCAGGGTATGAGGTGCTTCTGGAGACAAGTGGACAGGAACCGGTAGCGGATGTGGATAAACGGGTTCATGTGGTGATGGACATCAAAACACCAGGGTCCGGTGTTGCGGCGTTGCTGAGTGACGAAAACATTGCCCACCTGAAGGACGCCAATGCCCAAATCAAATTTGTGATTACAGACCGCAAGGACTTTGATTTTGCTGTGATGATGGAAAAAAAATACAGTCTCACCCGCCTGTTTCCTGTCCATATTTCCCCTATCGCTGAGCTGGACAAACGGCAGGTCGCCGGGTGGATACTGTCTTCAAAAATACCGTTCCGAATGCAGCTTCAGCTCCACAAGATCATATGGCCCAACGCTCTTGGTGAAGTGTAGATTCCTTAGATAAACACAGTATTGTATTCAGCCAGAGATCGATCGGACCAACTGGCCCTATCCCCTCCATATGGGTTGAAGAAAACATGTTTCATTGATTGAGAAACACAGCGGTGGCGGATCGGTTCAGTGATCGCAGATGGCTGTGGGTCGGTATTTTGGGATGTTTTAAATGAGTTGAATGTTTAAAAAAGGTGGATAGGTACCGGGGGTCAGGGCAGCAGAGTAACTACAAGCTCCCGGTTGGCGCGGGGACCATCGAAGTCACAAAAAAAGACATTTTGCCAGGTGGAAAGGAGCATCTCACCCTTTTCGAGTGGGATTATCTCTGAGGGGCCCACAATGCCGGCTTTGATATGGGCATCCGCATTGCCATCCACCTGGTCATGAAGCCATTGCCCAGCGGGCGCCAACATTGAGAGACACGACAGAATATCGGTCGTAATGTTAGGGTCCCAGTTTTCCTGAACCATGATGGCCGCGGTTGCGCCTCTTGCATACAGGGCCATTAGTGCGGCATCGGGGTTGGCCGCTGCGATTTCTTTTAGCGCGCGGGTGACATCGACCATCTGTTGCGCTTTGGTGGTTTGAAGGTGCAGGGTTTTTCGAACCATTTGTTTGACTTTCGACAATGAATGTTAAAATCTGTGAATTCGTGTAAATCGATTGTACAGAAAAAGATTGTTCCGTCACTTTGAAAATGGGCTGACGCGGCAAAAAATATAAATAAGCGAAACACAAAAGGAAAAGACAGAATGACCGAATACATGTCGAAAATTTATACCGCATTTAATGAGTTAGATGTTGCCCAGGAAATTCGCTGCGCAGCCACTGAAAATATACAATCCTGGCTCACTGAGAGGGTCTATGGGCCGTATGTGCCATATATTGAGCATCTGATTGACAACCAAAAATGGGATGTGCTGCTGGACAGTTTTTGGCGAATGATGCCATTTGGCACAGGGGGCAGACGAGGACCCATTGGCGCGGGGCCGAACCGTATTAATCCGTATACCATCAGTCTGTCCGTTCAGGGACATTGCGAATATCTTAAAAATGAACTCAAGACAACAGGTGATATCTCCGTTGTGGTTGCCCACGATGTGCGACGATTTCATGACATGCGTGGTCTGTATACCGGGGTTGAAGGGGTACTCTCTGATATAAGCTCCCTGGACCTTGCGAAAATATCTGCAATGACCTATGCCGCAAACGGTATCAAAGTGTATGTGGTGGGACCATTGGAAGATGGAGAATTTGGGCCCAAATGCACAAACCGGTATATATCGACGCCGGAATTATCATTTATGATTCGCAAATATGGCGCAATTGGCGGTCTGAATATTTCTGCATCCCATAACCATCCGGATGACAACGGAGGCAAGTTTTATAATCGCCATGGCGGTCAGGAAATTCCTCCGGACGATGAAAAGCTGCTTAATGTGGTTGAGAATGTGACGGAAGTCAGAACTGTGGATTACGGCAAAGCAGTGAAGGATGGGATGATTGCGTTTGTATCAAAGGAGGTACATGATGAGTATATTCGTCTAAACTCATCATTGATTCAGACAGCGTCCAGGTCCGCCAAAGTGGGGTACACCCCCCTGTGTGGCACCGGTATGACCACTGTGTATGAGGCGTTTAAAAAGCTGAATTTTGACGTGGTGCCAGTGCCGGAACAGTCGGTATACGACGGCTCATTTAAAAGTGTTCGATATAGAATAGGAAATCCGGAAGTGCCGGACGCCCTGGACCGACTCGAACATACCGCAGAAACAACTGGGTGTGATGTGGGATTTGCATCAGATCCGGATGCGGACCGGCTGGGAATGATTGCGAAGATGGCCGACGGTCGGTGGCATTTTGTCAATGGGCACGAAATCGGTGTATTATTGCTCCAGTCGATTATTTCCTCAAAAAAGAAAAAGGGTACCTTGAGTGAAAAAGGTATCTTTGTAAATACACTCGTGACCACCAGTCTGCAACGGGTCATCGCCAAAGCAAATGGACTTCAGGTGGCGGGGGACCTGATGGTGGGGTGTAAATATATTGCGGACGTGGTGCGATGTCTCGATGAAAACGGTCAGTATCCCGCCGTTCCATTAAACGAAAAAGACAGCGTCGCTGGGTCACCAGAAGACTACGTGTTTGGCACGGAGGAAAGTCATGGCTATCTTGTGTCACCGGAAATACGGGACAAAGATGCATGTGGCGCGGCAATTCATCTGGCAGGACTCATCAGTGATTTGAAGGACAATGGGCAGACTTTGGAATGGTATCTGCGGGACATATATAAGGTGTATGGATACTATCGCAATGTTCAGCGCTCCCTGGTAATGGAGGGTATTGTGGGATTGAACCGAATCAGGCAGATTCAGGATGTATTGCGAAAAAACCCTCCTGCGACCATTGCCAAACTGCCCGTTTTGCGGTTCGTCGATAATCATGTGGTTGGCGGACCATTGCTTAGCAGTACTGACGCATCGAGTCGGAACGTGCTTTTATTTGAATTGGACGGGGGTGAAGGGGTTGTGATTCGGCTGGTCGTGAGGCCTTCCGGGACGGAGCCAAAAACGAAGATTTATGTGGAGGTGCCCTCAACCTGGAAAATGGGTGGCACACTGGATAGCCACAGCCGGGAAGCGCTGGATGGGGTGAGTGATGAAGTGCTTGATGAAATCATTGATGCAACCAATCATCGTGCCACATTGATTGGGAATGAATTTATTCGATACTGCCTGGGTGCCGAAGTCCTTGGAGATGCATATCAGGAGGTGCCGGATGAGTCGCTGCTGGTATCGGATTTGGTGACGGTTGACAACAAAATTGCATTATGCACTGACATTTTACCGACGCTGCGAAACCGCATCCGGGACGGACAGGAATTGGTCAATTGGTGGAATAACAGACTGAGGTCGTTTGGAGAAGATGCCAATGGATTGATTCACCACGCGGCAAAAGCATGGATTAACCGGGCCGAAAATGGTATGAGCGAAGATGAAAGAAAAATAGCGTTGGCTCTGTTTATTTAATGTTTTGACTATAGAAGAGAGGTAATTCGAATGGCCGATGGCATAAACAAAGTAATTTTGGTAGGAAATTTGGGAAAAGACCCTGAAGTCAGCTATACCCAGGGCGGCACAGCGCGTTGTCGCTTTCCGTTAGCGACCGGGGAAACGTATTTAAGTAAAACCGGTGAGCGTCAGGACCGGACGGAGTGGCACAACGTGGTGGTTTGGGGCAAGCAGGGAGAAAATGTGGGCAAATATTTGGCCAAGGGGCGTCAGGTTTATATCGAAGGGAGTTTGCGGACACGCAGCTGGGATGACGAAAAGACCGGGCAAAAAAAATATATGACCGAAGTGAATGCTCAGAAAGTGGTGTTTCTGGGGGGACGTGGTGAGGGTGGGCCAACAGGCGGAATGTCTACCGGCGGTGGTGGCGGATACAGCGGTCCGGCTGATAGCGGTATGGGCGGCGGTGGAATGGGCGGCGGCTATGATGGTCCGCCAAGCTTCGGTGATGATGACGATATCCCATTCTAAAATTCACAGGTGCCCATGGCTCAGCCAACTGTTGCTTCCTCCCCAAAAATCGAATCGGATGTGTCCCTGACCGCAACGTGAACACAGGTAATCAGGATGAACTATATTTATCAGACTATGATTCGAATCCTGCTGGTGACTGCTCTGGTGGTCCCGGCGGTGGTACTTGGGTTTGGAACACTGAAGGATGTTCGCTATAAAATAAAGGCCACTGACGGTAACAGGTGGGGGCATTTGATAGGGAAGGGACACGTGGTGCGTGGCACCGAAGTGAAAAACAAAATTACGTTTACCTTTGACGATGGGCCGGACCATCGAACAACGCCTATTCTGTTGGATGAACTGGACAAATACAATGTCAAAGGCACCTTCTTTATTAATGGGCACAGATTTCATCAGCGCACAGCAGGTGGTGACGAAAACCGGGCGGTGTTGCGGGATATGGTGGCGAGGGGACATTTTATTGGGAACCATACTTTCTCTCATAAGGATATTACTGCCCTCGATGATGACGCATGGAAGCGGGAAGTGCAGCAGGTTGCGTGGCAGGTGAATGAAATGTCCGGGCGCAGTCTGTACCTGTTTCGACCGCCGTTTGGCCGTGTGGGCCAAAAGGATTTGAACCAGCTGTCCGCCCAGGGCTACACAGTCGTAATGTGGAATCTGGACCCTCTTGATTGGCAGGCGAAAACTGCGCGAGAGCTGTTGCGACGCAGCCAGCGGGTAATTGATGAAAATCCGGAGGGCGGGGTATTTCTGTTGCACGATACCAACCGAAATACCGCACAGGCGTTTCCGCTGATTATGGAATGGATTGAAGAACGGAACACCAGACTGGCGGCTGAGGGCAAGCCCGAACTGGAAGTTGTGGGAATTGATCAATTCATTCGAAATTAACCCGGGCCGACGCATCCTTGACCATATTCTGTTGGCGTATATCTTAATGGCGAAAGCGAAGGGATTACAGTATGAGATTGGACAAATTAACCGTTAAATCAAGAGAAGCTTTGGCAAATGCAGATAGTATTGCCAGAAAAATATCACACCAGGAAGTGACAGACCTGCATATGCTGGCCGCGATGGTGGACCAGTCCGAAGGACTCATTCGCCCCATTCTCGAACGTATCGGTGTATCATTGGAGATTATGCGCGCCGAAATTCAGAAGGAATTCGACAGGATTCCAAAGGTAACGGGAACGGATACCTATGCTGGTGTGGCAATTAAAAATCTGATTGATGCGGCGCAGGGGATGGCTGACAGTCTAAAAGACGAGTACGTATCTACTGAGCATTTCCTTCTGGCCATGGCAAAAGGGCCAAAGTTTGACTCCCATAAAATATTGAAATCTCTTGGTATCATTATTGATACAATACATACCGCGCTTAAGGACATCAGAGGTACTCAGCGAGTGGTGGATGATGACCCGGAATCGAAATTTCAGGCATTGGAAAAATATGCAATAGATGTGACTGCCCTGGCCAGAATGGGAAAACTGGATCCTGTTATTGGTCGTGATGATGAAGTCCGTCGCACATTGCAGGTGTTATCCAGACGCACCAAGAATAATCCAGTGCTCATCGGTGAACCAGGGGTAGGTAAAACGGCAATTGTGGATGGCATCGCTCAGCGAATTGTAAATGGGGACGTTCCTGACAGTTTAAAAGATAAATTGGTTTTAACGCTGGATATGGGTGCGCTGGTTGCCGGTGCGAAATTCAGGGGAGAATTTGAAGAGCGGTTAAAAGCCGTGCTCAAAGAAGTGCAGGGCAGAAATGGTCAAATTATACTTTTCATAGACGAGATGCATACCATAGTAGGCGCGGGGGCGGCCGAAGGATCTCAGGACGCGGCCAATCTGCTTAAGCCGGCACTGGCGCGTGGGGAGCTGAAGTGTATCGGCGCTACGACCCTCGATGAATACAGAAAATATGTTGAAAAGGATAAAGCCCTTGAAAGACGGTTCCAGCCGGTGCTGGTCGCTGAACCGAGTCTTGAGGACACCATAGACATTCTGCGTGGTATCAAGGAAAAATACGAGGTCCATCATGGCATTCGGATTCAGGATAGCGCCTTGGTGACAGCGGCAAGCCTGTCGTCCCGATATGTGTCAGATCGATTTTTGCCTGATAAGGCAATTGATTTGGTGGATGAAGCGGCCAGTCGATTAAAAATGGAAGTTGAATCACTGCCAACACCCATTGATGATTTGCAGCGTAAATTAGCCCGTAAACAAATTGAACTTCAGGCAATGAAAATGGAAGGTGACGACCAGAGAGTGTCGCAGATTGGAAAGGAACTGGATGAGCTGAATAACGAGCTCGTATTGATGCGGGCAAAATGGACCAGACAACGGGACCTTGTCCAGACTTCCAAACGCTTGAACGAGCAGCTGGATGGGCTCAAAACTGAAGCGGATTTGGCGCAGCGGGCTGGGGAGTATCAAAGAGCTGCGGAAATCACGTATGGAAAAATACCAGCGCTCGAAAAGCAGATTGTTCAGATATCATCTGAAATGGCTGCCATTCGCCCGGAGGATACCTTTATTCGTGAAGAAGTGACAGACGAAGACATTGCCATGGTCGTGTCCAGATGGACGGGCATCCCGGTATCCAAGATGGTCGAAGGCGAAAAGGAACGCTTGCTGAATATGGAGAGTCGAATTCGTGAGCGTGTGGTGGGTCAGGATGCTGCCGTATCCAGATTGGCAAAAGCAGTGCGATTGTCGAGGGCGGGACTGAAGGACCCCAATAAACCAATAGCATCATTTTTATTTACCGGACCCACCGGAGTCGGCAAAACCGAAGTTGCACGTGCAGCAGCAGAGTTTCTGTTTGATGATGAATCCAACATGATTCGCATAGATATGAGTGAGTATATGGAGAAACACGCGGTTGCCCGTTTAATTGGCGCACCGCCGGGCTATGTGGGATTTGACGAAGGGGGACAGCTGACTGAGCAGGTCCGTCGACGACCTTATAGCGTAGTGTTGCTGGATGAAATTGAAAAAGCACATCCGGATGTGTTTAATGTACTGCTGCAGGTGTTGGATGATGGCAGGTTGACAGATGGTAAAGGACGTACGGTTGATTTTAAAAACACCATTATTATTATGACCAGCAACATTGGGTCCCAATCCATTTTGGAAGCAACGAACGCCGCAGACGTGGAACAGCATATTCTGTCAGCGTTGAAGACAGTGTTTCGGCCAGAATTTATCAATCGAATCGACGGCATTTTAATTTTCAATCGATTGGAATCGAAAGACCTCAAAAAAATAACAGAAATTCAGTTGCAACAGGTAGCCGCTCTGCTGGAATCCAGAGGACTGATATTGAAAATATCGGAAAAAGCGCTCGATTGGATGTCTCATAAAGGATACGACAACGCCTTTGGCGCAAGACCATTGAAACGGGTTATTCAGGAGAATGTGCTTGAGGGTATTTCTGAAAAAATAATATCGGGTGAAGTGACACATCATCAGGCCATCTGTCTGGATGCAGTGAACGATAATCTGGTTATCGAAATAAAGAATATCGAAAGCAACTGATTCCAATTTTATTGGTAAAATATTTAATTTTTAAAGTGATTAACCTGCCATTTTGTACAGCTTGTCTGAATAATGATACAGAGGTTTTGATTCGTTTTGCACAGAAGTTCGTCAAATAGTTTAATATTACCACATAAATAACTGATATTGTAAAGTAAAATGAAAATGAAATCCAAATTGAAAAAGTCTTGAAAATGGGTGTGAAATAGACGGTTGAAATCGAAAATACAGAAAAATACTAAACAGGTGTCGGGATAATCAGGTGGCTGTGTGACGACAAAAAGTGGGCGCAAAAATACTTCGTTAGTTGCATTGATAGTTCACAGGGAAAAAAACGACGCATCTATTCCCCCAAAATAAACATGAAACAATTCGACCTGCCCGTGTGGGATGCGCCGCAGGCCACGAAAACGACTAAACGAAACACACAGCAGGACTATAAAGACAGCAATTTCTCAAGGGAGATGTGTAGCGCTGATGATACCTTTAACAGGGTGGCAAGGTTGGGGAGACTTTGTCCCTTTTCGAGTCGGGCAATGTTGGGTCGCTTGATACCGGTTTTTTCGGCCAGTTCATTTTGTGTAACACCGATTTCGCTTCGTCTGGTACGAATGCGTTGACCAATGATTTCACCATAATTTTCCGGGTATGTAACAGGCTCTGCCGACTCGCCGGCAGGCAGTCCGTTGTTGTCAGGGGAGGACTCTGTGTGAAGTCGATATTCGGATTGGGCCAAAATGACCTTTTGGTAGGCGTCCTGTGTATAGCTTTTGAAAAAATCGACGGGTGGTGGCGCCACTGAGATAGTCGGTCGGCAAAAGAAGAGCTCGTCAAGAACGTTTTCCGCGAACCGTATCTGGTTAATCAAAAGGGTGGCTTTTTCAAGCCGGAACTGAACTTCACTTATTTTCATTGGTGCCACCGGATATACTCAGGTCGTCCAGCTGATCCCGAAGCCAGACCAGCTCATCACAAAGGGCTGCGTTGGAACGCTTAAGCAGCGAATAGCGATCCTTCAGCAAATCGTATTTTTGCTGGACAGACGCAAACTGGTCCTCAAGTTGTTCTACAATAAGGGCGAAGCGCTTGTCGGCTGAAGGCTGTTTTTCAGACTCCGCCTTTAGCGCCCTGAGACGGTCAATGACTGCAGCCAACGCGTCGAGTCCCATGGGGTCATTTATTTTGGGTGAACTTGAATCTTTTTCCATGGGGCTATAGTATCGGAAAAGATACGATGGGTCAAATAATGGCACATTTGAACACAATGGCTGATGCTATCATGGAAACGAAGTGATATGTTTGAGGCATATGTCAGTAATAGGGCCATACAAAATTAGAAAATATTCGATTGCTGAATCGTCCCTGGGATTCTTTGTTTTGGCACTGGCTTGGGTGATACCCGCGCTTTTTTTTGGGTGCGCTCAAAGAGAGACCCCATTGGTGACGTCACAGATGAGGCCACTCGTGGTCGTGACGCAGGATACAGAGACAGAGTTAGAACAATCCCGTCATGAGACTGTTGCACCGATATTAGGGGCACCCGCAACTGTTTCCGAACGGGCACAAAAGATAGATTTTCTGCAATCCATATCAGTTCCCCCGCTCATCGATTTGCCAAATCGACGTTCAATATTACTGATTGTAGTGGATGCGCTGAATGCGTCTCATATGGGGGTTTACGGATATCACCGCAATACAACGCCAAATTTGGATACCATTGCGAGGGAGGCCGTAGTGTTTTCCAACTGGACAAGCACTTCATCCTGGACCCGCCCAGCTTTTACCACTATTTTAACCGGAGTGCCCAAATCCGTGCATGGGATGGAGCTGACCGACAAAAAGCTGCCATCAAAATTGCGCACGATGGCTGAGCGGTTTAAGGCAAAGGGATACAGGACCGGCGCTTTTGTGGGGAACCCGCTGATACAGAAAAAATGGGGGTACAATCAGGGTTTTGAGGTTTTTAAAGACGTAAGCGATTACGGCGATTTTCCACCGGCAACCACAGTGGTGAAAGGTGCCATTGACTGGTTGGATACCGTGCTGGATACGCCGTTTATGGGGGTACTCTTCCTCACAGACACCCATGCGCCCTATGAGGCGCCAAAGGAAAGCCGCACGTTTTCCCGCGAATATCAAGATATCATCACAATGCCGCCCCGTGAGGTGACAAAGCCGTTTTCACCCAATGAAACTGAGGGAATCATTGCGGCGTATGACGACGAATTGCATTATGCGGACACGCAGATTGGTCGACTGGTGGATTGGTTAAAAAGCAAAGGACTGTATGAAAACATTGCGGTTGTGGTGACCGGGGACCATGGGGAAATATTTGGTGACCACAACTGCTATCAACACGCATACCATATGTGGCAACCTGTTTTACGGGTACCGTTTATCGTGAAAAGCCCTGACTTGAAGAAGGCGGGAATGGTTGACCGCTTGGCTGGACATCTGGATACCATGCCCACGCTTATGCATCTTGCGGGACTGACACAGAAGACCGATTTTGGCAACTCTGTATTTGATGTTGATGATGTGTCCAAAGATAACAAAATAGCGGTAAGTGCGTATGATGCGCGTGGGGTGAAACGACAGGCGGCCCGATTGGGCGATTTGAAACTGGTGCGGTATGAAAAGGTGTCACCTGTTGCGTTTGAAGGGAAGGGTAAAAAGAGTAAAATCTGGATGGAGAATCCGTCGCTTCAATTGCCGGGCCCAAGATATGAGTTGTTTGATTTAGACGCAGATCCCAATGAACTGAATAATATTTTTACGGCCTACGACGACAGAACGATTTTGGAAAAATTGCAGCGCACACTGAGATCGGAAAAAACGGGGACCCAAAAACACTCTGAAAAATCTGTTAATCAACTGGACGACGAAACCCTTCGCGCCCTGAAGGCAGCGGGATACATAGATTAGAACGTAAACTGTCGGTTTCTGAACTTCGCTGCGGGAAAGTTAAACAATAACGCATTGAAGATGCACCAATACGTTGCACAATCAAAAGCCAGGACACCGTCATTACCGCGAAAGAGACTGTCGATAAATGAGCAGTGGCCACCGCCCTGTGATTGTGCCCAGCGTCATGCCCTCGAAGGAGGGCATCCAGAT
>JAFGWT010000080.1 GCA_016937015.1 Deltaproteobacteria bacterium | reverse complement strand
TGAAAATGGCGGGCGCCGGCGAGGAACAGGAGCAGATCGCAGCGCCGTTCAGACACGTGATGAGCCGCGCGCGATGGCTGTTCGCTGCGCTCATCGGAGGTGTGCTGACCTCTTTTGTAATTCGGAATTTCGAAGAGACCCTCTCCCGCTATCTGTTACTGGCTGCATTTATTCCCGTCATTATCGGTATGGCCGGTAACGTGGGCACTCAGTCCCTCGCGGTGGTGGTTCGCGGTCTGGCCACCCGGCAGATTAAAATCAAACAGGCATGGCAAACCATTTCAACCGAAATTATTGTTGGCATTCTTTTGGGGTGTCTGTACGGCGCCATTCTTGGAGGTGTGGGCTTCTGGCAGTTTTCGGGCAATACGCCCCTTGCGATGAACCTGGCCGTGGCGGTGGGCACGGCGACGGCGACCGCCATGCTGCTGGCGGCGCTGGTTGCGTCCTCCATCCCTCTGATGTTTGCCCGCATCAATATTGACCCCGCAGTGGCCACCGGGCCGTTTGTGACCACCTTCATCGACATCCTGGGTGTGACCATTTATTTTACGGTGGTCAACATTCTCGTGTAGGCCGCAAAGTTGCCCGTCGACACCGCCTTAATCCTTCGTTCCGTAAACTACAGGGAATCCGATCGCATCTTTACGCTGTACACCCGTGAGCTTGGAAAAATCAGCGCCATCGCCAAAGGCGCGCGCAAGAGTAGCAAACGGTTTGGTGGGGCACTGCAGCCATTCGCGGTGTTTGAAACAACGCTGAATCAGTCGCGCAGAGGCAGCAGCCATATGCATGTGCTCAGTGATGCCGCCCTGATTTGCGACAATGCCGGTCTGGGCAAAGACTTGCTGCGTCTGGGGGTGGCCGGCTTTTTAATGGAGCTGATTCGCGAAGCCGCGCCCGAGCACGAGCCCAGTGCAACGCTCTTTGACCTTGCCGTGTCAGCGTTAAAACTGTTAAGCGATGACCTGGCGTTGTCGCCCGGAAATCTGGCCATCGCTGCAGGCCTGAGAATTCTGGCCCAATGCGGGCTGGCAATGAGTGTCACCCATTGCACTGCCTGTGGCACAGCAGTGCCGGCTGGTAAAAGCGTTTATTTTGACGCACTGCGCGGTGGCGTAGTCTGCACCCCCTGTGGCGGTGGGCCGATTCTGCTGGATGCGACAGCGGCGGCGGCATTTGTTTATCTGTCCACGCACCCCATCGAAGACGGCGCGCACTGTAAAATTGACACCGATACCCTCCGCAAAATGGAATCCACCTTCGATACATACATCCATATGCAGCTTGAAAAGCAGCTCAAAACATTCACATACATGATGCAGGTCTCCGGAAAAAATCAGTAATGGCGCCATACCACACGCCAAAGACCCTACAGGACGCCGCCGCCCCAAAAAAAATGGAAGAACAGCATGGGAACAACCAGAGAAGGAACCGCCTGCTGGTAAATGTGGAACTGACGAAACCGAGGATAACGGAAAACAAACGTCGGAATAAAGTCTCTCTCGGATAAACTGTTGCGGAAGTGAGTGCAACCGAGGATCCGAATGCGGGAAACCCCCACGCCCGGATCTGTGCGGGGGGCGCCGGAAAACCGGTGTTCCTACCGCGACTGCGTTTAAACAAGTCGGAAACATGACATCGAAAAGTAACAAAATACTTTGCGGGATTTCCTTTCTAATGCTCATCTGCATATCTTGTGGTGGTTCAGCGGATTTGTCGTTTTATCGAAAACATTTTCCCATGCTTGACCTTGCGGAGTTTTCTTTAAAACAGAGTGACAATTTAAACAGTCCTGGAGGAAATTGGAGCTCGTTACGGTATGAAAGAAAAAGCGGAACTCGCTTGGACCGCAAAACAATTGTTTCTCGGATTAGAGATTCGTATTTGAAAGATGGGTGGCGTGAGAGTTCTCCACCTTCTGAAAAATATGTGTTGAGTAAAATTTATGAAACTGGAAAAACTGATCTCTATTTCTCTCGTAAATATAGAGAAGGCGAACCGGAACAATGGTTTTTCAATCTGGCAGCACACGTGGATGAAAACGCTGAAATTGTCTGCGTGTACGCCGAAATGGGTAGATAGAACCGTTAAGGGACGTAATAGTTGAGGGACAGATTTAAATAGTGATTCCTGTGAATTAAATCAGTGCTGAAAAGTGCAATTCGAGATATCTTTCTGTGATCTGATGTGCGATCCTGGGTTCATGTTCAGGAAAACAGAGCCACAGCGGTAATTGTTGTTCTCTCACCGCGTTCGAGCCAGGTCATGGAAGATTCTCAATATCCAGAAGATCTTTGGGGCGGCCAGTACTCATTTTCATCTTTTTGAGCCATTCAAGATTTACCATGGAAATGCCATGAAAAGAGTCTGCGCTTTCCATGACTTCATCGACAGCCACGTTTGGAAAGCCAGGGATATAATCGAAGATGTCGAGATATCCCATGGATGTGTACAACATCATCAGGTGATAACAGGACAGATATTCTCTGCTGACGCGTACCTCTCGCTCAATCCCGGTTTGGGGATCAATATCGTTACTGAGCCAGCAGGCATTGATAGCCTGAAGTGCCTGAAACAGTGCGTCCTCGGACTCAGCGGTGCGCTTGAAAATAATATCGTGGTCTTCGGTGGCTCTTATATATCCGTGAAAGTTTACCGCGTGGCCCCCGATAACGACAAATGGAATCTGATATGAGTGAAGATGTGAAAATATTTTAATCATTGAACCATTTGCCGTCTTCGAATCGTACTCGCCTTTTATTGTGGTTTCGCGCATGAAAGTGTCGCAATGCTTTGTCGCTCATCAACATTTCCATTTCACCCTGCAGCATCTCAAAGCGAGCCATTCGCTCCTCGGGGGAAAGCGCCTGGAACTGCTGTTGGCGATGCCTGTTGTTCCTGTCCATAATGAGCGAAATTTCGGTGTTATCCATGACATCTGAATATCACATCTCTTATACACCGGCAATTGACTCCTTATCGGCCGAAAGAAAATAGAAATCCGTCTCTGTATTCTCCTGTATTCTGTTTTACCGCCGCCATGACGCAGGATTAGCACGTCTTGCTGTAATGGTCAGGGATTTTCTGTTTCGAAGAAACGCGATAGCATTTCAGAGATGTATTCCCCGGGCATGGAGTCGATGCTGGCGCGAAGTCGGGATTGCCAGTGAAGCGAGAGCTGATTGAAATCCGCCATGTCAAAGCGGTGTGCCACCAGGTGCGGTTCACTGTTTTGCCGCCACAGCACCACATCAATGGGCAATCCCACATCCGCCGCACTGATGCGTGTGGAATCAAATGCCAGGCAGGCCACTTTCATGGCGAACTCCAGGTCATCATCAAACTGGAGCGTTCGGTCCAGCACCGGTTTGCCGTAGCCGGTTTCACCAATTATCTGGTAAGGCGTTCCCGGACCGACCTCCACCCAGTTGCCGCTGGAATAGAGCAGAAACAGATGGTGCGTCTTATCCGAATGAAATTTGCCGCCCAGCAGAATGGTGGCAGTGAACGTGGTGCCGCTGGATTCCAGGAATGTTTTGTCTTCATTTGAAATCTGCTTCATGATGTTGCACAGATGATTGGCCGCCTCGTAGATGTAATTAAATTGCTCGTCCCGTTCTTCCACATAGCGATCAAAATAAGTCACCAGCTTATCGCGTATGGAGCGAAGTCCGGAGGTCAGGATAAAGAATTCTCCTTCGGGTAATTGCCAGGTGCTCAATTTTTTGGCCTTGATGTATTCATGGCCGGCAGTCACCCGGGTGTCACTTAGTCCAAGCAACCCTTCCCGGACACGAATTCCCAAACAAAATGTCATTGGTCTGTTGTCCTGTCGTCAGTTTGCGTGGTCTGTGGTTCGTCACAGACCCTGTTTAAAAAAAATCAAGCTGAATCCCTTCAGCCGTGTGATTGAGTCGAATCTGAAAATCATTGATGAACTCATGCAGCCCATTGATGACAATCTGTGCGCCATCCCGTTCAGTCACGTATTTGAGGAGCTGTTCCAACTGTGCGGCGGATTGGCAGTTTTCATTGGACAGTTTCGTCCCTTCCGGCGAAACAATGGCGCTCAGGCAAATCAGCGCCTGCTGGAGGCAAAAACGAATGGATCGCGGAAAACGCTCGTCGAGCACCAGAAAGGAGATCACTTTGTCCGGCGTGACAAGCCCGTATTGCCGATGGTAAATGTCTAGACCCGCAAGGGAATGGAGCAGTGCTGCCCAGTGCAAATCATCCAGTGTGCTCCCCACATCCTTTGAATCGGGCAGCAGGTAAAAGTATTTGGCGTGGAGAAAGCGCGATGTTTTGTCGGACCGTTCCAGCCAGACCCCAAGCCGGAAAAACTGATAGCCCTCCCCGTGCCACATGTAGTCTTCGCAGATGCCCTGGAGACGAACACCGGTTTCGGTCACTTTACCGCACAGTCGTTGCATGGTGGCCAGTGAAATTTCGCTGTAGGCCGCGTACTTTTTCAACAGTTGAAATGCGCGGTTGAGCTCTTCCCAGAATTCGATGGGCAGGTATTCCCTGGATGCACGGGCGTTTTCGCGGGCGTTGGACAGTGCACAAATGGCCGAGTTCTGGTAGTTGTTGTCGAGGAGCAGAAACTGCATGACGGTGGGGGCATCAAATTGTCCCCGCTGTGCCAGAAAGAACTCGTAGTCACCGGTAATCTGAACCAGTGGCTCCCATTGCACATACTGATCTTCCCAGTCCAGACTGAGATAGTAGTTCACTTCAAGCAGACGCGCGACATTGCATGCGCGTTCCACATAGCGTCCCATCCAGAACATCTGCTCGGCCGCGCGACTCAACATGGTGCAAATCCTCCCGCGTCCGTATTGTCTACAATCCAGGTGTCCTTTGTGCCCCCGCCCTGTGATGAATTCACCACCAGCGACCCGCTTTTCAGTGCTACACGGGTGAGGCCGCCGGCAATCACGTGAACATCTTTGGCGCCATGGATCGCGAAGGGGCGAAGGTCCACATGCCGACCCACAATTTCGCCGGATTCATCAAATGTGGGGACCGTACTCAGTTTCAATGTCGGCTGGGAAATGTAGTTGGCTGGATTGTCGAGCAGTGTCTGGCGAAACGCTTCAACCTCGTCTTTTGTGGCTTTGGGGCCCACCAGCATGCCGTAGCCCCCTGATTCCGCAGCCGGTTTTACAACGAGTTTTTCGAGGTTGTCCAGGGTGTAGTCCAGGTCTTCCTTCAGTGCGCACATACGCGTTTCCACATTGGGCAGAATTGGTTTTTCGCCCAGGTAATATTCAATAAACCGGGGAACAAAACGATACACCACTTTGTCATCCGCCACGCCAGTACCCGGTGTGTTCACAATGGCGAGGTTGCCTTTGCGAAACGCTTTCATCATGCCCGGACATCCCAGGGTGGAGTCGGCGTTAAACACCAGGGGGTCGATATACAGATCGTCGATTCGTCGGTACAGGATGTCAATCTTTCGGAGACCCCGGGTGGTTCGCATGCACAGATATTGGCCATCGTAAACGAGGTCGCGCCCCTCCACCAGATCGGCGCCCATTTTGAGGGCGAGCCAGGAGTGCTCGAAATAGGCCGCGTTGTAAATTCCGGGTGTCAACAGTGCCAATGTGGGGTCCTCCACGTGTGGCATGAGCGAGTGCATCAGATTTTTAAACTGGGTTGGGAAGTCAATGACCTGACGGACATTTGATTTCTGAAAGATTTCCGGAAAGTTTCGTTTGGTCAGTTCCCGGTTGAGCAGCACATAGGAGATACCTGATGGCACCCGCAGATTGTCTTCCAGCACCAGAAAGCGACCATGTTCATCCCGCACCAGATCTGTCCCGCAAAAATGACTCCAGATGCCTGAAGGGGGATCCAGTCCAATGCATTGGGGCAAAAATCCTTTGGCGTTGTCGAGCACCCATCGTGGCATCACATCATCGCTGATGGCCTTTTGCTCGTGATACATGTCGTCCACAAACAGATTGAGCGCGCGCAGACGCTGGGACAGCCCTTTCTCAATGGCGTCCCATTGGCTGCCGGGAATCACCCTGGGTAAAATATCGAAGGGGATGGTGCGCTCCAGATTCGCGGTTTCTTCGCCATATACCCGAAACGTCACTCCCATCGCCGTCAGATTGGTAACCGCCGTTTCCTGTTTTCGGCGAACCTCCGCTGCTTCCAGCTGCTGCAATTTTTCAAGCAGCAGCGCACAGCCATCCCTCGGTTGACCATCCTGGGTCAGAAGCTCGTCAAAAAAACCATTGCAATCGTATTTCGAAAATTCCATTGGACCTCCCATTGGACCGCACTGCTGCGACGTCACCATCACGGACAAATCAGGGAGCGCAAGAGGCATGCCAGTGGTCGGTTTGGCTGAATCAGGGATTTTTAGGGTTTTTTAAGGACGAAAAAAAGAAAGCGGAGTGAATAAAGATACATTTTTGAAATTTATCTAAAATATGGAACATTTTCGTATTGCTATTTATCGTGTTCCAGTGTTAATGCATGTCCTTCACTTCCTCATGGGATACATTTCCCACGCACTGGCCGTACTCGTCAAAAACAAGGACAGTTTCCTCATTTAGATGCATGGGCTCCGGAACTCTGGCCGGTCCGTCCGGTGTCAGCATAATTGGCTCGTCCGGTGTGATGATGATTGGTTCGTCTCTGGAAATAACGATAATTTTATTTGTGATGACTTTACCCATTTAAGGCCCCCTTTACGGTTACCTGTCGGCGGTTTGACCTCTGGCTTTAGCTTTGGGGACGCTTTTACCGCCTTTTTGGTGGTACCACTTGGGGAGCCTTCGTGGTATGTTGCGCCCAAAATCTGGCAGGTGAAAACCTGAATTGCTCAATCAGGTTGGGCAAGTCGGGCGCTTTATCCCGCGTGAAGCAAGACAAGTGACGGAGTGGCGCCCCTTTGGGAGATAGCTGAAATGACGATGCAACGAGATACCTGGGATTCAAAACTGGGATTTATT
Organism: Deltaproteobacteria bacterium; assembly: GCA_016937015.1. Taxonomy (GTDB): domain Bacteria; phylum Myxococcota_A; class Polyangia; order JAAYKL01; family JAAYKL01; genus JAFGXQ01. Next base: position 1,961 of record JAFGWT010000080.1, on the reverse strand, counting down.
ATGGCGGCGTCCGGGAGCGCGGTGGGCCTTGGCAATCTGTGGAAATTTCCCTACATCACCTGGGAAAACAACGGCGGCGCATTCGTACTGGTGTACCTGGGGGCGGTCGTTATCCTCGGACTCCCCATTATGATGGGTGAAATCTTCGTGGGCCGGACCGCCCATCTGTCCGGCGCGCCCGCTTATAAAAAGCTGGGCGGCAAGGGATGGAGTAAACTGGGGTATCTTGGCGCTGCCGCTGGTGGAGTTATTCTTTCCTACTACATGGTGATTGCCGGCTGGTCCCTTTATTCCTTCTGGCAGTGTCTGGGCTGGTCCTTCGGGGGATATGAAACGCCTTCGAGTGATGCGTTTGGCACATTTTTGGGCAATGGCTGGCTTCAAATCGGACTCACCGCCCTGTTCACTCTGATGAATGCCGCGATTGTATTGCGCGGCGTGGGGCGGGGGATTGAGCGGGCCACCCGGGTCATGATGCCGATTCTGGTGGTGATCATGCTGTACCTGGTGATTACGGCCATGTTCATGCCCGGACGCAACGAGGCGTTTGCCATGATATTCAGCGCGGATTTTGGCCGCATGCCTGCGGTGGGGTACCTCGAAGCGGTGGGACAGGCGTTCTTTTCGCTGTCGCTGGGACTGGGCGCCATGGTGGCCTACGGGTCGTACATGAAGAAAAGCGATTCCATCACCCACAGCGCCATCTGGGTGGTGTCCGTCGATACCCTGTTCGCCCTGCTCGCCTGTGTGGCCATGTTTACCATTATTCTCTCCGTGCCCGAGCTCAAGGCGCAGGTGACCGCCGGAGAAGTCGGTACGGTGGGCATGCTGTTTATTACTTTGCCGCAGCTGTTTTACACTCAGATGCCTGGCGGGGTGGTGCTGGCGCCTCTGTTTTTTATTCTCGTCGCGTTTGCGGCGCTGTCCTCCACCCTGTCGCTGGGGGAGGTGGTGGCATCAATTATGATTGACCGACGGGGATGGCATCGCAAAAAGGCCGTGATGATTACTGGCGGTATTGTATTTGTGGGGTCGATTTTTGCGGCGCTGTCTCTTGGCGCATCGGATGCCCTGAGCAGCGTGACTTTTAAGAATGTGCCGGTCTTGAGCACCATATTCGGAACCAAAACCGGTATTCTAAGTCTGCTGGACCACCTGGCGGCCAACTGGCTGTTGCCCGTTGGTGGGCTGGGCACCACTCTGTTTGTGGGCTGGTTTTTGAAAAACGATTTTATCCTCAGGGAGCTGGGCATTAAAAACTCCAATGTGATTTTCAATCTGTGGATATGGTGTCTGCGGGTGGTGGCCCCCGTCGCCATTGTCGCCCTGATTATCGCCGTGGCCACCGGTAAGGATTTTTCATAGTCAGATTTTAAAATGTCTCCAGCTTTGCCCATCTTTGAAATACAGGCTGACTTTTTAAAGGCCGTTGAGGCAGGTCCTGTTGTGGTGACCGCGCCCACGGGCAGTGGCAAGTCCACCGAGTTGCCGCGCTGGCTGTCAGTGAGAGGGCGGGTGCTGGTTATCGAACCGCGCCGGGTGGCGTGCCTGGGTCTGTGTGAACGGGTGAGCTTTCTGGAACAGAGTCCGGTGGGGCAAAAGGTGGGGTATCACGTGCGGGGGCAGAGTCGCCTGTGCGAGGATACGCAAATTCTGTTTGTCACGCCGGGAATGGCGCTGCGGTATTTTTCCGGTGGTCAGCTGCAGCGGTTTGATGCGGTGGTGCTCGATGAATTTCACGAGCGCGGTATTGAGACCGATTTGCTTTTGGCGCTGCTTAAAAAAAAGTACACGGGCAAACTGGTGGTCACCAGCGCCACCATAAATGCGGCGCCTCTGGCCCGCTATCTCGATGCTCAAATGCTGCATGCCGAAGGCTCGTTGTTTGATGTGGCGGTGCACAATCTGGACCCTGGTGATGGGTTGCCCACTTCGGATAGGCTGGATGACAGGGTGGCCCG
>JAFGWT010000079.1 GCA_016937015.1 Deltaproteobacteria bacterium | reverse complement strand
TTATTTTTGCCCTGCCGGAGTTGGCCGCCGGAACCGTGGCCAGCCTGTTCGCAGTAAATGATGCAGATGGCGTGGGTCTGATTGCACTGCTCGAAGGTGACACCACCGCCCGCATCGCTGCAGGCGAATCGATGGTGCGTGTGATTCATCTGGCTCCGGCAGCCCCGGCAGTGGATGTATTCGCAAATGGGAATGAAACCGCTGCAGTGTCCGCCCTTGAGTTTGGCGCCAGCTCGGATTTTATTGCCGTGCCATCAGCCGGATACGACTTCCAGGTGTCGGTGTCGGGGGACAGCGCTGCGGATGCGGTGCTCAGTCTGAACGGCAACCTGTTGCTGCCTGGGCACTACTACACCGCGGTGGCGTTCGACAATGGCGAAGGCCTCGACAGCATGGTCATTGTGGACGATGCGGCATCGCTCGAAGAAGGCAACCTGCGCGTAAGGGCCATCCATACGGCAGCGGGGGTTGGAGAGGTTGACATCTGGAACATTACAGAAGGTGCCGAACCGGGAATTCTGTGGGAAAATGTTCCCCTGTCCGCAGCGGGCCAGTACTACGACTTACCCGCGGCCGCTTATTCTGTTGGCTTCGACGTGGATGACGACGCGTCGCCGGACGTATCCTTTGACCTGCCCGGCCTGCCGGCAGGGACCGTCGCCAATGTGTTTGCCGTAAATGATGGTGCTGTAAAACTTATCGCTCAATTGTGGGATGGCACCACCGCTGAAATTCTGGCCCAATAACCCAGCCTGAAATGCAGCCCACGGAAATCTCACCCCAAAAAAACTCACCCCATGACCTGGCGTGGCAAAAGTAACGCCAGGCACTTCTTTTATCCGCTGAACCGCTGTGCCAGTTGAAAAAGGGCGTATGACGTTTGTCATGGCGTCGTTCGCGCTGCGAGGGACATTTGTCCGCGCGTCGCTCGCGCTGCGAGCTAAGGCGGATCGTTAACTTTGATTTTTTTATGAATGAACAGTTACATTTTTAGAAACCGGGCGTGGCCGGATTCGACCAGTTTTTTGTTGATGTAGAGGTGGTTGTCGACGATGAGGTCAGTGATGTAGCGGCCGTAGGTGCGTAACTGGCCAACGTTATTATTGTGCTGTTGGTCGCAATGGAAACCATTGGCATTCTGCGACTGTCGCAGGCGCCATTTTGGAAGGTTTCGATTTAATCGGTAATCCAGTCGACTTCGCAGTTTTGACCGGTGAACTGAGAACTTTCTGCGGTGTACTGATGCAGCTCGATGTCGATGCCATTGGGGTCTTTGAACCAGAACTGGTAGGTGTTGTCGCAGCCTTTTTTAATTGGGGTGGTGGCGATGCCGGCGGCGGTGAGGGTGGCCTTTGCGGTTTGAATGTCGTCGGTTTCGAGGCAGAGGTGTCGCATGGCGCCGTTGTTTTTGTCTTCGAAATCAGTGGCGTGAAACACTTCGATAAAGTGGCCAGGCGACATTTGAAGGTAAAATCCGTAAAGGGCGCCGTTGAGAGTGAAGTCGAATACTTTTTTCATGCCCAGTCCGTCGCAGTAAAATCGGTATGTGGCGTCCAGATCTGCGGTGTGGATGCACAGATGTGCCAGAGAAAGTTTCATGGGATGTCCCTCTTGTTTGGTGCAGCGTTTTTTTTGAGTATGGCGACGTTTTGCTCAAGCTGCAGTTGGGCGTTCAGCCGTTTTGCCAGATACTCAAAGGTGGTAGTGGAAAAAAAGCATACATGCGTATCATCATTTTTATAAAACCAGGTCTCGATGGGGGTGTTTGCCGGAAAAAACCGGGTCATGATGCCGAGCATGCCGCCAGGATTGAGCTGCCGCCACACTCTTTGGAGGACTTCGCCGGGTGCGTGCAGATGCTCGGACACTTCTGAGAGGGTGATAAAATCCCAGGTCTGCGCCAGCAGGCTGTTGTCCGGGAAATAGTATGGGTCGTACACCGCCATTCGGTGACCGGCCTCCTCAAACATGAGATGGAGGGTGGGCCCTGGGCCACAGCCAAAATCCAGACCGCGACTGGCCGGAGGGAGCAATTGATTCAGCGGTAAAAAGAGGGTGGAGAGAAACTGCCGGTAGTTGGGGTCATCGGGAGAATTGCAGTGACAGTTGTAATGCCGGCGCTCGGCGGCAAGGGACAGATACTGGGATGGCGGCACCATCACCAGCGCACATTGGGGGCACTGATAATAGGAGCGGCGCTGGTCAGCCCCCAGGAAAACCGGCTGCGGGGTGTCGCAAAGAGAGCAGGCAAGAGGCGTTTTGGGGGGAGTGATGTGGGGTGTTGGTTTGGGCATTGTACTGATACTTTATTGATATTCTTATGATTTATTTAACTTAGGTCTTAAATGTCCCGGGCGGGTGCCGTTACACCCACCATGACCGAAAAAACTAAAATTTTCGCCAGCCTGGATGACTTCACCCCCCCTGGGGGCGGCGTGGGGATGGTAGGGCGAAACATGGCCAATTACTACTTTTTTTGTGCCCTGATGCGTTACGGCACGTTTGATGAGTATCATTTTTTTCTGTCGAATCGGGCGCACCGGAATCTGTTCAGGGAAAAGCAGGACATTTTTTTGAGCGATCCGGACATCGCGTCACGGGTGCGGCTGTTTGACCGGGTGGATTTGCCGGATGCGATGAAAAAATACGATTACACGGTGATACATCAGAGTGATCACGTGACCCATTTTTCGTCGCTGGCGCGGCTGCGAAACCGATTGGGGGTGAATGTGCCGCTGAGCGCGTTTATTCATTCGCTCAGTTACCCGGCATACATGCCCCGCTACCTGGAAATGCATTTTTCAGGACTGACAGAGGCGGACAGCATTATCTGCTCATCGGAGTGCGGGAAGAAGGTGGTGGAAAACTGTCTGGCCAACGCACAAATCAGGGGCGGTCCAGTCTCACCGGTGTCGCTGGCAGTAATTCCCCTGGGCATTGATGAGCCGCCCGGTCCAATGGATTGGCAACTGGCGCGAAAGCAGCTGGGGCTGAAGCAGGACGAGGTGGTGGGATTGTGTTTTGGCCGGTTTTCGGATTTTGACAAAATGGATTTGTTTCCCCTGCTGCAGGCGTTTCGGGATGTGCCTGGGGAACAGTATCGCCTGATTCTGGCCGGCGCGGTGCATGACCGCGAATACTATCAGATTCTCGAACTGTGGGTGAAGGCGCTGGGGCTGAGCAATCGGGTATCGTTTGTGGTGGAACCGAGCAATGAAAAAAAGCTGGCGCTGTTTTCGGGGGCGGATTTCTTTGTGTCCATTGCGGATAATCCGCAGGAAACATTTGGGCTCACGGTGCTTGAAGCGATGCATGCCGGAACGCCGGTGATCGTGTCGGATTTCGACGGTTACCGGGAGCTGGCCGGGGATGTGGCAGGGATTCGGGTGCCCACGGTCTGGACGGAGGTGCCACAATTGTCGCAGATGGAATCGCTGATGGATATGCGCACCCTGCACCGATATCTGGCGCAGTCACTGAATGTGGACATGGGGGCGCTCAAGGCGGCTTTGCAGGTGATGTACAGTGATGCAAAGGCACGAGAGACATTTGGCAGGCAGGCGCGGTTGCGGTTTGAATCAATGTTTGCCCATGCCCGGATTATTAAAACCCTTGAGACACTTTGGACCGGTAACAAGGAACGGATGCGACTGCCGTCGGATGCTGAAACGGGCTCGGATGTTTTGGAAATGCGCATATTTGATACGTTTTCTCACTATGTGTCGAGGACACTGTCGGAAGGGGATGTGCTGGGGATTACTGATTTTGCCGCTCAGCTTCTCGAGGTGAATGTGGATTATCCCATGCTGCCGGGGATGTCCGAAGTGATAGACAAGGCGCGGGTGCGGGAGATGATTCAGGTTTGCCAGGAACCCTGTTCCGTGGCTGCGCTGACGGCGGCATTTGGCGATGAGTGGAAGGTGCAGCTGCAAATCATGTGGATGCTGAAGCACGATTTACTGCAGCAGGTGTAGCCGGATGCGACTTGCGCCGGTGGGCTGTTCCCAAAGACGGCACTCGGGCCTGACAGTTGTGTTGTCCCATGTATCAATAGTGACGAGGTAAATGGCATTGGCAAAGTCAGGCGGGTATCGCTGATGCCCCAGCGCCGGTGAAGTGTTTTAAGGAGTGTAATAATCCGCTAAATATGTGCTCAGAAACCGCAAATAGGACCTGTGTGTGCCGAGTATGCGCCCGGTATTTGTTTTTAAGGGTCTTTTGTCGGATTGTTTTGGATTTTTTTGATTTTTAAGGCGCTGATTATGTTATTTATGGCTCATTATGCACCAATTAATAATCTTTGTTAACGAAATTGGAGTTGTGCAAATGAGACTAAAAAAAATTTTCTGGCGTATTTTATTTTGTCTGATGATGCTCTCGACTGTGCTTCTGTTCACCGGATGTAAGGACGACACCGGTTCAATAGGCGAATGCGATGAGAACGAGTATACCTGCGGGCCCGGCAACTTTCTGATGGACTGTGAGGGGGGGGAGTGGGTTCAGTATACCGACTGCAATATTACGGGTCGAAAGTGCACCGTGATTGGGGGGAGCGCCACCTGTGCTGAGCCGGTCAATCCATCTGATACGGACACGGACACGGATACAGACACGGACACGGATACGGATACAGACACGGACACGGATACAGACACGGATACAGACACGGATACGGATACGGATACAGACACGGATACAGACACGGACACGGATGCAGACACGGACACGGATACAGACACGGACACGGACACGGATACGGATGGGGATACCAGCAGTGATACGGATTCGGGGACTGAGACAGTGCCCACCGATTCCGGCGAGGATACCGGAACCGGTGAAGTGGACGAGGATCCGGACAATATCTGTGGCAATGGTCTGAAATCCAAAACCGAGGGATGCGACGATGGCAACCTGGCGATGGGGGACGGCTGTACCCCCACCTGTCAGGTGGAGCCGGCATGCACTCCTGGCGCGGGCTGCATCACCGCCTGTGGGGATGGAATTGTGAAGGGGGGATATGAGCAGTGCGACGACGGCAACACTGCCAATGGTGACGGATGTTCCTGGGACTGTATGATAGAAACCGGTTACACCTGCGCGGCATCCACCCTGGGCGATTCAGTCGCCGTGCCAGTGGTTTATAGGGATTTTATTAATCTGGGTGATGGCGGTACCAATGCGGATTTCAACCAAACCGGGGTGTCGGGGTGTGACACGCCATCCACCGGCATTGTGCTCGAGGATTTGAGCGGTGGAAAACCGGCGTTGGATTTGCTGCATTCAAACACTGGCGGATGTGACACGATTACATCTGACGCCACGTTTGCAGAATGGTTTGACCACAGCGCGCTTCCCGGGGAGGCCGGTTCGGAGGTCATAGTGCCTGCGACAATGACCCTGTTTAAAAACAGCGCGGGCGCCTATGTAAATCGGTGGCTGGCAGACGGCACGCCGTTTATTCGCCGTTCGGATTTCAGGGAAGAATGGTGCGCCAACGCCGAGGGCAGTTGTGACGACTGTGTAACCAAGGGCTTTACAGAGGCCGACGGCTGGCAATGCCAGATTCCCTGTCGTTTTAGCAACGATATTTGCGCCATCAACATGGGAACGGTTCAGGAATTTGACGGCAATCCAGTCTTTTTCCCCCTGGATGGCAAGGGGACCGATACCTTCCTGACAACGGCGTTGCTCCCTGGGGGTGATGCCTATGGCGCCAACTGGGACAATGAGGCGCAGTACTACGAAGACCAGTTTGTCACTGTGCCGGAAGGATACAGTTTCGATCACAATTTCTTTTTCACCAGCGAGCTGCGCTACTGGTTTATTTATACAGCAGCGGCCAATCAGACAATTTCATTCACCGGGGATGACGATGTGTGGGTGTTCGTAAACGGCAAACTGGTTATCGACTTGGGCGGATTGCATGTGCCCACATCGGGTGAGGTGGCGCTGAGTACCCTGGGGCTGACCGAGGGTGGGCTTTACGATATCATTGTATTCCAGGCGGAGCGACAGCAAAGCTCGTCGAGCTACCGGCTGACGCTGACCGGTTTCGACGCCGGTCCTTCGGTTTGCACTGCGGGCAAGTAGGCGTGAAATCGGGTATCGCAACAAAGGTTGTCGCGTAAGTCAGCGGCGCGCTGGCCGCCTTTGGCCTGTTCCAATTCTGGCCCGGTTATTCGAGTGCTGAAGCGCACAACGGCTATGTGGATCAGATTCAGGCGCTGCTTGAGAAACAGGATACCATTCTTGATGAAATCGAGGCGGCAACGGATGCCGACGGGGCGACGCGGTGGATGGCTGGCTGACCCGTTCAAAGGAGATTGAAGCGGCGTTGCAGAACATTGCCGTGGAAAAGGACTGGCTGCGCGGTTTGAACGCGCATATGATGAAGCGGGGACGGCGTGTGAGCGAGATGGTGGCGGCCGAGAAGCGATATTTTTAAACCGGATACAGGGTCACACCGCTACAATAACTGATGAATATTGGGAATTGTCAGGAAAGAAGCAGAGTGGTTATTCGCCGGCTTTGGCTCCGGCCTTGACACCGATGCTCAGGCCTTTTTTCTTTGCCTTGGGCTTGGCTTCGACTTTGGGTTCTGCTTTTACTTCGGCTTTGGGCGCCGCTTTGGCGTCGGCTTTCACTTCGGCTTTGGGCTCAGCTTTGGCGTCGGCTTTCACTTCGGCTTTGGGCTCAGCAACAGGCGCTGCCGCTTCGACAGGTGCGGCTTCTTCAGCGGCCGGCGTTGGTTCTTCGGCTGGCGCTTCCTCTTTTAAAATGTGAAACTCCACGCGGCGATTTTCTGCGCGACCCTCTTCGGTTTTGTTGTCAGCGATCGGTGCGGTTTCGCCCTTGCCTTCGGCCACAAGGCGTGCCTCCTCAATACCGGCCGCCACCAGGAATGCTTTTACAGAATCGGCTCTGTCCTGGGACAGCTTCATGTTTTTCTGATCCTTGCCCACGTCGTCGGTGTGACCTTCCACACGGACTTTCAGCTCGGGCTTGGCATTAATCACTGCCGCGACCTGATTGAGCAGTTCATTGGATTGTTCAAGAATCCTGGCTTTGCCGGTGGCAAAGTACACCTTCTGCAAAATCTTAATCTGGTCTTTGGTCACCCGCACCAAATCGGGACATCCGTCTTCGTCTTCCTGTCCGTTGACAGTCTCCGCCTCATTGGGGCACTGGTCAGCGGCGTCTTCGATGCCGTCCTTGTCATTGTCATTATCTGGGCAGCCATCCTCATCTTCGAAACCGTCTTTGTCTTCGGCATCGTTGGTGCACATGTCATTGGCATCCTCGATGCCATCCTTGTCGTTGTCGGGCTCTGGACAACCGTCCTCGTCCTCGAATTTATCCATGTCCTCCGCATCATCGGGACAGAGGTCATTGTCGTTTTCAATGCCATCTTTGTCATTGTCGGTCTCGGGGCATCCTTTTTTCTCCGGGATACCAGCGATTTCCGGACATTCATCGTCACCATCCAGAATGCCATCTTCATCGTTGTCGGCTTCAGGACAGCCATCTTCATCCTCGAAGGAATCCTTATCCTCAGGCTGTTTGGGACATTCGTCCAAATCGTCCATAATGCCGTCCATATCCATGTCGCCCGGCTCCGTGTCACCGGCGATGGAAATCGCCAACCCGCCGGAGAGGCACATGTATTTCAGGCCGTCACCAAATGCCACATGCATGAATCGGGCGTAGGGACCCATATTGATGTTTTTGAACAGAGCGAACTCATATCCCAGGCCAACATCGTAACCGCCGTGGTCTTCGTAAATGTGATTCACGTAATCAAAATGCGCATCCAGCCACAGATTTCCGGCTGCGGTGCCCCCTTCGCTCAACGCACCGTGCGTATCTGCAAAAAAGCGAAGCCTGAAACCGGCGCCCACAAATGCGCTGGTCAGACTGCTGGGCTTGTCCCCAGCCACAAAGGAGTTAAATCCCCCCTGAAACGACAGGGCCAGTGGCTCTCTGAGAACAACATCGAATCCGACCAGCCCCTGTACCCCCATGTCTTCGTATCCGGCATTCGGCAAATCGTTCTTGAGCTCCATCACAAACCCGATACCGAGATGCAGATTGAATTTGTCATGAGTTGGCCGATAAAGTTCGAACTCGCTGTCCTCTGACGGCTCAGTTGCAGCCGCTTCATCGGAATTCAAATCGCCTGACAGGTTGATGCTTTTTTCGGCAGCGCCGGCAACGCCCGAAATCATCAAGCCAAAGGCAGTCAACAGTACGATTAATTTTGCGATTTTCGGTGACATGGGTATCTCTTAGTCTCCTTACAAAAGGCGCGCAAAGCGGCGCACGTTATCATCCGTCGTATTGGTTTGTAATGCTAGTGCATGGGTGCAATATAGGCAATAGTTTATTTTGTGTTGGAAATTAATCAAATTTCCGCTGTCGCTTTAGCCGCCACTGGGTTAAGTAAAGAATCTTTTAAAAAAGGTATATACCGAAAGAGATCCGGGAATGAACCGTCGTCACACACTGAAAATTTTAATATTGTTGGCATGTTGGACCGTTTCATGCGCGAGCACCACCCAAAACCTGTCCTATCTCGATTACTCCGAAGCGGCCAAACAGATGTACAAAGACGGCATGCGCCGATTTGACCGGGAACGCTGGACCGAAGCACAGAATCTGTTCAACCAGGTCAAAGCCGAATATCCCTACAGCAAATTTGCCCCTCTGGCTGAGCTGCGCGTCGCAGACTGTGCATTCGAGCTGGGCTCCCACGCGGAAGCGGCGGTGGGGTATCAACACTTCATCAAGCTGTATCCCACCCATCCCGAAGCCCATTATGCGGCGTTTCGCAAGGGCGAATCGTACTATGCACAGATTCCGTCGGACTGGTTTTTAACGCCTCCGTCATGGGAAAAGGATCAGACCGCCACCCGGGATGCGCGGGCCGCCCTTGGCCATTTTCTGAAGGTTTTCAAGGAAAGCCCCTTCGTCCCCAAAGCAACCGGAATGTATGAGGAAGTGGAGTCGGCGCTGGTGAGACATGAAATGTATGTGGCGTCTTTTTACCTCAAGCGCGACAAGAAGAAGGCGGCTGCCGTGCGTCTTGAAAGCGTTGAAAGGCAGTTTCCCAATTCGCCGGTCATTCCCGACGCCATGTTCCTCAAGGCGATTACATTTCTTGAGATGGGGCGTGAAGAAGACGCCATCCGAACCTTTCAGCAGATTATTCTCATGTTCTCGGACAACGCTCAGGCTGCCCGGGCCCGCAAATACCTTAGAGCCCTTGCCGCGCGAACGAATTAACCCGCTTTTATAGGTTGGAGTCAGTCCTTAAGGCGCAAACGGTATAAATCAGTGGGTCTGGAACGCGCTCAGAGCGCGGTATAACAACGAAGATATATCGTCATGCTCGCGAAGATATATCGTCATGCCCGCGAAGGAGACTGTCGATAAATGAGCAGTGGCCACCGCCCTGTGATTGTGCCCAGCGTCATGCCCTCGAAGGACTCATGATTCT
>JAFGWT010000078.1 GCA_016937015.1 Deltaproteobacteria bacterium | reverse complement strand
GCAATGTCGGCAATATGCGTCATTTTGTCTGTCACAATTGGCACTGATGCGGCATTGCCCAGCGCCGCCATGGCCTCGCCATACTGTCTGGTCAGGTCAATCAGGGACGACGACTCGCCATCGCGGTATGCCGATGCTAGTCGACCGGCCAGCGACACCATCGGCATCATCACCTCGCGATACCGGTCAGGGGCCTCCATGTGCAGCTTTCTGACCTTCTCCATCAGCGACACCGTTGAGGCAGGCTTTCCGGTCCAGACAAATACCTTATTCAAATCGGTTACCCTGGACTGCACCACCGGCCTCGAACCTGAAAAAATAATGGTGCCCCCATACACCGACGTGGCCACATCCGCGCCGGACCCTTTGCCCTTTTGATACGCGCGATGGGCCGCAGTGGCCACCTCGCAAATCATCTCGCGATGAGAATCGATATCCAGTCCCGCCCATTCAAACAGTGCCCCCGTGGCCGATGCCGCCACAGCTGCGGACGAGCCAATACCCAGTTTATGATTGGCAATGGAAAACCCGGTACTGTCAATTTCAATATTGGGCAGCTGACCTGCGCTTGAGCCGGCTCGCTCAGCCAGAAAGGCGGCAACGGTTTTCGACACATCCCGAAGCAGCAAAGACTGGGGAATATTGTCGCGCACCGGAATGGCCCACACCCGGCGGCCAACAGAATCTATGACCGCTTCGGCCCCTTCAAGAACAGCGTATTCACCGCTTAAAAACAACTTACCAGGGGCGCTGACTCTGATGCCGTAGGTCACATTATCACCGTGTATCCCGCCTGCTGCACAATTTGGCGCATTGCCGGGCGCTGGTCTTCCCGCTCCAGCAAAATGATCGCGCAGCCCCCGCCGCCACCGCCGGTCAGTTTCGCCCCTGGCGCCCCGTGTCGCATTGCCAGTCTGCAGATATTATCCAGCTGCGGCGACGACACGTCGAACCAGGACAGTATGCGATGGGCCTCGGTCATCAGCGCACCCAGAGAACGCCAGTCCCTTTGCACCAGCGCGGACTTACCAGGCCGGGTCAGTTCCCCCAGCCGTTTGAGTTGACGCGGTCCATCCGGATGGCTTTGCAGTCTGTTGGCAAAACGCTTCACCGTGTCCCCGGTGGCCCCAGGTACACCGGAATGCACCACCAGCAGCAAAGGCAAGTCCGCCTCAATGGCGATGTATCCGCGATGTCGGTTGTAAAGGCCGCATCCCACATGCGCCGCCGCGCGAATATCCACCCCGGACGAATTGTGATGAAACACATTTTCAAACGCCAGCACCGCCTCAAAAATATCGTCATCGGTGAGACGCAGATTTAATAGACTGTTGATTGCCCGTGCGCAGGCCACCCCCAGTGCGGCGGATGCACCCAGACCCGCGCGGGCGGGAATCCCCGCAGTCACCTCAAGGGCGACAGCCGGTGGGTCAATCTTCATTTTACTGAACATGCAATGGAACGCGCCTGTCATCCCATCGGGGATTGCGTCTCGCCCGGTATTGCGCGGCGTACGACTGTTTTCGCCGGAAGGCGCTGTCCATGCAGGGATTGAGACGGAAAACCCATCGGCGTGGCGACAGGTGGCACAGACCGCCTCGGGCATTCCCAGTACCAGCGCATCTTCGCCATGAACAACCGCGTGTTCGCCCAGAAGAATAATCTTGCTGCCGGCGCAGCCCGTGTGGATGGCGCCCGTCACTACATCTCCCTGTAAGCCATCAGACGAGCCAGCCACAACAAAAATGATTTGCCGGGCTCTCTTGCCGCCAGCGTCTGCAAATGTGCCGCAACAGTGCTAAAAAGCTTGTCGATGCGATGCTCGCAGCGGGCGCGTGCCCCGGAACGATCAATTATTTCCATTGCGCCGGTCACCGCGTCACTGCTTTGGGGTGCGGCCTCAATCAGCGACAGCAGTGCCGCGCGGTTGGCGGCTTCCAGATGGGCCAGGGTGTCGGTGAGCAGCAGCGTCTGCTTGCCGTTTTTAAGGTCACTGCCCACCGGTTTTCCGGCGACCTTCTCATCTCCAAAAACACCGATGAGGTCATCGCGATACTGAAACGCAATACCGAGGGGGCGCGCCAGCTCCGCCATGTGGGCGAGGTCACTGTCCGTTGCCCCTCCCAATGCCGCACCCAGGCACAGCGGCCCGATGGTGGTGTAACTGGCCGTTTTGCGCAGGACAATGTCTTCGGGCGACGCGTTGCCCTGTAAATCCAATGCCTGACCCAGCACCACGTCCATGTGCATCCGCGAAAAAATGCGCTGGACCCGAGTACGAATGGCCGCATCGCAGTCCAGCCTTGCCAGTATCCACTCATGAAGCGCCGCCGCCAAATCGCCCGCCAGAATTCCAAGATGCAATCCAAGTGCGGCGTCACCGGTTTTCTGCTGCAGACTGGCGTGAACGGATGGGCCATTTCGGCGCACCGTATCCCCATCCATAATGTCGTCATGAATCAGAAAATAACTTTGCAACGCTTCCATGGCGCAGGCCGCGTCGAGCAGCGCACAATCATCGAGGGCCTCGTCATTAAACAGTTCATATGCCGCAACCATCAGTGCCGGACGCAATCTTTTGCCCCCCCTCAGCGTCAGCGCTTTGAGCTCGGTATTTATTTCAAGAGGGGGCACGACATGAAAAAGCGGATGGCGGTCACTTTCAAAGGCGGACTTAAAAACAGTTGCAAGCCGGACATCAATGATGTTGGCAATGGCAGCGAATTTGTCTTTCATATTCATTATAAACAGAGCGCGGGAAATTACTTTTGTCCGGAAGATGGCGATATGCTGCCCTCTTTCCAGAAACGGTACAGAAGATATCCCCAGGCGCTGCCCACCCCCAGCCACGTCACAATGATGGAAGGGAAAAGGGACGTCGATGTCCAATCCTTCAGATTGACGTTGTTCTGATACTGGTCGAAGGTGCCCAGGTGGGTGAATTTATTAAAGCCCACCGCAAACAGGCCCACCAGACCCAACCCCAAAAACATGACAAACATCACTGACACCCAGTCGCTGTTGCCTCGGGCCGAAAAATACCCCACCAGATATCCCATGGTGGCGGCGACCGGATAAGTGATCAGTGACATCAGGGTGAGGCCAACCTGCATGTTGCGGGTGTCAACAAGATACATCCAGGACCAGTCGGGATAAAAACCAGTGTAATACATACCCACCGGTAAAAAAATCATCACTTCAAGCATCATGAGTGCCAGAAAGTAGCGACTGGAAAACACCGGTCGCTGCAGACTGCGAATCTGAACTCTGGCAGCCCAGGCGACAGATGCACCCACAAGCATATTCACGATGATTAATCCGGGTATTGTCATTATCCTAATATCCTGAAAATCATATATATTTTACATTTTGCATAGCAGATTAGCGCGAAACTGAAAACACGGCAATGGGCCGCAGCAAAAAATTGACCCGCGGTGAAATTATTAACGCCCGTCTTTGGGTACGCAAACGCCGATACCCTCAAACTTGCTGTCAATTACCAGACCATTGAGGTCGTCCTCCAGCAGGGTATCAAGGGCGCACTGATACGCGCCGCGACAATCTCTGTCTTTCCTGCATTTTTTCAGGCAGTAAGTTCTGGCGCGGCTGGCCTCAAGCTGCTCGTAAAACGCTTCGGAGCCAGATGTATCCGAGTCAGAATCCGTATCCGCACCAAAATCGGGCGACGGCGTCACAAATTCGGCGCAGGCCGCTTCGCCAGGACAGCCATCGGGTTCACAGGAAATAATAAGGCAGTACCCCCCAGGCTGGCTGCGATCGCAGGAGCGGTCACCGTTGGGCGAACAGTCCATGTCCCGGCTGCAGGAATCACCGATCTCCTTGTCGCATCCAACTGTTAAAAGAGATAATATCGCCAATAATATTAAAATCGCTGCGTATTTCATCGGGCGCACCATAGCACTGAAATATGATCGTGTGAAACCTTTTAATTCATAAACTATGGATGCGGCCGGTGGCGCAAAACAGTGATTTTCAATTTGTAAAACCCTTTTACCAACTGCATCGGATTGTCCGCTGTCAGATGTTGGAAAATCGCATAATTACTGATTGTGCTTTGGTTTGAATCCTGATACAGACACAAATTCGAATTTAACGTAAAGCACCAGGCTTTGTGAAACACGTAAAACCAATTGCAAAATTAATTTAACACCCAAATTTTGGAGGATAAACTATGACCGACCTGAAAGGCAAAGCATGTTTCGTAATCCCTCACTGGAGAGACGAAAACGATATTACCAGAAAATATCTCGATGAGACGATGGATACCATCTTCAACCAGACCGATTCCAACTGGCACTGTGTGATTATCGACGACGTCTCTCCCTGCAAGGAAGCCGTTGACTATCTCGACGAAGTTAAGGCGAAAGCCCCCGAGAAAATCACTGTTATCAAACAGACCAAAAACGCCGGCCCCGGTCATTGCCGCAACGTCGGTATTCGTTTTGCCTACGAAAACAAAGCCGATTTCGTCGTTTTCATCGATGCGGACGATTTGTCTGACCTCAAGCGCGTTGAAGTGGCCCGCAGGATTTTCGATGCGGATGCGGATGCGTCGGTTGTTTATTCCACATTTGATGTAATCGATGAGAACAGCAAGGTTGTTGAATGGGACAAACTGTCCGGTTCCATCCAGGAGATCATCGAAGGTCACCAGGGAAATCCACCCCAGGGCATCAATGCCTGGATTGAGATTGGTACCGAAAAAGGCTACACCAATCTGACCAGCGCCACCTGTGTTCGCACAGATGTGGCCTTCAAATATCCCTTCCCCAAAGAGAAGGTTTCTGAAGACAGCCACTGCTGGATGCGCTATTCCGCAGGCGGCGGCAAGTTCGTCTACAACGGCGAAATCCCCACTCATTATCGGATTCCTCAGAGTACTGCCGGTTCGGCATCCCGCTCTCGCGAAGGTGGCCGTCGGGCGTTCTACGAGACTAAAATCCGAGTGGATCACGACGGTTTTGTCCGCGCGATCGAAATCGCCATCACCAATGGCAAGATTAAGGTGGAACAGCGCGACGAACTGATGATCAAATTCTCCCTCAAACTGGGTGAAACCATGAGACGCGAAGATCAGATGGACCTGGCCCTTGGACAGGTCACCTTTGCCAAAGAGATCAACGCCGACCTCACCAAATCCTGGGTTGAAAAAATGGGCTTTGCCGGCTGGGCAATGGAAGCCTTCAAATAGTCCCCCTCGTCGCTTCGCACCTCTCCTGCACAAAAATGCTGTTAAAGCTGCCGTCATGGCGCAATGCCTTAAATACATAAAAAGTCGACATCCGTCCCCGACGCCGCATTACACCAGACTCCGCGCCCCTCTCGCCCCATTGATCCCCCTGCAAAGGGTAAACCATAACATGAATCGCCACGCGAACTTGTTGAGCCAAAAAAATGGAACCCAGGTTCCGTTTTTAACAAAACTGTAATTGCAAACCGATTACCAGCAAGCGCCTGGCCGACTATACCACCCTAAGGATAACAGCCAACAAAAAAACAATTGGATGCGACTCTTTAAAAACGACCAATAAATATTCGAATATGTCTCTTAAATATGTAATCTTGGGGCTGGTGAAGGCGGGTGTCGCAAAATTCGCTGTCGCAAAATCCGCCGCCCTGGACCTGAACGCGCATCAGATGATCGGATCCGTGCTCATCGTCCTACCGAAACATCTTGCTTTCCAGGCTGCCGGATTCCATCAACTTTACTTTGTTTCGGTCTATTCGTCGCAGTCAAGACAGATAAATTCCACAGCGCCGCCGTCTACGCCGAAGCGGTCGGCGGTGTGAATCTCCATGTCAATCAGGAATCCAACAGCCCACATGTTATCAGTGCAGCATCCGTCGCAATCCGCATCGCTGCACATGTCGTAGACCACCACATCAATCTGTTTGTCACCTTTGCGCACCCTGAGCGTTTTGCCGTTGAATTCGTCGAAATGGTCTTCATGCACCGCGGCAATGTTATGGGATTCCACCCAATCCGGACTCATTTGCTCAGGCAACCCCGCAAACCATCCGGCCCACGTGCAGCCGTTATATTCAATGCACTCGGCACTGCCTTCATCGGGATACGACTCGTACCACGTCATCGCTGCCAGTCGCCACTCGGGTACGTCTTCATCAAGCGGCGTTGTTTCCGTATCGTTGCCATCATCGCTCTCAATGGTTTCTTCGGTTTCAGAGGACGTACCG
>JAFGWT010000077.1 GCA_016937015.1 Deltaproteobacteria bacterium | reverse complement strand
TGTCGTTCCTGGGGGATGTGGACGGCGGACCGGTGGTTGGCGGATATGTGGGCGCGCTGTTCCTGGCCATGGCTTACATGTCCATTGGCATGTGCGTTTCTTCCAAAACCAACAACCAAATCGTTTCGCTGATGGTGACTGCCGTCATTGGCGCGCTTTTTTATCTCATCGGTTCGGAGACCCTTGTGGGATTCGTGAGCGCAAGCACCGGCGATCTGTTGAGAGCGCTGGGGTCTGGCAGCCGTTTTTACAATATCGAGCGCGGTGTGCTCGATTTGCGGGACATATTCTACTATCTGAGCATATCCGTTTTCTTTGTGGCACTGAATATTCACTTTATTGACAAGAAACGGATGGATACCCAGCAGGCACAGGGAAAAGCCCGGTCAATGGCTAAAAATGCCACTGTGCTGCTTGTGGCATTTAACATGGTGCTGGGCAACATCTGGCTGTCGCCGGTATCTGCCATCAGAGCCGATCTGACCGAGGATGGTCAGTTTTCCATCAGTGATTCAACCGAAGAAATACTTGGGCAACTGCAGGAACCACTCCTGATTGCCGGATATTTCTCCGAAAAAACCCACCCTCTGCTGTCGCCGCTGGTCCCAACCATCAGAGACTTTCTCAATGAATACAAGATAGCTGGAAACGGCAAGGTTTCTGTTCGCTTCGAAAACCCCAATGCGGATGAGGCGCTTGAAACTGAAATCGCACAGGCGTACGACATCCAGCCACTGCCATTCCGGGTGGCCGCCCGTCATCAGCAGTCGGTGGTCAATGCGTACTTCCACATTCTGGTCAAGTATGGCGATGAATACGAAGTGCTTTCGGTCAATGATCTCATTGATGTGGTTCAGAACAACGAAGAAGTTGAAGTAAAGCTGAAAAATCTGGAATACGACGTCACTAAAGCCATTAAAAAGGTCAGCAGTGGATTCCAGTCCATTGACTCCGTCTTTGCCAGCATGGATAAGCCGTCCAAACTGAGTCTGTTTGTCACGCCGGCCAACCTGCCCGAAGACGCCAAAGAGATTCCCGAATTTGTTAAAAAAGTGGCCGGAGAACTCGAAGGGAAATCCAAAGGCAAATTCAAATACGAGGAAGTGGATGTTGAGGGCAATACCGCCAAACAGCAGGAAATTCAGGAAAAATTTGGCCTGCAGCCCATGGCCCTGGACCTCTTTGGTGAGAAGCTGTTCTATCTGCATCTGATTCTTGAAACCGGCGACAAGGCCCAGCGAATCGCGCTGCAGGGACCACAAACCGAAGCGTCCATTAAAAGCGCCATCGAAGGCGCCTTTAAGCGCAGTGCGACAGGCTTCATTAAAACTATCGGTATCTTCACCGAAAAACCGGAACCGCCGCCTGCGGATCCCCGTATGCCACCGAATATGCAGCCGCCACCACCACAGCCGGATTACAGAACACTTGAAAAGCAGCTGACTGCTGAATTCAAAGTGCAGCGGATTGATCTGGCCGACGGGACGGTGCCTGGCGACATCGATATTCTCATTGTTGCCAAACCCGGCAAAATGACTGAGAAGCAGCAATTTGCCATTGACCAGTATCTGATGGGGGGCGGTGCTGTGATTGCGCTTGCGGGCGACCAGCGGATTAAAGCGGAAAGAGGCAGTGTGACTGCCGTGCCTGCGGATGATGGACTCAAGGATCTGCTGGCCAGGTATGGGGTGACCGTGGAAGAAGGCTTTGTGATGGACGCGCAAAATGCCGCGTTCCCTGTTCCGGTGCAGGAACAGAAGGGCATGTTCATGGTCCGCAAAATCCAGATGATGGATTACCCGTTCTTCCCGGACATTCGCAAGGACGGCTTTGCCGAAGGTCATATCGCCACTTCCGGCCTGCAGAATGTGGTTTTCAACTGGGGTTCGGCCATTAAAGTGGCGAAGGATCTTAAAGGGGTGACATCCACGGTTATTCTGAAGACAACCAATCAGGCCTGGACTCGAAATTCGCCAACCGTTCTGCCTGAGAGTATCGAAAGTGCAGCCACGGAGTTTGCGCCACCGGACAATCGGGAACAGTACGCGGTTGCGGCGGTGCTGGAAGGCACGTTTACAAGCTATTTTGAGGACAAGCCCTCCCCGCTGTTTACAAAGGAAAATGCCAGGGCGGCAAAAGCAGAGCCAAAGAAGGATAACGAAGGGGATGCGGCGGCATCGGATGATGCCCCGTCGGCTGAAGCGGCCTCCGCAGATGACGCGACCGATGATGCCAAAGCGGACGACGCGAAGGCTGAAAATAAAAAGGAAGATCGGACCGGGCGAACCCTGAAACACTCTGTCCCAGGCGCACGTCTGGCAGTCGTGGGGTCTGCGGAACTGCTTTCCGATTTGACAGTTCAAATCAGCTCACAGATAGCCGGCAACGTTGAACGCAGCAATTTCCAGCTGATGCGCAACCTCATCGACTGGGCGGTAGCGGATACCGATTTACTTGAAATCCGCACCGCCGGCACCTTTGCCCGCACACTTAATCCCATCGATGAGTCGACCCGCAATAAATGGGAATGGGGCAACTACATTTTCGTCCTCATCGCACTGTGCGTTGTTGTATTCGTGACAGTAACGAGAAGACGCAAGCAGAAATCTCTTCTTGAAAAGGAGGGCAACTAATGACTAAGACAAATAAAATTCTTATCGCTCTTCTGGCGGTTCAGGCAGTTCTTGCGGCAATCACCTGGACGGCTGTAAAAAGTACCCCCGAAGTGACAAAGAAGGCGCCGTTTTTCAGCTTTAAGTCCGATGATGTGACCAAAGTTCAGGTGGTGGCCACACAGGGGGACAAAGTGCAGGACCCCATCGTGCTGGAAAAAGACGGCGACCAGTGGGTACTGGCATCCTCAGATAAATATCCGGTCAAAACGGATGTGATGACTGAACTGCTCGATTTGCTGACACAGATTACGGTGGATTCCCCCATCGCCACAACCAGCGCCAATCATGTAACTTTGAACGTGGCAAAGGATGCGTTTGACCGCAAGGTCACGCTGACCGCCGGCGGAAAGGACATTACGGTTTACCTTGGCCGCAATACCCGCGGCAATGCGCAGATTCGCGAGGAAGGTAAAAACGATGTGTTTGAAGCGGTGGGCGTATCTGTATGGAGCATTAACAGCCGGGCGTCCCACTATGTGGACACCCAGTACCTGCTGGCAGACGCGGATAAAACCAAACGGGTCACAGTGACAAATGCCAAAGGCACCATCGACTTTGTGAAGTCCGGCGACGACTGGGATATTCCTGGATTGCTGGATACTCTGAATGCGTCGCCCGAAAAACCTGCTGAGGGAGAGGATGCACCGCTGCCCAAACAACTCGACAAATCCGCCATTAAGGGTTTCATCGACAAGTTTCTCGACGTGAAACTGTCTGAGCCGGTGGGCAAAACGGCCAAAGACGAATTTGGGCTGAAAAATGGCGCCAAAGTGGTTATCGAAACAGAAAAGGATGGCAAGCCGCACACAGTGGAACTGACGGTTGGCGACAAGGATGATGCCAGCTATCGTTACATCAAGTCGAGTGACAGCGAGTTCATTGTTAAGGCCGCCAATTACGGTATGGAACCGGCAACGCAGAAAGAGGCGAAGGACTTCGTGAAGGACGCCGCCCCTGATAATCAAAATGAACCCGAAATGCCCCAGGGAATGCCCCAGGGAATGCCGCCTGGGATGATGATGCCTCAGGGCGGAATGCCCCCCGGCATGATGATGCAGTAACCTTTTCATCCGTTCCCCCTCTTATTCCCTCCAATACCTTCAGCAATTTTTACACATTCTCTTTTTAGTCCAGACCACCACTGGCGAGGTCGGCTGTGTGGTGTATACTATTTCATAATATTCCAATTATTTAAACTGAACCAAAATGACAACTTCATACAATACCCCCTGTCATTCCTGTGGGAAATGCTGCTATGCCGAGATTCCAGTTAACCTGCTGGATATTTATCGAATTGCCCAGTCGATGCACTTGCTTCCTGAAATGGCGTTTAAAGCCACGGTCTCCCGCGAACAGTTGGGCAGCTCAGGCCTTTACCGCGTGCGGAAGAAAAAAAACGGCAGCTGCATTTACCTTGATGAGTGCAGCAGGTGCGCTATTCACGAGTTCAAGCCAGGTGTCTGCGAGATTTATCACTGTACGCCATTGTCGAAAAAGGCGGTCAATGACAGCGCATACAGCCAGTCGCGCCGGCAGCTGTTATGGGAATCAGCCATTAGCAACGAGATAACCCGCGCATATATTCGACAATGTCATTTGGATTGGTGCGACACACTGTATCAGCAGGCCATCGCACAGATTACGCGGCACATGGTGGTGTCTCCCGCACAGAAACTCTCTCTGGCGCTGGATGACAATGGATGTGTGGTAGGCGATGTGCACGACTGCGCCACCTGCGACAGTCGAGGACGGATGGCGCAGGAAACGCCAGTGACACTGGTGGATGTGGAAAGAATCGCGAGGGAACTCCGTTTGGGGGTCGCCCAGGTGTTTGACAGATTTCTGGATTCGCGGGCGTCACTGATCACTGGGGGACTGCAACTGAAACGGTCGGGCAAATGCGTATTTTTTAAAGAAGACACGCATTGTCAAATCAGTGCATTTCGGCCCGCACACTGCATATTTACCCCATGTGCGAAGCGAATGCAGACGCCAGAGTTGTACGACTGTCTTTTTATAGGCGCCGGTACAGTTGAGGAACAGTTCGCTCATCAAATCGCCCTTGGTATCACGCGCGAATATGTGACCCGGTTTGGTGCCCAATACCATGCCAGCGGATTCAAAGCGTATCTGTGCCGAGTGCACGGGTTGCGGTCCAGTTCCAGCCAGTTTGAGGCGTTTTCAGCAAAAATTCAGGCCCACCGGGTGCCGGCGCTTTAGATTTGTTGCGTTTCGTGCAATCGCCCTAAAAATACTTTATTGGTTTTATCGGATTAAATAACCGGTTATACGAAAGAAGATGCAACAATATTTTTCCTACGGCCGAAATGAGTAGTCCTGTTTTGTTACGACCAGTTATCATCCTTTTTCTCTGTTCCGTTTTGATTTTTGGTTCAGCTGCAGAGGCGCATCAGCGAATCTCGGTCACTGCTGTGTCTGATGCGCCAGTTATTGATGGTGTTTTAGAAGATTCCACATGGCGAAAGGCGGCGTTCTTTGATCAGTTTACACAGCAGTCTCCTCAGCCCTTTGCCGCCCCGGGCGAACGCACTGAAGTTGCAGTGGCATACGACTCCCAAAATGTGTACGTCGCAGTTCGGTGTCACACGTCGCGGCGCGGTTCAACCATTTCGCGTTTAGTGCGACGTGATCGGGATGGCGATTTTGACAAAATCTCAATCATTTTCAGTCCACTCAACGATGGCAAAACCGGGTATGGATTCACAGTCAATCCCGATGGAATGGTTCAGGATGGCGCATGGAGCAATGACGCTACATACGACAGTAATTGGGATGCCCTTTGGCAGGTCGCAACGCATCGCATGGAAAATGAGTGGACCGCTGAATTTGCCATACCGCATGACCAGATGCGATTTGCCGAACCCTTGACGGAGATGGGATTTCAGGTGAAGCGGTGGATTGCGTCTCGCCATGAGCTTGATGTATTTAACCCCAAAGCGGCCGGGGAACTGGGGGAAATTTCCCGGGCCGGAAAACTGGATGGCTTTGGCCATTTGGAGCCTCGATTGCCTTTTTCTGTCCGTCCGGAAGTTTTTGTTTCGCATATCCGCAAAGATGACGGCGCTGAGGGAACGTCGCCGGAAGGAACGGATATTGGTGCGGGAGGTTATATCAAAGCCGGCGTGGCCCCCGGCTGGACGATTGATTTGGCGATTACCCCCGATTTTGGAGAAGTGGAACTGGACAACGCACGGATTAATCTGACAAACATTGAGACGCTGTATGGAGAAAAACGGCCTTTCTTTTTGGAAAACCGACAGATGTTTGAAACGCCAATTCAGCTTTTTTACAGTCGTCGACTGGGCAACCGCCCGCCTCAACCGGAAATTGCCGACACTGAATCCATAGTGGAAGTCCCCCTGAATACGCCCATTCTCCTGGCGACAAAGTTTTCAGGGACAAACGCCAGCGGCATGAATCTGGGTGTCATGCATGTGCTGTCGTCGCCTGTTCGCGGCTGGATTCAAAACAATGACAACGGTGAGCGCTTCCATAAGGAAATTTCGGTATTTACGCACGACAATGTTTTGAGAATTGCGAAGCAGTTCCAAAATGGCAGCGATGTTGGCGTGCTGGCAACGGCGCACTTGCCGGAGAATCATCAACATCAGGCATTTGCCGGCGGCGGCGACTGGAACATGCTTTGGCGGAACAGGGAATATGCGTTCAAAGGCCAGGTTGTTGGATCGTCTGTGCAAAGGGATGAATCGGAGAGTTCTGCGCCCGGTTATGATACAGGAATGGGCGTCTACACCCGATTGGGACGATTGGGAGGAGATCTTTTTCGAGCGGACGTTCAATACGAATATCGAAGTGATGATTTTGACATCAATGCGCTGGGATACATGGATCGCAATGATATCCACCGCGTCACTGGGTCGTTCAATATACTTCTGACTGAAAAACAGCGCTTGATTTACGAACTGTACAGTGGCGGTCAGCTCTATTTGAATTGGAACACGGATGGATTGAATCTTTCACGGGCGCTGATGACATACCTGAATATCAAGTGGCGAAATCGGATGTGGACCCATATGGGATCCAATGCCAGTCTCTCCTGCTATGACGATATGGAGTTTGCGAACGGTCCGGCCCTGAAAAGAATTCCAGGCGTGCTTGGCTGGATAACTGTCATATCGCCGCTGGAAAAACCGTTTGGCGGCAGTCTGGACTATAATATGGGGACTGACGACACGGGGTATTATTTCATTTTGACACCAGCTGTCCAACTAAGAACCGGGCGGGTGGAATTCGAACTCAATTACAGCTTTGTTAAGGTTAAGGACAGGGAATCATACGCGGATACGCTGGATGCCCAGCCCATCAGCGTCACCGATTCATCTGCGAGCGAACATCGGTTTGTGCTGGCCAAACGCAATTTGCTGGAGTCCGACATCGGCCTCAAATCGACAATTGTATTGGCGCCTGGCCTGACTGCCGAAGTCAACACACAGCTGCTGGCAACCGTAGCCCACTATCATGATTTCA
This sequence comes from Deltaproteobacteria bacterium, assembly GCA_016937015.1. Classification (GTDB taxonomy): domain Bacteria; phylum Myxococcota_A; class Polyangia; order JAAYKL01; family JAAYKL01; genus JAFGXQ01. The sequence goes on along the minus strand of JAFGWT010000077.1, from coordinate 11,286 downwards.
GAGAACTTATGCCGAACAGCAGCGTGGCGCCCTTTGACACTTACAACGGTAATCCGGATTTCAGCACAATCATCTGGAACCTTCAGTCATTGATCAGATATGAGTTCCGTCCCCAATCAACGCTGTTTTTGATGTACAGTCGTCAGAGTAATGGGGCCCGTGAAATAGCACCAAATTCCCTTAGATTGACGTACACCTCAGTTGACCAGTATCCGGAGCAGCGATTTATGGTGAAAGTGAGCTATCTGTTTTAACCAGGTGGATTCTTATCTGAAATTTACATCAGAGATCTTCTGTGGCCATCGCATAAAGTCTGTCGTCGGAAACTGCCGACTGAGAATGTTTCCTGGGATTGTTCACCCATGGCCAGACAGGTTTACCCTGCACACATGCAGGTGCCGTTTCGACGGGTGGGCAGAAAATGCGCACGTGAAAATGATCATTGTGAATGGCGCTGTCTTTGGGTTGATGCAGAATGCTGGCGGCCCTGTTCAAAACATCGATGTCTCGCCCGGAGGCCAGTCCGTACGCCAGAAGTCTCGCCTTCAAGCCTTTACTGACAAATATCCATTGCACCTGCGCCTTGTCCGAAGTTAAAAGTGCCTCCACCACGGCCCAATTTTTTTCGTAATCGAAGTATGCGGCATGACCATCCTTAACGGTGACGCCATATGGGTCGTGCAATGCCAATAAATAATCGCGGGTATCACTTTTTTGCGGATTGCGCACAAAAAAAGCCAAATCCACATCCTGTCCTGTGCGATGAGACGAGTGCCCGGTGATTCGCCCTCCCCCTTTTCCACTCATATCCCCCACCTGAAGGACGCTTCCCGGATACGCCGCTGCCACCGTTTTCGCCACATCCGTGACCAGATTCGTCAACGCCATGCTGCCGTAACGTCGTTCTCTGGAATGATAAAATGAATACCCATCTCCCGTCGCAGCCAATTCGCTGCCGTCAATGAGCACCCCGCTGTTGGTTTTGCCCATGGGGCCGGAGGTTTCAGCTGTGACCGCCATCCAGGGCAAGCATGCAACTGACGAAGGCAGGACAAGGCAAAAAATAAATAGCCGGCGTATCATCATTTTTCATCCTTTTGACCAAGCAGCTGACCGCAGGCGGCATTGATGTCATCACCCCTGCGTTTGCGCATGAATACCGATATTCCCTTGCTCACCAGAATCTGTTGAAACGCTTCCACTCGCTCGTCGGAAGGCGGCGCCATGGCAGAGAGATCGTGAGGATTCAGCGGCAAGAGGTTTACTTTTACTGGAATCGGATTCAGCAGCCGCACCAGTTTGCGCGCATCGTCGTCGGAATCGTTGACGTCTTTCACGAGCACGTACTCAATGGTAAACCGTCGCCGTTTGGGCAGGGGATATCGGCGCAGCGCGGCAATGATATCTGCAAGAGACGCCTTCATTCCTGTGACCAGACGCTGTCTCGTCGCTTCATCGGCTGCGTGGAGTGAAATGGCAAGCGCCGCCTTGCCGTTGAGATCACGTCCGAGTTTTTCGATGCCGCTGATTATCCCGGCGGTTGAAATTGTCACTTTGCGGGATGACAGATTCAGTCCGGCCGCATCACATAGAATTCGCCAAACCCGAACGACATTGTCGTAATTGTGCAGCGGCTCGCCAATGCCCATAAAAACCACATTGGTCAACTGTTCGCCGGGATAGTAAGCATCCCGGGCCATCAGAACCTGCCCAATGATCTCGTCCGCTGTCAGATTGCGAACATATCCAAATTTGCCTGAGCGACAAAACTCACACCCCACCGAACAGCCGACCTGAGATGAAATACATTGCGTCAGTTTCTCACCATCAGGAATCAGCACCGTCTCCACGGTGCGACCGTCCCGGAGTAAGATTTCGATTTTTCGGGTGCCATCCGTTGACGTCAGAATTTCCCCAACGCGCACGGGTTCCAGCACCCTGCTCTCTTTCAGCGCCTGACGCAAAGGTTCCGGCAGATTTGTCATCCGGTCCGCATTCAGAATCCCTTTGGCATGAACCCAGTTGAACAGTTGCGCGGCCCGAAAGGCGGGAAAGCCCGCATCGGCTAAAACCGTTTTCAATTCATCCGCGTCGGCACTGAGCAGCTGCACATCGTGAAACGTCACTGGTGGGTTCCCTCTCTGATACTCTCCAAAAGCTCCCAGCGCTCCAGCACCGCCATCAACTCGGACTCAATGTTATCCAAACGGGCACTGACTGTCTTTACCTCGCCCGCATTATCAATAAAAAACGTTGGGTCCTGCATCTTTTCGGTCAGTTTACGCTGCTCCGATTCGAGCGTTTCAATTCTTTGCGGCAACTCATTGAGCTCACGGTTTTCGTTGTATGTCAGTTTTCGCTTTGCCGCGCCGGTTTTGGTCTTTTTGGGCTTTCTGTCCGCTTTGCGTTCATTTGGCTCCCTGATTGGTCGCTGCGCCAGCCAATCGTCGTAGCCGCCGGCATAATCCCGAATGGTGCCGTCTTCAAAAACAAGCGTTCCCGAAACGGTATTGTTTAAAAACGCTCTGTCATGACTGACCACCAGAACGGTCCCGTCGAAAGCGGCCACCCGCTCTTCGAGCAGCTCAAGGGTCTCTGTATCCAAATCGTTGGTTGGCTCATCAAAGACCAGTACGTTGGCTGGGTTGGTAAACAGCTTGGCCAACAGCAAACGGTTTCGCTCACCACCGGACAATACCCAAATCGGCGAACGGGCCCGATCGGCGGTGAAGAGAAAATCTCTCAGATACGAGATCACGTGTTTGGGTTTTCCCCCAATCAGCACGTTGTCCGTGTCTGAGATATTCTCAGCGACGGTTTTATTTTCATCGAGGGTATCCCGCAGCTGATCGAGATACGCAATGGACAGATTGTCGCCCTGCGTCACTTCGCCCTCGGTCGGCGCGAGTTCGCCCAGCATCAGCCGCACCAGCGTGGTTTTTCCGCAACCGTTGTTGCCGATGATGCCGATTTTATCTCCCCGATACACCGTGCAGTTCACCCCCTCCATCAGCCGCTCACCGGACGCCCACTGGTATGCCACATTTTTTAGCTCAATGATCCGTTTGCTGGCCCGTTGGGTCTGTTCGTTAATCGAAAAATCAGTTTTACCCAAATCCCGACGTCGCTGTCGCGCCAGTTCGCGCAGCTTAATCAGATTGCGTACCCGCCCTTCATTGCGCGTGCGCCTGGCCTTAATGCCTTGACGAATCCAGACTTCCTCCTCTGCCAGCTTTTTGTCGAACTTTTCATTCTGCGCTTTCTCCACTTCGAGAAGCTCGGCCTTGCGCGCCAGATAGAGTTCGTAATTGCCCGGCCAACTCGTCATCCGTCCCGCATCCAAATCCACAATGCGCGTGGCCATTTTTTTTATGAAGTACCGGTCGTGGGACACGAAAAGAATAGCCCCTTCAAAACGGCAAAGAAAATTTTCCAGCCAGCCAATGGACTCAATATCCAGATGGTTGCTGGGTTCATCGAGCAGCAGCAAATCCGGTTCGGAGACAATCGCCTTTGCCAGCAGCACCCGCCGCTTCTGGCCACCGGACATTTCCTGCACCAGCGCCGACTCATCCAGACCCAGTTGCGTAATCACCGATTGTGCCCGGTACGTGGCCTCGTGGTCGTCGTGAATATCAGTGTCAGTGCCGCTTTTTACCACATCCAGACATCGCCCCTGAATGTCGTTTGGAACGTCCTGCGGCAAATCGGCGATTCTGGCCTGCGGCTGTCGGATCACATCGCCTTTTTCAAGGGCAACATCCCCCCGTATGACCCGCAGCAATGTGGATTTGCCGACCCCATTGCGGCCAACCAGACAGACCCGTTCGCCGGCATCTATCTGAAATTCCGTATCTTCAAAAAGCGGATATCCGCCAAAAGACAACCATGCATTTTTAATTGTAACCAATGCCATAAATAACTTTTTATTATCCGCCAGTCGGACGAAACGCCCGCGACAAGGGTGATTCACCGTGATCCCCTGCAATCCAACATACATATGAGGATTTGTTCAAATTGTTCAACTGATTAAATCAGTTTTTCCCCAAGAAGCTTTTCGTAGACACGCACGTATTGCATGGTGGTTTTTTCGAGATTGAAGTTGTTGACACCCTCCCGCATTACCCTGCGAATTATTTTGTGTCGTTTCATTTCCGGCAGCCGATAAAACTTCATGGCCTCGGTGCAGGCCCACCAGAATGCATCAGACACATAATCATTGAAAACAAATCCGTTGCCCGTATCCTTTTCGGGATTTAAATGATCCACTGTATCTTTCAAGCCGCCGGTGGAGCGAACAATCGGAAGCGTGCCGTAGCGCATGCCTTCCATTTGCGGCAATCCACAGGGTTCGTAAAGCGACGGCATGATGATAAAATCCGCTGCCGCCTTGCCCAGTTCACTCAGATTGCCGTCAAAGTTGCTGTACGCGATTCGCCCCTTGCTGGCGCAGGCGATTTGGCCATAAATGCGTTCCCAGCCGTAGTCACCATTGGCTACCACCGCTATCTGAAGTCGGTCCTGCCAATACATGTCCACCAGCGGTTGTGCGATGGCAGCGAGCAGCTCCGGGCCTTTTTGCGCAAACAGCCGGCTTGGCCAGAACATCAGCGGCGCATTCTCATCGACTATCAGCCCCATTTGCTCCTGGAAAGCGCGCTTATTGGCTTTTTTTCCTTCCACAAACGACGCCTCATCATAGTTCACCACCAGGCCTTTTCCAATCGCCGGATGGGCGTTGGATTTGGGTGCGTTCAAAATACCGGACGCAGCATCCGCATAGTACTTGGCCTTAAACTCTTCGCGCGTCTGCCAGCTGATAATGTCCGGAAAATAGCCGTTCACGATTTCCTTTAAAAACGTAGGGCTCACCGTGTTTACAAAATGAGATGCCTTAATGCCGCTGAGCAGAAAATCAACACCGATGGTTTCCCATGGATTGGGCACGGAATCCGGATGCGCTTCAAGATACAGTTCTGAGGCAAACCGACTCACGTCAATCCCCATCGCTTCCAGTTCCCTGAGAGTCTTCTTTTCAGAATAGATGTTGTGAATGGTAAAGAGGGCCTTAAATCCCCGCTCCCGTGCGGCCGCGGGAATCAGTCCGGTCATCCAGTCGTTGCAGTGCACCAGCATCTTGCCGTGTGCCGGCATGGCTTCGCTGAGCACCGTGTTGATTACCTTTTCCTGGAACGCGATGGAACGGTGCAATGCATCGTTGGAGCCGTGCTTTTCGTAAACATCGGTGATGTGGCTAAAAAGAGAGTCCTGCACAAGATGAATGCGCTTGGGCCCTTTAAATATACTGGCCAACCTGTCGAGTTCCCGTTGGGAAATCTGCGAATATTCCCGTATTTGCCGCTCATATTTCGGAATGGCCACATGCACGTCCAGCCCCATTTTCATCATCTCGTCAATGAGCGCTGAACTGATGTCCGCCAGACCGCCGCCTTTGGCACTCACCACGTTGGAAAGATTGCCAAAACCAGACGCCAGCTCTGTGATTTCCGGCGTGACCAGCAGAATACGGGGCCGTCGATATTTGCGAATCGGTCTTGCCTCGGGCTTTATTTTTTTGGCACGCCGGGTCGACAGGTGCGTAAGCGCAGTAGTGTAGGCCACAATGGATTCCGTCACATCATGAAAATGACTGAAATATTCGTGCACACCCCCATCCGCGCCGTGGCGTGTGGTGCACATGTAATAAAAATTGTCGGAGGTACCCAGGTGGCGCCACGTATCGAGGATCTCATCATCGTCCTTCATTTTGATTCGGGTCTCCATGTCCTGGTACGTCTCGAAAAGCGTCTGCTGCCCGCGATTCCCCAGCCATGGATTGGTATTTCGACCTTCATCCGCCCATGACGATGTGGCCAAATCATCAATGGACACCCGAGCCGCCTCGCTCACTGCATTTCCGATTTCAGTGGGATTTTTCATGACGATATTGGGGCGTTGTTCAATTGCCCGCGGCAGGTTTTCCCAAAATTTGAAAATGCCGGTATCCGCCCACTGATGCTCCCCAATGGCTTCGTAATCCATTCCAATCATCACCACTTCGCCGTCAATGCGCGCCACCCAGTCGGCAAAGGTGTCAGCGGTAAAATGGCGGTGAGTAAACCGGAAGGCCAGCTCGTCGCTTAAATCATAGTTTCTGGGAATGACCGAAATTGCCCCCAGACTGTCCTTAAACACCGCATTGGGAGAATGACCCGCAATCATATCGTCGCGCTTTTCACAAAGGATGCTGGTGTACCCCATCTCGGCGGCCACCGTTGCCACAGAGTTGTTGTACAGCAGCTCTGTATTCCGAAATGATTTTGGCGTTACACCGATGTGTTTTTCCATCATCTCACGGTGCTTTTTAATCTGCTCCTTGAACTCTTCCCGGTTGCCGTCCTTAAACAGTCCCGCCAGCGAATGGTAGTAGGTCTCACCTAAAAATTCCACTCGCCCGGTCTCTCTGGCCAGCCGCCCCAGATTGGCGAAGCTCTTGACCAGCTCGTTGTTGAACATCAGCGCCTGCTCCAGCAGCGTGCCCGTCACACTGAGGCAGATTTTGAAATTTTCGTGTTCCTGAATCAGCCGTGCAAACATGGCATTGGCAGGCAGATAACATTTCTGAGCCACTTTGTTTAAAATTTCCCGGTTAAGAGAATCATCAAACGGATCCCCGGGCAAGGGGTGTTTTTTCAGTCGTCTTGGCTGGTGTGCTTCGAAATAAAAACCTAAAACGCTCATAAATTCAACTTTCCACAATGTGTTAAAGACAGGTACAAATTATCCACTCAGATTCGTCTCTCAGATTCGGCGAAATCAATTATGCGTTTTTTCGTACCAGATATCCAGTCCCTGTACCATTCGCAGCGACGGTGATGCGCGATACGGTTTGTGCATGTCCGGTTTGGGCGCCGATTTGGCATCAATCGCGCCAGGGTTACCCGACCCTTTATGCACAAACTCCACAGTGGGCGGATATCTGTCAAAGGACTGAAACCGGTATGCCACCTTGTCGCGCTCGATAATGCGAAAGCGGCTCACCTTGTACCCGGGCACCCCTCTTTGGGTAACCACTTCCTTGCCCCGTGGCACATTTTCGTCATCCACAACCCGCACCGGATAAGGCGTGGTCCCAATCACTCTTCGCAGCAGCGAAACGATGAACGGCCTTTCTTTAGCGCGAATTTCAGCCCGTGCAATGCCATCTTCCAACTTAAAATGAATCACCACCGGATAGTCGAGTGGATTTCTGATTTTTAAATCTTTCGAAGGGTAGCTTACCGTGGCGTCCAACCCCAGTTTGATGTACGAGCTGGGTCGCGAATGCGGCACGCGATCCTCAATTGTCAATCCGGCAAAAAAAGCGGCGGCATACAGGGTTGAGGCCACCTGACATGTACCACCCCCCATTCCCTCAACGATTTTGCCACCGGCAATCACCGGGGCATAGCGAAATCCTCTGGCCTGCGACCTGTCGCCCACCACATCGTTAAACGAAAACAGTTCTCCAGGCATTATCACGTGCCCATCCAGAACACTCGCCCCAAGATTCACATTGTATGTGCGATCTTCATCTTTTTTCATTCGCGAATACGGTGTTTCGAAGAAACCGGCCACCGTGTCCACATCAATATTCAGCAGCTGGGCCGCCGTAACCCCTGGCTCAACGGCCTTCACTTTCATCGCTACCCTGTTTTTTCCCTCGCCCAGTGCCTTGTCCATGCGCTCCAGGGTGCCGTATACATCGAGCGACACCCCCCGTTTCTCAGGCACGACCTGATTGAGACTAAAATCAAAACGGGCGTTTCTGGCGGGCTTGTCCAGCTTCTCTTTAATGGCAACCAGTGCCTCAACCGCTGCTTCACTGTCAAGGGATACGGGAATCTCCAAATTCAGCGGTGGGCTTCCAGCCTCCTCAAGATAACGGGAGGCAACACTATCTTTTGAACTCAACGCCCTCAAAATGCGAGAGATGGGCCCATGCTCAGTCCGGGCGCCCAGCATCGCCCAGGTTGTCTCATGCGAAATCCCGCCCCCCTCCAGCTGCACCTTCCCGGCAACCTTACGCCGTGCCATGCGAAGCAGCGCCTTCTCCCCCTGAGAATTCACTTTAACCGCCACACCATCCACCAAAATTGCCGTGAGTGGCTTTTGAGTTTTCATTGATGGCCAATACACAACCAGCGCCGAGATGCCGCCCAGTATCATCACGACCAGCACGGCCATGATGTCCGCAGCCAGACTGTGGGCCTGTTGCAGGCGATTCAATCCGGCAAATAACATCCTTATTCGGTTAAGCGGAGTTGGCTTCACTTCGGTATTCGTTTCCAATCCAGCGCGCATTCAACTGTCCGCGCAACTTTGTCAAACTGGGCACAAAATTGCCAGAAATCAATTGTGTTATCAACTATTCTAAAATAATTTCATAGCCTCATGACGCGTGTCCTGAAAAATCAAATCGTCGCTGGATTGTTGGTCGCAGCCCTCTGCGCGCCATTATCCTGCGGAAAACACCCATCCGGTCCGGATGAAAATGGCCCTTCTCAATCGGCGCCGGCCAACGATGTGACCGTGCAATGCCCTGTCTGTGGCCTTCGATTTAAGCGGAGCGAAAGTGTGGCATCCCAAAAGTACCATGGCCAAATGTATTATTTTTTTTTGGCAGACCACCACAACGCATTTAAATTGAATCCTTTGAACTATGCACGGAAGGAATCCGATACCCATGAACAAAAACGACCAGGAACTGCTGCAGAAGGCCAGTCAACCCGCTGAAGAGGCCCTTAAACTCCATCCTTTTTACAAAGGGAAAATTGAAGTGGTACCCAAATGCTGCATTCGGGATCTCAACGATTTTGCCATCTGGTACACTCCCGGGGTCGCCGCACCATGTAAGGACATCCATCTGCACCCTGAGCAGGTTTTTGAACACACCGCGCGGAGCAACCTCATCGCAGTGGTCTCGGACGGCTCCAGGGTTCTCGGACTGGGCGACATCGGCCCCAAAGCAGGTCTGCCCGTTATGGAAGGGAAAGCAATTCTCTTTAAATACCTGGGCGGCGTCGATGCTGTCCCCCTATGCATCGACGCACACAGTGCCGAAGATATCGTGAAGTTCGTGAAAATGATTCAACCCACTTTTGGCGGCATCAATCTCGAAGATATTTCCAGTCCCAAATGTTTTACCGTGCTCGATACCCTTCGGGCTGAGGCGCAGATTCCGGTATGGCACGATGATCAGCAGGGGACCGCCGCTGTGACTCTGGCTGGGCTTATTAACGCGCTGAAAATTGTAAAAAAGCCAATCGACAAAGTTAAAATTGGAATGCTGGGCGCCGGGGCCGCCAATCAACGCATCGCCATTATGCTTGCTGAAGCAGGTGCGACACCCGACAACATTTTCATGTGCGATCTCAACGGGATTGTCCACAAAGGCCGTGCGGATCTCGCCCAGGATCCATGGCTCAACCGGTTGGCGCAAATCACCAATGGCGAACAGCGCAAAGGCGGGCCCGCCGAAGCATTCGCGGGGGTTGACGTGATGATTGCGCTGTCTGCCCCAGGCCCAGGCACGGTGAAGCCCGAATGGATAAAAGCCATGAATACCGACGCAATTGTATTCGTGTGCGCCAACCCCGTCCCCGAAATCTGGCCATGGGAAGCCAAACGGTCCGGCGCCAGAATCGTCGCCACCGGCCGCAGTGATTTTGCCAATCAGGTGAACAATTCACTCGGATTTCCCGGCATTTTCCGGGGCGCGCTTGATGTCCGCGCGCAGACCATTACTGACGACATGTGCATCGCCGCGGCGCGGGAACTGGCCAAAGTGGCAGAAGACCAGGGACTTCGCGAAGACAGGCTTATTCCCACCATGGACACATGGGAGGTATTTCCAAGAGAAGCGGTCGCAGTGGGACAAAAGGCCATTGAACAGGGTATCGCCGACATCAAAATGACCGCCGCTGAAGCGTTTGAAATCGCGGCATTTCAAATAAAGCGCGCCAGGGCTGAAATGGATATGCGTCAACGGGAAGGCTTCATCCGGATGCCACCGGAAGGCAGGTAATCCTAAAAATCGTCTGGGCCTTTAAGGCAAAACATTTATTCTGTAACCACAATCATGCACAATCCGAATCGGTTCAGCACAGAGGACGACTCGTCACATCCCGCTGGAGAAACGGCAATCCATTTCGTACATTAAATCCTCATAGTTCTGCCAGATATCCTGAATATCCATCGACATGATCAGCACGTCATGGAGTTTGCCGTCCACGTCGCGGACGTAATTGGCGCGAACCGCTTCAGTCGAAAATCCTTCCTCCCGCAGTTTGAGTTGCGCGCCGCGATGCTCCCGCAGCACTTCAACGTACACCCGTTCGATACCCTGCCTGGCGGCAAGCGCCACCAATTGATGGATCATAAGACGGCCAATCCCCAAATGATTCGATGTGGGAGCAACCGTGCAGCGCAGCTCTGCCACATGCCTGGTCCATTCAAATGGTTGCCGTTCCAGTGTGCCCGTGGCGACAATACTGCCGTCCAACTCAGCCATCAGTGCCCAGCTTTCGGTGCCGGTGTAACTTTCAAGCTGCCGCTTGCATTCCCCTGCATCCGTGGAATGATGCTTCAGATAATTCTGCCTGAACCCTGGCAACTCGCAAACAAACCGATGATATCGTTCGACATCCCGATTGATGTCAGGTTGCCGAATCGCCAGTTGCTGGCTGGTCGCGAGTTTAAAATTCTGCGCGTCGTAGTAATTCATGTTGCCCTCCTGTTTTGTCGTGCAGTCCGTCGTTCACGCGGTGAGCACAAACGACTTACAGGGTGTCTGGTCGGCACAGAACAGGGCGTGCGCAATAACAGGAGAAAGGTGGCCGGGGTAAGAACAGTCCTGTATTCATCCGCAAAAATATGCCACTTTGCGGACGGACATCACTTCCAAAATATAATACCAAGACAGCGCGCAGGCAAGAAACGGTTATTTTAAACGAAAATATGTCAGGTCAGGTTGGCTTGACCGGCTCTCGAACGGGAATACAGTTTGAAAAGAACCAATCGCGGAGGCAAAATGTCTGAAACCAAATTAACAGTATGTTTGCAATGTGGTCAGGTCAACGCCATACCTGACGCCAAAGATCCCACCACAGCCAAATGCGGCAATTGCAAGAGTCCTCTCCTTCCCCCAGCCCCGGGCGAAGTAAACGGAAGCACTTTTTTAAGGGCCATCGGCCGGAACTCCATTCCAGTCGTGGTCGACTTCTGGGCCCCCTGGTGTGGGCCATG
>JAFGWT010000076.1 GCA_016937015.1 Deltaproteobacteria bacterium | reverse complement strand
GTTTAGTGAATCTGACTCCGTGTCATTGGTCATGTCAGACGCGCTGTCCGCGATATCGGTCGGCTGGGTAACACTGTCAGAATTGTTGTCAGTGGCGCTGTCAGATGTGTCGTTTGGCGTCGTGACAGTGTCGTCTCCGTTGTCGCTGGCAGTGCCGGTCGCAGAATCCGTGTCGTCTCCATAGGTAAAATCGTCAACCAGAGAGTTGCACGACATCAGGAATGCTGCGGTGATCAGTGTGGGGAAATAAGTCCGTCGCAAAATCATAATTTAAAATCCTCTCGAAAATATCAGACCAAACGCGTCGGCTGAAACCATTGGTGAAAGCGGTGAAATCAGTGACGCGGGCCCTGCATCAGCCCGTTTTCGTCTGTGGGCAATTATTAAAAATACCGCACCTGTCAAAGCGATGGTTCCGCCTGAAATTAAAAGGACGTTCGTGGCAGTGACCAGATGTTCCCTGGTGGTGTTTTCGCCGTGATACTCGATGGGACAGACGCCGCCTGGGCATTTGTCCTTTAAATCCCTGCTTTTACTGAAGGCCAGAATACCGGTGATCCCCCCGGCTATCAGTGCTGCGCCGCCCGCGGATACCAGCGCAATCCCAATTGGCCTGTATGGCGACGCCGGATTTGACTGGCCGGAGGTATCCGGTTCACCGTGCGCGTGGGGGCCAGGGACGGGCTGGGACAGCGATGAAGGCTCTGTTGCCTCTGCAGCTTTGTCTGTGCGCGCCCCTTTCACTTCGAGAGTAATCGATTGGGTGCCGCCAAGGCGGATTCGGCGGCTGAGCAGCAGCGACTCATCGAGGGTCACCTGGATGTCGTGGTCCACACTGGCGGCCACCATCAGGCTGCCGGTCAGCGGTGCCGTGCCGCGTGCCTCTCCATCCACTGAAATCTGAGCGCCGTCCGGGGCCTGGATGTTGACGAATCCCACCACCCTGCGCAACCTGTCGAGTTCGGCCTCCACTTCTGCCCGTCGGGTTTCAGGCACATCATCGCCCCCTAAGGAGAGATAATATTCAAACGCTTCCATGGCGCGCCCGTGATGTTTGGCAGCGGCCTCGCACTGTCCGATATTGTACTGAATCTTCCAACTGGAATTCTCATTGTAGGCCTGCCTGAAAATTGCAGCCGCCTCGGCGAAGTGGCCGGATTCAAACGCGGCGACACCTTCCATAAAAAGCGCCCGTGCGCTTTTCTCGTCTGCGGTGGTCAGGGAGGAAAAAACGATTATTAAAGCAAAAGATAATAAAGCGATAAGTCTGCGCACTCTCATAGTGCTCGACTGGTCAACTAAGCCTGGTTTGTCAAACGTTTGTTTTTAATTATGGAAAATATACCATTGAAATAGGGCGCGGGTTATGGACGCATCGCGGATGTCAAAGGTGGTCGACGGTCCGGGCGTCTGATCCTTTTATCCGCTGATACGAGAAACACTTCTGTTGACGGGCTGTGAGAAAATCATGAATCTTCGACAACATTGAATAACAGAATGCCAAATTCTCATAATCGTTCACAGATGCTTTTTGCGGATTTTATGGTTCTGGTTTTGGGACGAAATGGTTATTTTACGATTTTAATTCAAGGGGTTCTCAACAATGAAGCTGTCAGAATACGACTACAGACCAATTTTTCTTCCTTCTTACATTCGTAAAAAAAGCAGCTTCGGCACTGAGCTTTGGAGCCTGCTGTTCAATAAGCTGTTGCCCAACGAGTATGCTTTTCCCGATGTTCGGTCGCTGATTTATAACGACGATGTGGAATCTTTTGTGCAAACCATGCGGCAGATTCAAAGTGCTGATGTGGACGAACAAAAAAGGTTTGTGGAAACCATCAGAAAAGATGCGATCGTTTCATTTAATGAGTTGGCCAGCCTGATTAACGGTGAGCAGCAAAATCTGTACATATACGAGCGGTTGAAGCGGTTGGGAATCGGCAATGTATTTCTGGGAAGTGTGACCGGGGAACCAGCGCAGATTTTGGAGATTAGAACGCAAATCAAACAACTGTTCCAAAATATAGAGGCCGTGCGTCAGTCGTACAAAACAAGCGGCACTGCGGTGCATCTAACCTATCGTATCGAAAAGCTGGATGCAGATCTGAATCAGGCATGCGATGTCTTAACGGTTTGCGACCAGGATAGCTCAATCGAATTGATTATTGACACCCTGGAACGGCTCGCCGGAAGAAATCTGCTGAACAAGGGAATGTGGCATTTCGTATCTTCAAAAACGGAGGTGCTCACCAAAACGATTGTCGAGCACAACTCGGTGCATGGCGACAAATACATTGCGAATAATCTTAAAGAGTATTTCAGCATTTTTGCGGCCAGTCTAATCGGCGGTGGGCTCATTGCCATTTTCGCACTCTTTAAAGTTGAAATTGAGTCATGGGGATTTTCGTTATTGGGAGAGGGGCTGCTGTTCGGCATAAACTATGCGCTATGTTTTGTGCTGGTTGATATTCTGGGGGGAATAATAGCAACCAAACAGCCAGCCATGACCGCCCATACGCTCCTTACCAGAATTTCTGCGTCCAGTTCAGATGATACATCGGCAAAGCAGATAGCCAATGTTTTTGCCGACGTGTCCAAGTCACAGTTCATTTCGTTTTTAGGAAATCTGAGCGTTGCCTTTTTTTTATCGGTCATCATCAGCACCCTGTTTTCGCGAAACAGTCCATTGCCATTGGTGGATGCCGAAAATGGCGCATACTTGCTCCATCGCAACAATATCTTCGATTCCGGCGCGTTGTTCTACGCGGCAATTGCCGGCATATTCCTTTCCGCATCCGGTTTTATCGCAGGATACATGGACAATGCCGTTTTATTCCATAAGTTGAAAGAACGAGTGGCCCAAAAATACGTTCACCATCCGCGAAGGCTGAAGCTCCATAATTATGTAATAAAAAAACTTGGAAAGTTTTCAGGAAGCATCTCCCTTGGGTTGCTTTTAGGTCTTGCCGGTGCAGTGGGAATGTTCTCGGGAATTCCTTTCGATATTCGGCACGTCGCTTTCAGTTCCGCCCATGTTGCCTATGGCGGTTATGCCATCGACCTTGCATGGCTTTCAACGACGGGAGGGGTGATGCTGGCAAGTATTTTTGTCATAGGCGCAGTGAATTTTATCGTAAGCTTTTTTATCACGTTGGTGATTGCCCTGAATTCAACGAATTGTAAAAACAGACAGATTCTCAAAGGCTTTTTTATCACCCTGCGTATTTTCCTGTTGAAGCCCTGGGTTTACATTTTGCCAATAGGCTTTGGTAACAGCGTCAAAAAATAGTCTCGACAAACAGGGCTGAAATGCTGCTGTCGCAAAGAAATGTCAATTTCGATAGTACAGCCCCTTTTTCCAAAGTCAGAACGCCCCCGGGGGAAGGCCCAGGGCAGTCGGGTTCCGTTTTTTCCCTTGGATCGCGATACCCATGCCAATAAAGCATGTCCTCTTGCATCGCGTCTGTTTTGTAGTATTTTTTTATGCTGTTTTTATTATGAAATGTCGTCGCCAGGCCTGCGCAGTTCAGAAAGGTTCATATGGATATTGAAAAACTGAAAGCCGAATTGGATCACACTTCACACCAACTGGTGCAACCGCCGAAAGTCTCTGCTGAAGAATTTGCGCAAAAAAGTGAGGCGATGGCCGCGATGGGAAGTGAGCGATTTCGCAACAGGTCAGATGTTATCGCGCTTGTTGGCGAAAATAACATTCAGATGGCCCATGACAACAACCGAAATTTTGCACGATTCATGATCTCAATGTTCGATAATTACAACCCGGCCGTATTTGTTGAAACCGTATTATGGGTGTTTCGCGCCTATCGTGCCCATGGATTTCAGACAACATACTGGCCCGCCAATCTGAATATCTGGGTGGAAATGCTGAAAACAGAATTGCAGCCTGAAACCTGCAAGGCGTTGTATCCGTTTTTTAACTGGCTGATAATCAACATTCCTCTGTTCGCGGCGATTTCCGACAACCACATCTCCCAATCCAATATGTCTATTCCGCCCAACCATTCCATTCATCAGTCATGATGCTGCAGTCTCAATCCAGCACCCCTTTCATCGACGCGGTTTTTCAGACGTATCTGGCGGCCCTCATTCGCGGCGACAGCAGCCGATGTTTAGCCATTGTCAAAGAACTGATCGATGCTCAAATTGACATCAGAGACCTTTACACGCAGTTGTTTCAATCCTCTTTGTACCAGGTCGGCCGCCTTTGGGAACAAAACAAAATTTCGGTCGCGCGGGAGCATCTGGCCACCGCCATTACAGACCGGGCAATGCATCTGGCCTATCCCCGGCTTTTTGCCGATCCGCCGAGCGGCCGCAAACGGGCCGTTGTCTCCTGCGCCGCCAATGAGATGCATCAAATCGGTGGCAAGATGGTTGCCGATATTCTGGAACTGAATCACTGGGACACCCATTTTCTGGGCGCCAACACCCCGCCGATTCAACTGCTGACCCATATTGGGGAAGAATCGACATCTCTCGTCGCGTTGTCTTTAAGCGTCTACTTCAATATGCCCTCGCTGCTTCAAACAATTACGCTTATTCACGACACATACCCCGGCATGCAGATTATCGTCGGTGGGCAGGCCTTTTTACACGGCGGGTTGGAAGCGGTCCAGTCATTTGAGGCGGTTACTTATTTTTCAGGCATCGCCGAAATGGAAGCCCATATTGGAAAAGGAATCGAATAATGGATGCGGCAGCCCAACATCTCATTGCACAGTACGTTCAGGATACTGCTCCGGTTATTGTCCTGCAGTTGAATTCTGAGGGGGAGATTGTCCATATGAACCAATACGCTCAGAAACTGCTGCAACACAAAACGGCCAATACATTTTGGGAACTCATCGTCAATTTCGATGCGCAGAACAACTGGACCCGGTTCATGAATTCAGTAATCCGCGCGGGCGCCGAAGAACAGCTGTTCACCCTTTCCCTCGGAAACCGGGAATTGCGCAGCGCTTTTTTTCGATTTGTGGTTTCTGAGGATTTCATTTGGGTGTTTGGGCGGGAAGATAGACAGGAAATCGAGACGTTGGGACGTGAAATATACGCGCTCAACCAGCAACTCGGCACTCTCAGCAGGGAACTTCAAAAGAAAAATGCGTCGTTGCAGCACGCACTGGACCATGTAAAAACGTTGCAAGGCATTTTGCCCATCTGCATGCATTGCCATAAAATTCGAAATGACAAAGAAGTGTGGGATCGATTGGAGGTGTATATTGAAACCCATACAGACGTCGAATTCAGCCACAGCATCTGCAACGACTGTCTTGAAAAACTGTATCCGGAAACAGATGAGGATTAGCACTTCTGTGACAGAAGATATGTTGTAACTTCTCAAAAAGTGCTGGTGAATACAGAAAAATGACGTCGCCCCCGCGCAGGCCTCAAGATTCTACACAAGTTTTTGTTGACATATATCTGCGTGATATAGCCATGATTCGTCGTTCCCGCGGAGGCG
>JAFGWT010000075.1 GCA_016937015.1 Deltaproteobacteria bacterium | reverse complement strand
CGGGAAAAATTTTATGCGTGGTGTTTATGGGGGGCGAATAGCCTTGTCACAAAGTGGCCGATTTCGTTGTGAAATTGCGATGTGCCGCTTAGGTAACATTCGTGGGGAGCACCTGGAAATATTTTCAGGATGCTCTCGGCTAACGTTCCATGCAGCAGATACGCCTGCTGTACTGAGATCATTTCGTCCGATTCGCCCCATAAAATGAGCGCAGTTACAGATACGGTTTTTAGCTGTGGCAGGTAATCCCTGATACTTGTCGGCGCCAGCAGAATCACGCCTTTAACCGAATTTGCATATTTTACAAGAAACGGCAGCACGTAAGATCCCGCATAGGATTGGCCCAATACGATGGGATTGGTGATTTTGGCATGGGTTAAAAATTGAAAAAGATAATCCTCTTTCAATACCTTTGGATTGCCGGTTTTTCCATGTCTGGGCAGATCAACGGAAATGACGCGAAAACCAAGTTGGGCCAGATAACGCATAGTCCCCAGATTTTTCCATGACTCGGCTCTAAGCTGGGCGCCATGGAGCAGCACGACAGCGGGCTGGGTCTTCATGCCGGTTTCGAGGTAACGAATGGCGGCATTTCCAAAAGTGACAAATTTCTCCCGATATTCGAAATTGCGGGGGGTGGGCAGACGCAAATTGGATTTAAAGGCTGCCAGATTAAAAGTGGTCGAGATGCGTCCCTGATTTGCTGTGACCAATGGAATCCGGGTGGCCGGGCGTCTATGCGTGCTGGTATCCTTACAGCCCCCAGGGAACAAAACGACAACGATAAAAAGAATGAAAGGAAGTCTCATCATTTTTTATTTAACGATTAAAAACAAAATGGAAACAGCGCAACTGACGCTTTTCAACCAGACTTTAGGGGGTCAAGTAAAATATGCGAATTATCTGTCGGCAGTGGTGCTGTCAGGGCGGGTGGCGCCCAGAATCCCCTGGGGTTCCTTCAGCAGATGTGGATGATACAGCATGCCAACACCTATCATTGCGGCGGTAAACATGATGACGAGCAGCCATTGGACCAGTGATGACTTTTGAATGTCGTGGCGGTCCTTTACACTGCAAACTTCACCCGGACAATACATCGCCTTTTTTCGATAAATCAGGGCGTATACCTTGCACCCCAGACAAATTCCAAATGCGGCTTCAAAGAAGAGAAAAATCAGACAAATCAGGCAAATAATGCTGGTGACCGGGCTGAATGTGTTTGCGACAACCATCATCCCAAACATGGTTAATGCCAGAACGACGCCAATTACCCACGCAAATTTTTTTTGAGGGGCGCCCACATACTCCGGCACCTGGTTTCGGACAATGAAACGCCCGATGGTGAGGAATGGCGAAAATTTCGGATTGATAAAAACCCTGATGGAAATATCAATCAGAAATATGATTATGGCGTATTTAAGCGGGGTAAAATTCCATGACGCCCCAACCTGTGTAATCGTAGTGAACATCATAAGAAACAGAATTCCGGCTGCGGCTCGAATTTCGCGTTCATTTAAAACCGGAATGTCGTATCCTTCCACCCGTTCACCAAATTGAAATATTTTACTCATGCATTGCTTACCTGGTCAGTGTTTACGGTTTTAGCAAATTGGCCACGCTGCGCCTGACTTCAAGCCCTGTCGGCGGGCCGAATGCCCATCAAGTATACCGGTACCATTTAAACACATCTTTGGGGAATGTCCACTCTCAACTGGCTGATGGATGTGTCGCAGGTGTACTGTACGAGGGGGCGAGGTCCAGCGGATCAGTAGGAAACCGCCAGTTGGGTGATAAACATTTTGAAGTCCGAATTGACACCGCTTTCCTTGCGATGGTCGTTGAGAAGCCCTTCAACCTTGAGCACAACGAATGGATTGGTGGTCCAGTTGATGCCCACGCCGTAGGAGTGTCCCGCCCAGTATTCCACCCAGCTGGGCATGTCTTTATACTCGTGGAGGACGTAGGGCGTAAGGGTCACCCTGTCGAACGGAAGCGTATAGGCGAGGAGTTCGTAGCTTCCGTTGCGAACGTGGTCTGGGGTGAACAGGATGCCGCGTCCGTGGTCCGCCGATTCGCGCAGTCCGTTTTGGTATTCAATCAGCCGACGCACATATTCCCCCTGTAGCAGCAGGCCTTTCCATTCCAATTTCAGATGAACGGACATCGCCTTTTCCGCATAGGCCACTGTGGCGGTTTCGATAAACCCAATCTGCGGCAGGGTCATGCTCCGGACCGTATCTGTGTAGTCGCCCATATAGAGGTATGTCCCCGCGTTGAACGATACGGCGCCTTCGTAAATCGCCTTCAGTGTGAGGCCCAGCGCCTTGTTCTCATCCAGATCGTACACCTCCGATGTGGGGCCCCGACCATTGGAAACCGTGCATCCGTAATGAAAGGCCACCCGATCGCTGGCAAAAACTTTGCCAAAGAGGTAAAGGCCCAACTGTGCTTCGGGGAGATTGCCGGACGTGCTGAGGAATGGCCGGTGGGCAAAGAGTATTACGGTGGAGGCGTGTTCCTCGTTCCAAATGCCAAAAGGTGTCAGAAAATAGCCAACACGAACCCCAAAGAGGTCGGACAGCGCATAGTCGACGTATGCCCGCTGGATGCTGATGCCGCCCCAGTTGAAAAAGTGGTTGTTGACCACATCTGTCGCACGGGTATCAAATCGACTGAATTCGGCTCTCTCAAACCCTACCCAGTCCGATTCTTCCCCCAGGGGTTGAAAAAGAAATCGGACTTCACCAAGCATGGAAAAATGCTCAGTGAGTGATTTTTTCACAAACAGATTCCAGTGGCCGAGAGTAAAAGTTGACGAATCAGGCAGGTATCCTTTGTAAAACGTACCTTCCTTGATGAACAGTTTGGAAAACTGCACATCCATGAATCCATATACGTTCAAATCCATCTGCGCGTCGGTTGCATTCTGAATTGTGCTTAATTCCTGCTGGTCCAGGCGCGAGGACAGTTCTTCAATCTGTTCAGAATCCGTTTTCGATTTGCTTTCCAGTTCCGATATGCGCTGCTGGAGATGCCGCATTTCGTTTGCCAGAGCGGCAGCGTCTGCATCGTAGCTTGCGCCGTCCGTGGTTGTGGCGTCGGCCGTCGATGTTGACGCCGGTGCTGAATCGGGGGATTCGACAACGGATTCAGATGGCGTCTCTGGCAGGGGCGAGGACGCCACTGCAGGTCCATTGTCGTCTGCGGCCGCCATGTTCACCTGGCTGAAAGTAACAGCGCCAAAAAACATCATGGCGAACATTAAACGCGTCAAATGTGTCAAGTGCGTCACAAAGGGCGACGCTGTCTTATTTACTGTTTCCATCGCTTTGGCTACCTCTCTGTAATCAATGTGAGTTATCGACTGCATACAACTACTTCACCGATTGATAGGGAATCAGCACCAATTCACCAATGTCCACCGTGCCTGTGCCAGGTCCCAGGGTGACCGGCACGATTTCAGAGCCAACCCAGTCAACCCCAGGTACCGGTCCTCTGCCATTGCCGCCACCTTCGCAATAGAGGACGATGCTCATGTAGTAGTCGCCTTCAAGATTGCCCTGGGAAGATGAAATGGTCAGCACCTGACCGGGTACAATGTTCGGATTTGAAATCTGCTCTCCAAAACCGGACGGCATGCCGGACATTGTCGCATTGTTGAAAAAGGTGACTGACAGAAGACTCGGCGAAATGGCGCTATTCTCGGGAATCCGAAGCTGCACCGTCACCAGGGGGGCCGTTGGTTCGGTGTCTTTGGGAACCGCACACAAACCATTCACCTCCTCCATTTCCTTGCCGCAGACATCGTCACTCACACATGACACCAGGGGGGCGCATAAAAGAAAAGTGAGCAAAACATAGGCCATACCAATCCTGTTCATTTCATTGACCTTTCCGTTTGAGACAATTGAGTCATTTCGAGCTCAATCGAGGTGTAATCGCACTACGATGACTGTGCCGGTCGCAAGATCGCCGATCGCTGCGCTCCAATCGCTATTGTTCGTTCCCCTATGGGGTTTCCAGTAAAGATGCTAATTGTCCAATGAAACTGGATATTACCCTAACACAAGTGCAGAAAAAATCGTATAAAAATACAAAAAAAAATCCGGCACCAATTCCAGTCCCAATCCGTTCCTGACGCTCGGCAATTTTGTAAAATCCCTCAGATGTCCCCACCATTTGAGAACGCCTTCTCTGGCCCCCCTGCCGCCTTTCCGATTTTCGTATCCGACAATTCAATGCGAACGGAATGGATTGCAAAGACAATGTGCTGGTTCATCCGCCAGCGCATTGGGAGGCGCCTGAGGTATCGCGATGCCACCCACGCATTGCTGATAAATTTTTAATCCCATCGGCCCTGTTTTGTATCTCAACTACCCTGTTTGGCCGCCGATTGTGCACAGTATCAGGGCAAGGTGTTGCATCAATTTTTAAGTCGAAAGTTGGGAGATAAATATGAAACATGCAGTTAGGATTAGTTTGAGTTGTCTGGCCTTTACAGGGTTTATACTTGTGGGGTGCTCAGACGATGGCCCAAAGAATGATGGTCAGACGGTTGAGTCCGATGGCGATAGCGATATGGATACGGACACGGACGCGGATTCCGATACGGACACAGATGCGGATTCCGATACTGACACGGACGCGGATTCCGATACTGACACGGATGCGGATTCCGATTCTGATACGGATGCGGATTCCGATACGGACACGGACGCGGACTCCGATACGGATACGGATGCGGATTCCGATACTGACACGGACGCGGATTCCGATACGGACACTGATGCGGACTCCGAAGATTCCGATGACATTGAACCAGACACCATCTCTGTTTACGACACGGACACCGTTGATACAGAGTTGGAAACAGACACATTTCCAGACCCGGTAATCGACACCACAGCCGCTCCGGCGGGCAACGAGTGGAACGCCACCCCGTCCCTGTTCCAGGTAAACAGAGAAGCGGCCCACGCCACGTTAATGCCATATGCCACGCTTTCCGCAGCGCTTTTGGGCGATAGAACCAAATCCATTTTCACCCAGTCCCTCAATGGTGAATGGAAATTCAGCATTGCGGACAATCCTGCACAAAAGGTGGACGGGTTTTTCAGAGACGATTTCGACGTCAGCAACTGGGATGACATCCCTGTGCCTGCGAACTGGCAACTGCATGGCTATGACCACCCCATTTATACAAACGTGACATATCCCTGGACAGGATACGAGCGGCCTTCTCCCCCTAACGCGCCAACGGTATATAATCCAGTGGGCGCCTACAAAACCACATTTACCAGACCCAACTGGGGCGGGCGACAGGTTTCCATTGTGTTTGATGGGGTGGAATCCGCTTTTTATCTGTGGGTGAATGGCGGATACGTCGGGTACAGTGAAGACAGCTATACGCCGGCGGAGTTTGATATTACCAATTTTGTTAAAAAGGGCGAAAACACGGTCGCCGTGGAGGTGTATCGATGGTCCGACGGCAGCTGGCTGGAAGACCAGGATTTCATTCGTCTGAGCGGCATTTTCAGAGATGTGTATCTGTACTCAGCGCCCAAAGTGCATATCCGGGATTTTACCGTGGTCACGGATATGGATGATCAGTACCAGGATGCCGAGCTGCAGGTCGAGATGGCCGTGAAAAATTATTCACAGAACAGCATTTCGGAGTACACCGTTGAAACCGCACTGTTCGATGCCGACGGTGAAATGGTTCTATCCAGCGAGAGCTCGGCGGTTTCCGTTGGTGGCAGCGATGAGGTGGCCATAACTCAGAATCGTCAGATGGCCACCCCCCATAAGTGGTCAGCGGAGTCGCCGTATCTGTATACATTGGTGTTGAGCCTTCGCGACAATGAAGGCACGCTCATTGAAACAGAGAGTACAAAGGTTGGGTTTAGAGAATTTAAACTGATGGACGGCAAGATGACCATCAACGGTCAGCGCATTCTTTTTAAAGGCGCCGATAGGCACGAAATTCATCCCGACCTGGGCCGGGCAGTTGATTACGAAACCATGGTGCGCGACGTTGAATTGATGAAACAGTTCAATCTGAATTCGGTGCGAACCTCCCACTATCCCAATAACCCGCTTTGGTATGAGTTGTGCGACGAGTATGGCATTTACGTGATTGACGAAACCAATCTCGAAACCCATGGAGTTCGGGACGATGTTCCCAAAAGCGATAATGCGTGGCGCGACAATGCGGTCGATCGAATACGCAGCATGGTGGAGAGAGACAAAAACCATCCGTCCATTTTGCTGTGGTCCCTTGGCAATGAAGCGGGCGGCGGTGATGTGTTTGCATCGATGGCCGACTGGGCGCATCAGAATGATTCCACTCGTCTGATTCACTATGAGGGGGACAATGGCAAAGCCGACATACAGAGCTATATGTATCCAAGCGTGGAGACAGTGGCCGGTTGGAACAATGGCAGCAAGCCACTTGTTTTGTGTGAATACGCGCACGCCATGGGAAACAGTGTGGGCAATCTTTTTAAGTATATGAATGCATTTAAAAGCAATCCCAACGCCCAGGGCGGCTTCATCTGGGACTGGGTGGACCAGGGGTTGCGTCACGACAACACTAACTATTTCGATTTCGGTGGTGACTGGGGTGACAATCCCAATGATGACAATTTCTGCGCCAACGGCGTGGTACATACCGACAGAACCGTTCAGCCGGAGCTGTGGGAGGTTAAAAAGATTTACCAGGATATCCAGGTGAAGGACGTTGATGTGGCCGGCGGACAGGTGGAGATTGTGAATGAATTTCTGTTCACCAACCTCAATCAGTTTGACGGGGTGTGGCGCTTAATGGCGGACGACGAGGTGATTCAGGAAGAAGCCCTTTCCGCCGATGACATGGACATTGAACCGCTTCAGAGCAGGATTGTGTCGCTCGACATCAATGCGCCCAATCTTAAAGCCGGTGTGGAATACTGGCTGGATATCAGTTTCCGACTGAAGCGCGATACATTGTGGGCTGATGCCGGCCATGAGATAGCCGCAGAGCAGTTTAAGGTGCCCTTTAATACACCCGCAATGCAATCAATCACTGATGTGTCCATGGAGAGCCTCAGCGTCAGCGATGGCGGAAATTCGGTGACGATTGATGGCGCGGATTTTCAGGTGGTGTTTGATAAAAACGCAGGAACGATTTCATCGTTTGAATACAATGGCACCGCGTTACTGGCAGGCGGACCAGTGCCCAATTTCTGGCGCGCGCCCATTGACAACGATTGGGGCAATCAGATGCCGTCCCGAACCGGCACATGGAAGGAGGCCGGTGCGGAGCGGCAGATATCAGGGGTGACGGTAACAGAAGTTTCAAATCAGGAAGTGCGGATTACAGTGAGCGCGACGTTGCCGACCACCTCCCAGTCTCAGTTTGAGTCCGTATACACGGTGTACGGCAGCGGTGATATTGTGGTTGATAATACGTTGTCCCCTGGCGGCAACCTTCCGGAAATTCCCGTGGTGGGCATGATGCTTACAGTCCCGCAGGGATTTGAAACCGTGACCTGGTATGGCCGGGGCCCCGAAGAAAATTATCAGGACCGAAAACTGGGATCCCATGTGGGGCTGTATTCCAAAAGCGTGGATGACATGTTTGTGGCGTATGCGGAGGCACAGGAAACCGGGAACCGCACCGATGTTCGCTTTGTCACCCTTACCAACGACCAGGGGGTGGGCATTGCCGCGTACGGATTACCGCTGATCGAAATGAGTGCCCTGCATTATACCCCCAATGAACTGCATCGCGCCAAGCATCCCTACGACCTGCGTCGCGATGATGCCATCACGTGGCGGCTGAACTATAAGCAAATGGGCGTGGGGGGCGACAACAGCTGGGGGGCAAAGCCTCATGACGAGTTTATGCTGTGGCCGGATCACATCTACACCTGGTCCTTCCGTCTGGCGCCCATCTCTGATGACAGACCCGCCCCAATGGAACAAAAGAATATCGATTTCAATTAGCAGCTTTCGCGTGTTAAAGTCTTCTCTGATGGCATAGTGTGCGTTCACCGAAATACGATCGCCATCCGGTGCGTTGGCCAACAGATATAAACAATCCCGCAGACACCATGGAGGCAGAAACAATGACAGCCAGATATGCAACATGGGCGAGTATCGCGCTCATCTTAACCGCCTGCAACCGGCTCGATGCAGGTAAAGTGAACGGGTCAGCGAAAACGAACAATCCGTATGCCACCGCTGATATCTCACATTTTATGGAAGGGATGGACGCAACATTTGTGTTTCTGGATGTGCAACGGAACATTGAGGTGGTTCATAATCCGGAACGTGCAAAGACGCGTTTTTCGCCATGTTCCACGTTTAAAATTCCCAATTCGCTGGTTGCCCTGGAGACCGGTGTGATGCAGGGGGCTCAAAGTGAAATCAGTTGGGACAAAACGAAATATCCCAAACAACCCTTTTGGGATGATATTCAAAAAAACAACGGACTTAACTGGGAGACGGACCATACCCTGCAAAGCGCCTTTAAAAATTCATGTGTGTGGTGCTACATGGAAATCGCCGAACGGATTGGTACTGAACGAATGCAAACATTCGTGGATCGTTTCGGGTACGGGAACCGGGATATTTCCAGCGGCAAGTGGCCATTCTGGCTGGAGAGCAGCCTGCAGATCTCGGCAAAAGAGCAGGTGGCGTTTTTAAAACGGTTTGTTTTAAATGAGCTGGGGCTGAGTCAGAAAACAATCAGGGAAGGGCGAAGTGTTTTTAAAAGAGAGCAGAAGGGGGCATCGGTTCTGTATGCGAAAACCGGCAGCGGCAATAATATTGGGTGGTTTGTGGGATTTGTGGAAAAAGAGGATAATAAGTATGTTTTTGTATTCAATATGGGGGGAAATTACAAAATTATCGCTGCCAAAAGAATTTCTGTGAGTATGGAACTGCTGGGCGAACTTGGGGTGTGGCCGGTAAAATAATTCGAAAGACGATTTTACAGCGGTGAGTACCGGCTGTAATCAGGGGGAAATAGCCGGACGTGACAAATAAGCAGTAACGATTATATGTTTTATTTAATTTTATATAAGGGCATATTGAACCCCGTGGCGGACAGTGGTATATAAGGCGACTTTTATTGCACTCCCCGACAGGAGGACCCATTGAATATGGATAATACGAAAAAGCGTTCGAATTTACTGGTTGAGCAGATGGTCCGCAATGACGACATCTTCTGCAGCCTGCTTTATGATGAGGGGAATTCCACACTGCGTGTGGTGGATTTTCGAGGGGGAAATTTTCAACAGAAACAGGATTATCTTAAGCGCATTCAGGCCGCTGAAGGTTTTCGTAAGATTTTTACTCTGATAGAACGAGACGATATGCAGGGGTGGCAGCGATGCGGCTATCTGCGTGAAGGCGCAATTCCTGGATATTACCGTCGGTCGGATGCGTATATCATGGGCTGGCTGGCGGATGAGGACTGGCGTGCGGATGAGGTGGAGGAAGAATCCGAGGAACGCAAGGAACTCCTCAATAATATCAAGGAGCTGGCTGTAACGTACGAGGAAATGAAGGGTACCGGGTTTCGGGCGGAGAATATTACCCAGGAAGAAGTCCCCGAGTTGGTGTCTCAGGAGCTGGAACGGCGAACAACCAAAACCAAAACCACAAAGAAAAGCAAACCGCCACTGGAAATGCCCACTTCAGATGAGCCGCTTTTTATGCAGTTCAGCCGAGGGGTTGAATACTATTATTTTGGCGTTCAAAACAAGCGTACCAGACAGAGCAATCTGCTCTCCTGTGAGTATCAGGACTGTTTTGGAAATGCGAAAATTGATTTGTATTTCGATTCGCTCAAAAACAAAACGGACGTGGCGCTGGCGCGATTTGGTCTGGTGTCATTTGTGGACTGGCTCGCTGAAATCGGCACGGTAGCTATCTTTGCGCTGGTGGATGCCGACAATCTGGAGATGAACGCCATTTACGCCAGCGCGGGTTTCAAGAATACGGGATGGCTCAATCAACAGGTATCCAAAGGCAAAAAAGCGGTTGATCAAATCCTCTGGACGACCAAACTCGTCGTCTGATCATGTCGACCACATCATCACAGATAGCCGAGCGATTTGTGCACGCCCTTGAGTCCGTGCCATTGGAATCCCTCGAAAACCAAAGTAAAACCAGGTATCTGTCGCGGATTGGGGATGATCTTGAAAAGGTTGTTGATACCGGTTTGCTTCGAGAGGCGCTGGCCAAATCCCTTGAGCGCCGCCCATTGCCACCGGCGCCTGTGATTTTGTTTATGGACCGTCGGGGGGGCGGTGAAGGGGTTCGGATTTCATCAGATGTGCTGGCGCTGCTGGCGCAAAACACCCAGAATGCGCAGTATGTGCATGTTTCATTTGTCACCCCGGCTGGCGGAGTGGGGACCCTGCTCAGATCGGCGCTGGCAAGAAAAGGGGCGGAGCATGGCATCCTCGTGGATGTGGTGGCCCACAAGCGCCCGGCTGAGGGAATGCGGCTGTCGGTCGAAGACGCGAATGAGATGGTTCAGGGGTGCGATTTGGTGATTACTTTTGCGCCCGAAGGCACCGCGGGACTGATTTTTCAGAATGATGACACCCGCGACGAACTGTTGGCCAGATCCCATATCAGCGTGCTGTCCTTTCCGGACCCGGAGCATGTGGTGGCCGACCTTGAACGATACGAGCAGATTGTGAACGAACGGCCAGGATTTAAACATGTGCGATTCTGGGTGCAGATTCGAAGCGGCGAAAAATGGGAAACCCTTGGACAGTGTGTGCTGGGTAGCGGGGGGGACGCCCGCGACCGGTTGTGGATACTGGTTGATAATGCCAAACGGCATGTGTATCGAATCCTGGCAGAGCCCGTTGCACGGGAAGTGGCGATTGGGATGCCGCTTATTTATCCCTGCAAAGGCCTGCTTGAATCCAGACATTTTTACGGCATTCAGCCCGATAAAATCGTTCAGGCGGGGAGCGACATCGTAATGGTCGCCCATAAAGAACAGTAATTTTTTTCATTATTCTGCCTGCTCATAATTATCTTGTGGGGATGTCACTGCAAACAATACTGAGTGGAAATAACAATTGTTCAGCGGTTCTCTTATCAGTGAAATAAAGTCATTGAACCCAATTGGTAAACTCTGTTGGGCCCCTTTGGACGATAAGTCATTCATCCCGAATGAATCGTTGATGGGGCAGCGTTATTGTCATTGACTCACATAAAGAGCTGTCATCTTTTTTCCAATTTGTTACTCTCGGTTTTCAGATTTTCAGTGACGTGTACGCGTGTGCGGTGCCTGGGCTGAAGCGTCGTCAGGAAGACAGGAAAGAGGTTTCCACGATGAGAACCATATGTATGTATCTGAGTCGAGTCAGTGTGATATTCACAGCTTTTTCAGTGGCGATGATATGCGCCTGCAGCTCGTCGACGCCATCGGAAACGCCGGAAAAGGCCCAGCTGGCCAAAGTGCCGGACCTTCCGCCCGTACCGCCAAAGGTGGATGCTCCCCCCAAACAGGCAGCGG
>JAFGWT010000074.1 GCA_016937015.1 Deltaproteobacteria bacterium | reverse complement strand
GGGGCCACGTCCGTTCCGAATATCAGCTCCACCGGATTTGTCCCGGGAGATGTGGTCCGGCTGGTGCTCAATCCAAATACACCTTACTTCATCGACCCCGTGAACAATTCAGTGGCGTATCCCTTGTAAACGTACTGAAAATTGACTCTTCTTTTTAATTCCCACAACCCATAACCACACGCCCCGGCTAAATCGTCAGGTAAATACGCCACAGTCAGGTTCATCACAACCCACAAATGCATCAGGTTTCGACGCTTCGGTCGAAATTCACCCCATTGCAAAATCCCCCCAACCCGCTACAAAGGGCACATGAACTGTATTTTACTTTTTGATATTGATGGCACACTCGTTTCCCGTTCTTCCACTGGACGCAGCGCGGGCGTACGCGCCATGAGCCAGGCAGCGTATGATATGACCGGAAAGCCTAATCTGGCAGATGGCATTTCGTTTGCGGGCGCCACGGATTTGGATGTGGCCAGGCAACTGCTCGAACTGGGCGGTGTCACCTCGCCCACTGATACGCAGAAAAATCAGCTGCTTGAATACTATGTAAACCATATTCATCAGCTAATCGAAGAAGACGCCTATGTCGCGCTGGGGACACCGCGAACCGTTATCCCCGCACTGGCGTCTTTGGGTGCTGTGATTGGCCTTGGCACCGGCAACGTTCGCAAAGGCGCTGAATGCAAACTGAACAATGCGGGGATTGCAGATCTGTTCCAATTCGAACTGGGGGGCTACGGTGAGGATGGCGAAGTGCGGGCAGACCTCCTTCGCATTGGTGTTAAACGCTGTCGTCCATATGCGCAAACACCAAATGCTTCGGTCATTGTTGTTGGCGATACACCGCGAGACGTGGAAGCTGCGCTGACCATTGGCGCCAAATGCATTGGTATTCCAGCGGGCACCATCACAGCAAACGATTTGTACAGGGCGGGGGCCGTTCATGTGGTAAAAGAAATCAGTCACGAACTGATTGATGCGGTAAAGGCGGTGCTCTGATGAATTATGTTACCAATGCATTTGGGGTTGTTTTGATTTCAGTGATTGTCTGCTTCAGCCAAACCACCCTTGCCCAGTGTGACTGCACCCATACATTCTCTCCCGGCGCCACTGTCATCAACGGTACCGAACAGGGCATTCAACCCGGGGACACCATTTGCATTGAAGCGGGCAACTACGAATTTTTGCGTTTTCAGGAAATTCACGGCAGCGCAGATGCACCTGTCAAAATCATCAACTGCGGCGGTCAGGTGGTGATTCATAACGAAGACAGAGCGTACGGACTGGTGCTCGAAGGCGCGTCAGCATTTGTGCAAATCACTGGCACCGGTGATTCTGCAATTGAATACGGCTTTGACGTCAGCGCGCCGGACAAAGACCCATGGCCAGGGGTGGCGCTGGTGCTGGGCGACAAATCCACCAACTACGAAATCGACCACATGGAAGTTCACCACACTGGATTCGCCGGCGTCACCTGCAAGACCGATCCCCAGTGCGACGGTTCCGCTGATCAGGATGTATTTGTGCAGCGGGATGTCGCTCTGCACCACCTGTATGTGCACGACACCGGCGGCGAGGGATTTTACATCGGCAGCACTCAATCCAATGGCCACACCATTACCTGCGACGGCACCCAGGAAGTGCACCAGCCCCATTATCTTGAAGGCATACAGGTGCATCACAACATCATTGAACGCACCGGCTGGGATGGCGCGCAAATCGGCATGGCTCGCAGCAACTGTGCTTTTTATGCCAATACCATTGTTGATGTGGGGGGCGCAGGGGAACAGTACCAGCAGCAGGGTCTTCAGATAGGCGCATATTCCAGCTGCGAGGTATACAACAATATCATCATGGACGGCCCGGCAATGGGCATCATTGTGCTCGGCGCCGGAGACAGCCGCTTTTACAACAACCTGGTTGTCGACTTTGGCGAAGACGGCATCTACGCCAATCAGCAGGATTTTGCCGCTGGCGCAACATGGGAGTTTTATTACAACACCATCGTCGATTACACCCGCAATGGCCTGCGAGTCCACGGCGCAGACCTGGGGGCGGTGATAGTGCAAAACAATCTCATCGTTGGCGCCGAAGGTCAGCTGGCAATAGGTAACGAGGTGCCCAACGTGACAGAATCCGGCAACCTTACGCCCACATCAGTTGATGGTCTCTTTGTCAGCGACAACGATTTTCATCTTGTCGAAACATCTCCCGCCCGCGGCGCTGGTACTGCCATCAACAACATCGATTTCGATCTGGACGGCCAATTGCGCGCCACATCCCCATCGGTTGGCGCATATGAATATCTGGCGGACTCCCCAGGAACAGCGACCGACATTGAACTTCCAGCCCCGGCGACAACGTCCCAATCCGATGATGGCAGCGACAGTGATGGCTGCGGATGTCGGTTGAACGGAGCGGTGCGCATGCTCAGTATACTTTCGATTATTTTTTAGAGTCGCAGATGCCTCGTCTTCAAGACCGCTTTATCTCCTGAGCTCCGACGCCGACAGCGTCAAACCGGCGATTTGCGCATTTTTTTCGCTCAATAAACTCATGGACGGCCAGCATCGATTCCGTTAGAATTCTGCAAATTTTCAACTCAGGAAAAAATAATGTTTAAAAATTTGCATTTGCTATTCATTGCAGCTGCCATGCTTGTACCAATTGCATCATATGCCAATGTGACCGATGCGCTGAAAGCGTTTCAGGAAGGAACTGTTCTTTTCGAAAAAGGTGAATTTACAAAAGCGGCTGCAGCATTTCGCGAAGCGCACGAATTGAATCCCAATTGGAAAATATTCTACAACATTGGCCAGTGCGAAGCAGCAGCCCGACACTACAAAGCCGCCATGAACGCCTTTGAAAGATATTTGGCCGAAGGAAAAGACAAACTGCCACCGGAACGCCGACGTGAAGTCGAGACGCAGTTGCTCAAACTACAGAGCCGTATGGCGTTTCACGAAGGCACCGTTCTGTTTGAGGCAGGCAAATATGAACAGGCGTCTGCCGCATTTCACGAAGCACACCGGATCAACCCGAACTGGAGAGTATATTACAATATTGGGCAATGCGACGCCGCAGACAGACACTATGGTCAGGCGTTGGAAGCGTTTCAGCGGTATCTCGCTTTGGGGGGAGATGATATAAATCTGGAACGACGCAAAGAGGTTGAAACAGAGCTGGACAGATTGCAGCGTCTGGTCGGATACATTGCTATTTCCGCACCTCCTGGGGCCCGCATTATTCTCGACGGGCGGGAGCGTGGCATCTCGCCGTTGCCTGGGCATATCAGCATCGTTGCGGGGGTGGTGCACTCACTTAAAGTGGTCGGGGAAAAGGGCATACTGCTCAATCGAAAAGTTCAGGTGAATAGTCGTCAGTCCATATCCATTGCAGTCGATGAATCTGATTTAAAAAAGGACCACGACACGGAGCTCGGCAGGAGCGACAACAACATAGCGCCCCCCCACCGTCCCGCGTCAAAGGATGAAACCGGCGCTGCAAAACGAACGGTTGCCAATCCCCCTGGGGGGCAAAAAAAAATGATGCTGACGAGCATCGCCATGATGTCCACCGGAGGCGCAGCCATTCTATCCAGCTTCATCGCCGGTGCTGTGGCACTGAAACGGAGTAACGAACTGAGCGACCCCTGCGGTTCCAGTGGTTGTTTGCCCGACTATCACGAACGAAACGATAGCCTAAAATCGCTGTCCCGCACGGGGGATGTGCTGTTTATCAGTGGCGCAGTGCTGACGGCAACCGGCGCAGCTCTCTTTATCGTTGCAAAAAGGAAATACAGTAAAGAGGCGCCTGTGGCAGTGGTACCCGGCATGGGGTCCCGCATGGCGGGCGTTTTGTTCAGTGGGAGGTTTTAACCATGAAACATCTTCCGGAGAGATTTCTGCTGCTTTTATGTCCTCTTTGGGTATCGTGCTCTCTGGTTATAGATCAATATCCAAACATTGATGATACCGATACCACAAGAATAAACGACGAAGTCAAAGGGACGACATTGCCGGACACTGACTCGACAACGGCGTCATCAACAACATCGTTCACACCTCAGGGGACGGATACGGCCAGTTCCAGTTTTCTCGATACAGTTGTGGCAACAGACAGTCTGACCGTTTCAGATACAGCCATGGACACGCAGTCTGAAACCGAGGCGGGCACAACCACAGGCGCCGATGCTGATACCGGCACCAATACAGCTGGTGCGGTGGATACGGACACCAAATCCCATGACGACAGTGATATGAATACAGACACTGGCGCCGACGCCGACACGGACACCGATACCGATACCGATACGGATGCGGACACCGACTCAGATACTGATACGGACACGGACACCGACACAGATACAGATACAGATACAGATACCGACACGGATACAGATACAGATACGGATACAGATACAGATACGGATACAGATACAGATACGGATACAGATTCAGATACAGATAGAGATACGGATACAGATACAGATACCGGCACGGATACAGATACAGATACGGATACAGATACAGATACGGATACAGATACGGATACAGATACGGATACAGATACGGATACAGATACAGACACGGATACTGACACTGATTCTGATTCTGATTCTGATACTGATACAGCCTCGAACATAGATACAGAC
This sequence comes from Deltaproteobacteria bacterium, assembly GCA_016937015.1. GTDB lineage: Bacteria > Myxococcota_A > Polyangia > JAAYKL01 > JAAYKL01 > JAFGXQ01. The sequence goes on along the minus strand of JAFGWT010000074.1, from coordinate 7,360 downwards.
TCCGACACAGGCACAGGCTCTGACTCAGAGTCAGACTCCGATACGTCGCCCCCCAGCGACTGCACGGGTCTACCGGACTTCACGCCGTGTATAGTGGTCACTCTCCCCGATGATCGGGACTACGACATCTGCATCGACGGTGTTTGCCAGTCCCCGGGCTGTGGCACCGCGAACTGCAACGTTCCCGGCCCATACTTTCCCCTAGCAGACTCTGGGCAGCGCACCTGTTTTGATGGCACCGGCCCTATCGCGAACTGTCCTGCCCCAGGACAGGACTACTACGGTCAGGATGCGCAGTACGGCTGGGATGTGAATCATAGCTCCGATGAACGATTCAGCCTTCTTCTCGATGTTTTTAATGAACCCATCGTTGAAGATAACGTGACTGGCCTGATATGGCAGGGATGCAGCGCCGGACAAATTGGAGAGGACTGCACGAGCGATTCCGGCGATTCTTCGGCCATGCGCTGGGAGGATGCGCTCAAATACTGCGACGACCTTGTTTGGGGCGATTATGACGACTGGCGCCTGCCGGACCAGTTCGCGCTTCACTCCATTGTGAACTATGGTAGCGGATATCCCGCTGACATTGTGGCATTTCCGGGGCCAACATACGAACTGTACTGGTCCTCATCGACATACACTGACAATGAGAGCTGGGCATGGCGCGTTTCCTTTAGCGATCGTCAAATATTCTATCATGGCAAGGAATACACTATCGCTGCCCGTTGCGTGCGTGGTGCGCCACAGATTCAAAATGGCCGATTCGACAAAGACACATCAGTTTCGGATGAACAAGTGATTACAGACAAACTGAGTGATCTGATATGGCAGGGGTGTCCAATTGGACAAAATGGACCGGACTGCAACACCGGCAGCACCGAGAGTTTGATTCTGCAGGAAGCAATGGCGCGTTGCGCCAATCTGTCATGGGGCGGTTATACAAACGGCTGGCGACTGCCCAGCGTAATGGAAATGCACAGCATTTTAGATGCCGGGGCTTTTAATCCAGCCATTGACACCAATTTTTTCCCGGCGACAAATGGCAACTTCTGGTCATCGACATTCAGCTCTGCCGGAGATGGCTACTACGCCTGGACGGTGGATGCCAACGGCGGCATTAGCAGCCTCAGTGTCATCGACATCGAATTTCATGTGCAATGCGTTCGAACAGTATTGCCTGCCGACTGCACTGGTTTGCCGGATTTCACACCGTGTTCAGTGATCACCACCCCCGATGACCGGGACTACGACATCTGCATCAACGAAGTTTGCCAGTCTCCAGGTTGTGGCACAGCGGAATGCAATGTTCCCGGCCCATACTTTCCCCTGGCCGACTCCTGTCAGCGCACCTGTTTCGATGGTGTGGGACCACTTGCCGAGTGTCCCGCCATTGGGGAGGACTATTATGGTCAGGATGCCCAGTTCGGCTGGGATGGGACTCATAATCCGGAAGACCGGTACACGCGTATACTGAGCACCATCGATGAACCGGTTGTGCAGGACAACGTCACTGGCCTTCTCTGGCAGGGGTGTCCAGATGGAACGGGTGGAGACGCTTGTGACTCTGGAACAGTGGATCTTACCAATTTGTGGTCTGACGCATTAACTCACTGCGATGCTCTGGAGTGGGGCGGTTATAACGATTGGCGGCTTCCGAACGAATTTGAGCTACTTTCCATTGTGAACTATGCAGAACGTGATCCCTCTGTGGATACTCTGGCTTTCCCGGGTACAACATCTGATTTTTTTTGGACATCATCATCATTAAAACAAGATGAATCTCACGCATGGTATGTGGATCTCTATAACGGGCTTTTGGCTGATGACATAAAAGAAAGCGGTTCAGCTGTTTACTGTGTTCGAGGTGAATCGGTTCGGTTAATCAATCGATTCATCCGTGACATAACCTCCTCTCCGACCGAACCGGTAGTCACTGACAACGCGACAGGTCTGATCTGGCAAGGATGCACCGCAGGTCAAACCGGAAATGATTGTAACGGCAGCGACAGCGTAGGCATGACCTGGGAAACCGCACTGGCGCATTGTGCCAATTCCACATGGGCGAACCATGAGGACTGGCGCTTGCCAAATGTGACTGAATTAGCCAGCATCGCAGACCATCGGAGGGCATCGCACGCAATTGACTCTACGGTTTTTCCAGGGACGGGTGGACAATACTTTTCTTCGTCGTCTGTATTTTTCGCTCAGATCTTTGCTATGGCGTGGGGCGTGAGTTTTATTGATGGGAGCATTTCCAGCTATCGGCTGGACCTCCCGTACTATGTCCGCTGCGTTCGGGACACACCTTAAGCAAACCGGTTCAAGATCCAGTACGCAAGGGCTGAACGCGCTTCATCCCCACACTTTGGAGTAAATAAAACAAACGATGCAATTGTTTCTCCTGCGTCCGGATTACCCATGTTTTTCTACCAATAAGACCACGAAAACGAAGCCTGCTACGATACTGTTCCCAACGATGGCAGTGACGATGCAGAATGCGGATGTCAACTGGCGCGCCGGCCATTTTCCGTCAGCCTTTGGACACTCATTTTTTAGCTCCCCTGAATAAAAGCGGCACGCTCCCACACCTGGAAATTTCATGTGCTTTCAAACCGGGATTGAGCCTGCATCAGCTCCCCAATGGTTTCGACCAGAAATGTCCGTCGCCAATATGTCGCTGTCCATACAAATCCTTTCCACCATGTGACTTTTTCGATTTTTGACGACTAATTATGGGTAATTGACTCGCAAGGTGTGAACACGGCAGCGTTTCCCCCGTTGGAGATGAGCATGCCTGACAGGAATATGCGGCAGATTTTGACAAAGGCCAACAAGCCTGTCTGGGAATTGAAGGAGAAACAGTTTCGCACCCTGGCGCTGTTACTCAGCGTGCTGGTCCTGCTGTCGGTGGCCCATGAATTCCACCGCGTGCTCGGTCAGGGCCTTGGCAATCCTAAAAACCTGATTGGTTCCACACTCGCCTGGCTGCTCATTCCAACCAGCCTCCTCCCGTCAACAATTATTTCATACAGGAAACGCATCCATGTATTTATAATGAGCGGCTTTATAGTCAGTGTATCCGGCATGGTGACTGCGGGCACTTCGGGATCAGGGTATATCCTTCTGGTGCTCGATGCATTCATTGTGCATTACTTCCTTAAAGAAAAGAAAAACGGCTATAATTCTCATTATTGGCCTGCTGGCAACTATGACCGGGACATCACTGCTGCGCGTGTTTAACCTGCTGCCGCCCCTCCCAAAAATGTCTGACGCCATGTTAAATGGCTATACCATCAGCAAGATATTTTTGGTGATACTCACCGTGGCAGGCCTGCATTTTATGGACAATCGAAGGAGCGATATTCTCACGCAATCCATCACCGATTCACCATCACCGATTCAATTGATGTCCGGGAAAAGCTCCGTTCGGAACAGCAGGCCACCAATGAATATCTTGAATCCATCCCAGGGATTTTCTTTCTGTTCGACAGCAATTGGCAGCTTGAGCGCTGGAACGGGAATCTGACCAGCTATTCCGGATATTCGCACGAAGAACTGAAGGGTAAAGATAGTCTGAGCTTCTTTGAACCGAATCAACAGTCGCTCATCCGACAGAAAATATTTGATATTTTTGTAAATGGCACCGCGTATGCTGAAGGCGATTTATATTCCAAAGACGGCACCAGACACCCGTTTGCCTTCACCAGTCGTTACGTTGAAATCAACGGTCAGTCCATGGCGTGCGGCATCGGACTGGACATCTCGGAAAAAAAGCAATTGGAGAAAGAGGTGCTGGAAGTGCAGAAAATGGAAGCGCTCGGCACACTTGCGGGCGGTGTGGCGCATGACCTTAACAATGTGCTCGGTGGCATTATGGGATATACCGAAATTATAAAATCCCACCTTGAAGATGGAGAGACACCCAACATGAAACATGTGGATGTCGTTCTGGATTCGTGTCGCCGCGGTGCTGGCATCGTTCAGCAGATATTGATGTTCAGCCGCCGTACCGGAGAGAAAAAAATTCCGCTGCAATTATACTCCGTGGTACGCGACGCCGTTAAGCTTATCACACACACCATTCTAAAATCCATTGAAGTAAAACAGGACATGGCCCGCGATAAAACAACAATTCTCGCCGATCCAAACCAGCTGCACCAGGTGGCAATGAACATCTGCACCAACGCATGGCATGCTATGCGCGAGTCCGGCGGTGTCGCGAGTCCGGCGGTGTAATGACTGTCTCTGTTAGAACGCTGAATATCAGCGGGGATGAAATTCCACCAAAATATAAAGCCAACGAGGGACTGTTTCAAAAAGTATCGATTGCAGACACAGGAACAGGCATCGCCGCGGAGGCCATCGATACAATCTTCGACCCGTTCTTCACCACCAAACCTGTGGGTGAGGGCACAGGTCTCGGTCTCGCAGTGGTTGACAAAATCGTGAAAAAGCATGACGGATTCATCATTCTGAAAAGCGAATCTGGAAAAGGAACCGAATTTTCCGTCTTTTTCCCTGTGCACAATCAGGAAATAGCGAGAACCCAGACCTGCCCGTACTTCTGTGCACCGGATACAGTGAAACCCTGAAGGCACGGTGGATTTCGACGACTGAGTTTGAAGCGGTCATGCACAAGCCGCTCCGACGAACAGAATCGGCTCACGTGGTTATCAAAATCACATTCGCGCCACCCTCTTCACCAACATGACTCGGCGAACGATATTTTACAGACACACCAAATTTGATTCGGGAAAATAAGTCAAACATCGCAATTTCATCAGGAATATGCCCTTGCCACGCCCCCCCCTTTTGCATATAGTCACCCCGAATTTTAGGCAGAGTTATAAGTAACCAATTTTTATATATAAACAAAATAAGGAGATGTCATGAGTACAATCAGCAGCATTATCGCCCGCGAGATCCTCGATTCCCGCGGAAATCCAACTGTAGAAGTCGAAGTAGAGCTTGATTGCGGCGCTGTTGGCCGCGCGGCGGTTCCCTCCGGTGCCTCCACTGGTGAGAACGAAGCCCTCGAGCTTCGTGACGGCGACAAAGCCCGTTACCTGGGCAAAGGCGTGCTCAAAGCAGTCGAAAACGTAAACGAGATCATTCAGCCCAAACTGCTCGGCATGAACGCCCTTGAGCAGGTGGCCATTGACAAAACCATGATTGAACTCGACGGAACCAAAACCAAAAGCAAGCTGGGCGCAAACGCCATCCTCGGCGTATCTCTGGCTGTTGCCAAAGCCGCTGCGGATTGTCTCGGTATTCCGCTGTATCGCTACATCGGTGGTGCCAACACTGTTTGCCTGCCCGTTCCCATGATGAACATCGTTAACGGCGGCTCGCACTCCGACGCCCCCATCGCTTTCCAGGAATTCATGATTCGTCCCGTAGGTGCCAAATCCTTCCGCGAAGGTCTGCGCATGGGCGCCGAGGTATTCCACGCACTCAAATCCCTGCTCAAAGCACGTGGACTCTCTACCGCCGTTGGTGACGAGGGCGGTTACGCACCCACTTTCGACGGTACCGAAGACGCCGTTGAGACCATTCTCAAAGCCATCGAAAAAGCCGGATACAAACCAGGCCGCAAGGAAGACGGCGGTGATGTGTCGCTGGCCTTCGACTGTGCGGCATCGGAATTCTACGAAAACGGCAAGTACAACTACGCCAAGTTTGAAGGCGAAAAAGGTGCTGTTCGCACCAGTGCCGAGCAGGCCGACTATCTGGCTGAACTCATCGCCAAATACCCAGTTGACTCCATCGAAGACGGTATGGGCGAAAACGACTGGGACGGCTGGAAACTGCTTACAGACAAAATCGGCGACAAATGCCAGTTGGTGGGTGATGACTTGTTCGTAACCAACGTTGAATACCTCAAAAAAGGTATCGACATGGGCTGCGCCAACTCCATTCTCATCAAAGTGAACCAGATTGGTACCCTTACTGAGACCCTGGACGCCATCGAGATGGCTCACCGGGCCGGTTACACCTCCGTGACGTCTCACCGCTCCGGTGAAACCTCGGACTACACCATCGCAGACATCGCTGTGGCCACCAATTCCGGTCAGATTAAAACCGGTTCTCTGAGCCGTTCCGACCGGATCGCCAAGTACAACCAGCTCCTCCGCATTGAGGAAGAACTGGGTGAGGCCGCCAAATACGGTTACGAGAAATAGTTCGCGCTTCCAGAGCGGGAAAACATAATCCGAAAAGGGGCAGCATTTTGTTGTCCCTTTTTTTTGTCGCCTGCTATGTATCGATCATGACGTTTTTCACTCACCAACTCCGTCATTTTCTATATTTATTCCTCATTCATGGGGCGCTGATATCCTGCGCCGGCCCTCAAAAACCCTACAGCCGGTCCCCAATCGATTTTCAGTACGAAATGCAGGGCCAGACCTATTCCCTGAGCCAGCTGCGCGGCAAACCCCTGCTGCTGGTACTGGTGCGCACATCCGAAGTCACCAACGAAATGCACCTTGACCAGATTCAAAAAATATACGCAAAAGCGATTAGACGCATAAATGTACTTGTACTCAGCATCGCACCCAATGAAGCACCCATGCTCGACATGTTCGTGGAGTTTCACGATTATCCATTCCACATTGGCATGGCCCCATGGAACGTGACATCCGGCCAAAGCGATATTGGTGTTTTGCCTAATATTCCGTCCACATATTTTATTGATGATGATGGCCGGATCCTTGACCTTCTGGCGGGCGCGGCAAATGGCGACAAAATTATGGAAACGCTGCGCCGCCACCGATTCATCCCTTGACTTTTACATCTGTGGGATTACTAATGGGGCCGAAAAGCCCCTTTCGGCATGACAATATGAGGTGAAACGATGCCAATTTACGAATACCTTTGTGACAGCTGCGGACATCAATTCGACATGATGCAGAAGATGAGCGACAGTAATATACAGAAGTGCGAAAACTGTGGCAAAAAGGCCAAACGGACCATTTCCCAAACGTCGTTCATGCTGAAAGGCACGGGCTGGTATACCACTGACTATGCAGGAAAAAAGGCCCATACAGGTTCATCTGACAGTGCACCGGCCTGTTCGTCAGGGGGCTGCGGCTCCGGCGCCTGCCCCAAGGCCTCTTAGAGGGGGGACTCTCACACTCTCCCCAATGCCCGCCAGCGATGCGGGATTCCTATTCCCCCGGCAGCGCCCCTGGTTCACTGAACAATCTTTATAAAGTCCGTGTAACACATTTGAGGGATTTCCGTCCCAATCGTGATACAATTTAAAATCTAACAGTCGGTCAGCCGAACCATTGCAACGATACGGTCTGCGACAGTCGGGAGTAACAGTATGCAACGAGACAGCTTTTCTCATTCACTC
>JAFGWT010000073.1 GCA_016937015.1 Deltaproteobacteria bacterium | reverse complement strand
GGAGATTAATTCGCCCCCAAGCGCCTCCACGACAGGGGTGATCATTTGAGTATCCATCCAGTGCACGCCGGCTGCGTTCAGCGCCGTCATCAATGTCGCCAGAGCCACTTTGGATGCATCCGAGCAGGTGTGAAACATTGATTCACCACTGAACGTGTTATTGAGATAAACGCCGTACAACCCCCCCACCAGTTTCCCGTCTGCCCATGCTTCCACACTGTGTGCAATTCCGTCACGGTGCAGCGCCATGTATGCGGATTTCATGTTTGGGGTAATCCATGTGCCCCCCTGGCCTTTGCGAACGCTTTTCTGACACCGGGTGATAACATCGTCAAATGCGGTATCAGATTGAATCTTAAATTTCTTTTGACGAAGTGTTCGTTTTAATGAACGCGAAAAATGAAGTTTTTCATGACGCAGAATACCTCGGGGATTGGGGCAGAACCACAGCACCGGGAGCTCATCCGATTCAGGCCAGGGGAAAATACCACCCTGGTATGCCTCAATCAGCGTCTTTGTATTTATTTCACCGCCGATGGCCGCCAAATCCTCTGGCAGCCCATATTCTTCGGGGTTCTCAATAAAGCGTGGCAATGGGACAGGGGAGAGGAACCCAATCAGTTCCCTTTACGACCGCGAACACCTTTGGTGTCCTTGGTGATTTTCTGGGGAGCGGCCTTGGGACGCAAACTGCGAACCGCTTTGCCGGCGGCCCAGATTTCGGAATTGCCCAGCTCTTCGAGTTCTTTATCCAGGCGTTCCTGATAGTTTTTGGCCCCACAGACTTTAAGAACGCGACGGGTCTCGTCACCGGATTTCACTGCCTGGTACAATTCCTTGAACACGGGCAATGTGGCTTTTTTGAATCTGGGTCTCCAGTCAAGGGCGCCGCGCTGCGCTGTGGCACTGCAGTTGGAGTACATCCAGTCCATGCCGTTTTCGTCAACCAGACGGATAAGGCTCTGAGTCAGTTCCTCAACGGTCTCGTTGAACGCTTCGCTGGGGGAATGGCCGTTTTTGCGAAGCACTTCGTATTGTGCATCCATGATGCCGGCCAGGGCGCCCATCAGCACACCGCGTTCACCGGTCAAATCGCTGTACACTTCATTTTCGAAAGTTGTGGGGAAGAGGTATCCGGAACCCACACCAATACCCATGGCCATACAACGCTGCTCGGCTTTGCCGGTGGCATCCTGGAAAACAGCGAAACTGGAGTTAATCCCGGCGCCATTAAGGAAGTTACGACGCACTGAAGTGCCTGATCCCTTGGGGGCAACCAGGATGACGTCCACATCTTTTGGGGGGATCACTTTGGTGTCTTCTTTGTAAACCACGCTGAATCCATGGGAAAAATACAGTGCGTCGCCAGGGTTCAGATTGCGTTTGACCTGAGGCCAGATTTTCTTCTGGGCTGCATCGGAAACCAGGTAACAGATAATGGTTCCCTTCTGAACCGCTTCCTCGATTTCAAAAAGACTTTCGCCAGGAACAAATCCGTCACGTATTGCGCGGTTCCAGTCTTTTTTGAATTCTTTTGCCTGACCAACAATAACGTTAAAGCCATTGTCGCGCATGTTCAGTGCCTGAGCAGGCCCCTGAACACCGTAACCGATGACTGCAATTGTTTCATTTTTCAATACTCTTTTGGCTTTGGATACCGGGAACTCTTTACGCCGGACCACGTCTTCTTTAATGCCGCCAAAATCGATAGTAGCCATTACTAAATCTCCTGTTTACTTTGATTAAAATAGTTAAATTCAAAAACAAGCGCGTATTATAAAAATTAAACTTCAATATACAAGAAAATTTCTATTTAAGTGCCTTATTGCCCACATTCAGCCACATGGAACGGTCTCGCATGGGCCATCCCATGCACATCCAGGCACATAATGCCGGTCAATATGGCCCAATGGTGTTGTGGGACAGGTAAGATATGTGATATTGGAGCCGATATTGTTTGTGCAGTCCATGTTGCAATTTTTACGCTTTGCCGGAGAACGGAAAATGGGAAAAATCAATTTGATGAGTGGCCTCTCTGCTGGTCTGATCCTTGGCTGTGTGCTGTCGGCCTGTCATGGCAGCGCGTTTTCGGATATTTCAGATGACGCTGAAGGTGGGAACAACACTGATGTGGTGGATTCAGATGCGGTGACTGTTGATACCGCGGCCGGGGTGGATGCCCGTTTGGGAATTGGGCGGCCGTGTGTCACCACTGAAGACTGTTTTCCGGGGATCATCTGCGCCGGTGTTGATCAGTCATGCCGGTACCCGGGGACACCGGGAACTTATGCTGAAGGCGAAGAATGTATGGCAAATCTGTTCTGCGCTGTCGGCTTTTCATGCGCTTCCTCAGGGGTCTGCGTCACTGCCGGCAGTGCGGGCACTGGACAAATCGGTTCGAGCTGTTCGGCGGATGGAGATTGTGCCATGGGATACATATGCCAGGACACCATCTGTTTTGGGTACGATCCGGTGTACTGGGATGGTGCTGCATGCGCTCAGCCAGAGGAGACGGGGGATTTTGTGGCCTATTTTGACGTCAATCGCGAAAGCGGTGAGTTTTATCGATTCCCGTTTCCCAATGATGGCGCCATTGTCGATGGGCACATTGACCTCGAAGGACACACGAATCCCGGTGTCCTCAATGAAGCGCTGGGCAACGTGACAGGGGCGTACATTGACTATATGCAAAGGAACTCAACGGTTTTGGGACACAGAGCAATATCTATTTCAGAATGTCTCACAACCCTGACTGGGATAGCATTGATTTGGGAGAGAATGCCTACATTGTCGACATCGATCCGGATTCGCTCGAGTATGGTGAACAGCGCAGCGCCGGGTTCAGAGGGAATACCGCAGCGCAGATGTATATCTGTCACAATTGGCTATCCCTCAAACCGACCATGGGGAAACCGCTCAGACCGGGGACCACTTATGCGGCTATTCTCGAGACAGGTATTAAGGATGTGACTGGCAATGCGCTGCGCCAGGATCCCAATTTCACGGCAATGCTGAACCCCACCGGACCAGGCGCCGGTCGCGCGAAGGCCACCTGGAACGCCTATGCCCCCCTGAGAAACTGGGTGACTGATCGGAACGTGAATACATCCCGTCTTGCCGTCGCGGCAGTGTTTACCACGCAGACATTTGAGGTGCTTCCCAGGTTGAGAAAACAGGTGCGTTCGGAGGTGTCGCCCTCGCTGGTGGGGGGCGCGCCGACCCTCGATGATTCTGCGAACAACTATACAAAATTCACCGGAGTCATCACTGTTCCGTTTTACCAAAACGGGACCAGGCCATTTGCCGTGTCCGGTGGAGAGGTGATGTTTAACGCCAGTGGTGCCCCTGTCCGGGTTTCTTTCGACAATGTCCCGTTTGCGCTCACCGTCCCCAAGGGTGATGCCCCCGCGAACGGATGGCCCATATTTCTTTATGCGCACGGTACGGATGGGAATGAAACCTCTTTTATCTCCAACGGGGTTGCAGACAATATGGCGACGCTCGGGGTTGCAGTGATTTCGATGCTGCAGGTCCAGCATGGCATCCGTCGCGGGATTCCCGATGGGGTGGAGACCGACGAGACCCAGCCATCAATGCTTTTTTACAATTTTCGAAACCCGTATGCAGCCATCGGTAACAATTACCAGGCGGCCGCGGATTATTTTCAGCTGGTTCGGCTGGTCGAGAGCTATCACACCATCACCGGTCAGGATATCCGTTTTGACGTGAATAAACTGTATTACTTTGGACACTCACAGGGCACACAGGGACAGTATCTGGCAGCGGTGCACGACCCCCTCATTAAAGGCATTGTGCTCAGTGGCGCCGGGGGCTATCTCACCGAATCGCTGCTGGGTAAAAAGCAACCAATTGATTTGAGCATTGCCGTTGGCTATCTGCTGATGGATCCCAACGTGGATGATGCCCATCCCGTGCTCAGCCTCATTCAGGCCAGCATGGAACAGGTCGACCCCGTCAACCATTCTCCTGCCGCGTTTCGGAATGAATGGCCGGGCGCAACCTATCCGGGAAGGGATTTGTATATGGCATTCGGCATAAACGATACCTACGCACCGGAAGCCACTCAGAAGGCGCTGGCCAGAGCACTTGGACTGCACATGGACTATGTGGATGGGGATCATGAGATTGGCGGTCTGCAGCAAATTGACGAATTCCCCTATGCGGGGTCACGTACGGTCGACGATATCAAAATTACCACTGTCGGAATTCAGTACAAACCCGATGGCGACTATGACGGTCACTACGTGCTGTTTCAAAACGAGGATGCCATGACGCAACTCACTCACTTTGTCGAGACGATGGTTGCGGATGATACGGTTGCGGAAGTGATTAACCCGTAGCAGAGGCCCCTTCCTGAATAGTTTTGAATGAATGGGGGCGGGTCTGATTTTTCGCACTATTGCGCTTCGATAATCATTGCCGTCGTTACGCCACCTGCGCCGCAAATGGCGGCAAGCCCCAATTTTTGCTGATAACCCCGCAATGCGTGGGCGAGGGTGACGACGATGCGCGCCCCTGAGATGCCAGTGGGATGCCCAAGCGCGATGGCGCCGCCGTGGATGTTCAGCTTCTGAACATCGATGTTCAGCTGTCGAATATTGGTGATGATTTGCGATGCGAACGCTTCGTTGATTTCGATGAGATCCATATCCGCCAATGCCATGCCGGATTTGGCCAGCACTTTGGCAATGGATTTCGAAGGACCTTCCCCCATTACGTCGCCATCAACAGCACACTGGGCAAAGGCCACAATGCGAAACAGAGGCGTTATCCCCAGTTGTTTTGCGTGGGCTTCCGACGTGAGAACCAGCGCACATGCGCCATCACTCATGGTGGAGCTGTTGCCTGCGGTGACGCTGCCCTGTCTTGAGAACGCGGGGGGCAGTTTGGCCAGCTGCTCAATGGAGGTGTTTTCGCGAGGTGTCTCATCACCCGTCAACGTCACTGGCCCATGACTGAAGCCTGCCGGGAGTTCAATGGGCACAATTTCGTTAGCGAATCGACCATTCCTGATTGCGTCAATGGCTTTGAGATGACTTCTCAGCGCCCAGTCATCCTGTTCCGCCCTCGATATGCCATGCGCTTCGGCCAGATGCTCAGCGGTTTGCCCCATGGTTGTCTGGGCAATGGGATCCGTGGCGTCCTTCCATCCGTCCTCTATCAGAATATCCCCCATTTTTTTGGGGGCAAAGCGAAGCCCTCGAACCATGTGAGGAATGGTAGACATGGAATCCATGCCGCCAACAACCACTGTCTGTGCTGCGCCGCATGAAATGGCCTGTGCACCCAGCATCATTGCTTTCATGCCTGATGGACAGGCCATATTGAGAGTGGACGACGGCACGTGAACCGGAATGTCCCCCAGCAACGCGGCAGACCGGCACGGATTCGGACCATTGCCCGCCTGCCTGCAATGGCCCATGATGACTTCGTCAATATCTTTGCCCGCAAGGCCTGCCCGATGAACGGCTTCACGGATGGCAATGCCGCCCAGTTCATACGCGGGAACATCTTTAAGCGATCCGCCAAACCGACCAATGGGGGTTCTGACGCCGCTGATGGCAACTATCTCCTGAATATTTATCATTGGAATACTGGGAACCTTTCACCGGGGGGTCAGATGAGTTGACCGCCATCGACATTCAGCACCTGACCGGTAATATGGCGGGTGAGATCACTGGCAAAAAAGAGCACTGCGCCAGCCACGTCCGCAGTGGTGCCAAGCCGTTTGACCGCTGTCTCATTGAGGGCGGCATTGAGAATTTCCTCTGGAAGTTCCCGCGTCATATCGGTCTGTATCAGCCCAGGTGCAATCACATTTGCGTTAATGTTTTTGGGTCCCAATTCCTTTGCCAGGGTTTTGGTAAACGCGATAAGCCCCCCTTTGGAAGCCGCATACGCCCCCTGACCGGCTTTCCCTCTAATGCCATTGATTGAAGCGATGGCGATGATTTTGCCATAACTTCGTTCGCGGAAATGCGGGATGACCGCCTGGGCGGTAACGAATGCACCTCTCAGATTGGTCTCAATAACCTGGTCAAAATCCGTGATGTTCTGTTTCCAGGTCACCCGATCACGCGTAATCCCGGCATTTAACACCAGTATCTGGATGCCGCCCCATTTACTCAGAATTTTTTCAACCGCATTATTCGTCTGAGCCGGATTCGCGCAATCCGCCTGAATCGCCATGATGTTATCTGGCGACAGTTTGCGTAAGGCGTCCACGGCCGGACCTGCATTCACATGAGTGAATGCAACGCGTGCGCCCTCACTGACAAGGGCTTTGACAATCGATGCCCCAATACCTCGGGCGCCGCCGGTGACCAGCGCCACTTTGTCTTTTAAATTCAGGATGTCAGTCATAGCCAAATCCTTTTCTTTTAAAACCCATCACGGCTGATATTAGGTTTTCCATCTTATTCCTGATTATGATAGGAAAAGCTGTCTCAGGAAAAGGATGAATATCAGACATGGTTAAAATATCAATTTCATTGTGGGGATTTCTTGTCCTTGGATTTTTTACGCAGTCGGTTTTCGCTGGAAGTGATGCCGCTGCTGCGGATGCCGTTTTTCGAAGCGCCAGGGGACTGCTGCAGGAGCTGAAGGGGCCTGACGACCCCGAACTGGCTGCCGCGCAAAGGGAACTTCAAAAGCTGGTGGATGATGGCAACAGACATCTTCTCAATCAAAAAGTCAGAAAAGCGAAGATTGTGGCAGAGCAGGTGACCGCACAGATGGAACTGGTTCGACTGCTGGTGAAAGTGGCGGAATTAAAGGCGCAGCTGAATGAACTCAGGGAAAGCGCACAACAGCTTAAAAGTCAAAAAGAGCAGTTGGAAAGCCAGTATCAGCGTTTGGTACTCTCTCAGAAGGGGCGCGTCTATTCGGGGGCGTTTCCAGCGCCGGAGACTGAAGCTGGAGATGTCCCATGAACGAACGAATCGTGCAGTTTCTACTGGCAATCACGATGATACTGGGGCAGGTGGGATGTGCTGCGATAACTCCCCCCGACACATATCACGAGCTGAAGGCGCGGATGCAAACAGCGCCATCCGAGCCGAGATATGCTGCCGCCCGTGAACAGCTCCGGCTGGCCGAAGCGGCGCTGGCAGATCGCGATGAAAACGCGGTGGCGCGATTTTCTCAAATGGGCATTATTGAAACACGCATCGCTGATGCCATGGGACTTCATACCGAGCTGATTAAGGCGACGGAACGCGAAGTCGAATCGCTGCATCAGCTCAGGCAGGAGTTGGCAGTCTGGCGTTTAAAAGTTGACGGCGCGTTGGCGGACCATGCCCGACTTCAGATGCGTCGGCATATCGAAACGGTAATTGATTCGGAAACGCGTGAAGCCGCCGCAGCGGAAGAGCTTCAGTCGCACATGGGCGATACTGGTGAAGATGTGCTGCAGACGGCGCGTTATCATGTGGCGCAGGAACTGATCGCCATGGCCCGTGTCAGAAACGCGATTGTCAATATGCTGGTGGTCCGCAAGGCACTCATGCCGGAGCAGGCACAGGCATTGGATGGCAGTATCGCTCTGATGCAGCAGGCGCTGGAGGACGATGATATTGGTTCAGTATATCGGTATGGTGAGCGAAATCTGGCGCTTTTTACAGAGAGCATCGACGGCGCCTGGATGCTTGCCGGCAAAGATTTGGCAGACTTGTCGGCAACAGCGTGCACCGCGCTCCAAAAGTCATTTGGCGAGGCCCTGGTGCGTGAGGATGTGGGCTACGCGGTTGCGCTGCCATTAAAATCGGGCGACACCGCAAACGCGCTCAACGACCTCTCCCGAGATGTGCTGGAACTGGCAGCGGTGGCGCTTCAAAACGACAAAAATCTGGCTGTGCTGGTTGTTGTTTCAGGCAATGGCTTTCCTGTCCGTTCCCAAAAGAGACGTGATGCTCTGATTTCAGCCATTCGTGCGCAGCTGTCCGGGTATCAGTCGGACGAAGGACGATTCTCTGTAATCGATTTTTCTTCTGAACGGCCACTGCGCGCACTCACAGGGGCCGGCATTCGCGGGGCGCTGGTTTTCTTTCCCATTCCCTAATCGATATGTCAAATCCCATCATCCGTCGCGTCGAACTGTCCATTCCCGGTACCATGGGGTTCGGCAATGCGTATGCCATTGTCAATGGAGAACGTGCCGCCCTGATTGATACCGGGATGGCCAGCGCGCAGAATGTCGATGCGCTGCAAACCCAGCTCGGCAAATGGGGGCATACCTTTGGAAGTCTTGATAAAGTGGTGTGCACGCATTTTCATCCGGATCATTGCGGATTATCCAGACAGTTTCAGGACGCCGGGACGGATGTTTTTCTGTCCTCAACTGATGCTGCGGCGCTGGAATTCTGGCAGCAGTCTGCGTCGGTGGACAGACGCATGGCAACGTTTTATGGCGAGCATCCATTGCCGTCGAATTTCAGCAGTTCTGTATTGCCATCTTTTTCGTTTTTACGTTCCCTTCAGGAGGAATTTCATCCGTGCATTCTGGGGAGCGACGGCAGTCTTGTGGATTTGGCAGGTATTCCGTTCGAAGTTATCGAAACCCCAGGACATACTGACGGGCATGTATGTCTGTTACAACGCGAAATGAATGTATTAATTACCGGGGATCATGTGTTGCCCAATACAATTGTAAATATCGCATTTGGACAGCAATCCCGGTTTGATTCCGCGCTGTCTCAATATATGCAGTCATTGCGACGTCTTGCCCTGCTGGGGCCGTTGGATGTCTACCCGGGGCATGGTATACCGTTTAAAAATCTGGCAACACGGTGTCTGGACCTGTTGCAGCAACACCGTCAGAAGGTTCAACAGGTTCTGGACGCGCTGACGCTGAAGCCTGTTGGCGCATTTGAGTTGAGCTGCCTGGTATTTGGCGAAAAGCGCAGACCGTTTTCGAAGTGGCTGAATATGGCGCAGACGATTTCGTGTCTTGAATATCTGGCGTTGCAGCAACAGGCCAGCTGCCTGCAAAAGGGAAATATGCTATACTACATGCGCGTTGAATAATGTCTGCCAGGGGGGGCACAATTGTGTTTGCGTGCTGTCGCCTGTTATTTGGGTTACATTTGTGTTAAAAACGATGAACAGGTGCTTTACATTGAAGCGAATCAAACTAATGTAGCGAATGTGATGAGAAGTACAGAAAAATTAAAATCGCTTAAAATGATGCTTCCCCGATGGCCATTTCGGCGATTCCCGGCAGTGATGGGAATTTTGTTTACAGCTGGCGTTCTGATTCTGTCGGCCTGCAACTACGCCGCTATTGATGATGAGGTGACGCTGTCTACCACTCCCGAAAAAGTAAGCGCATATCAATTGTTTTTGCAAAATGAATATCATCCATACGAATATCGGCTTAAATATCATCCGTTCCAGACCTGGTTGTCCCTTTCCTACGCACCGGCTGAAGTGAGCGAGGATGCCGGGCTGGCGGTGGGGCTGGATGCTGATGATCTCAGGGTCAAACCATTCCGAACCCCATGGGCTCCGGCTTACGACAGAGAACAGGTTATTTTAACAATGAACCGCATACTTATCGAAAACGGAATCGAATCCGAAAGTATGCGGGTTCGTATGATTGCCCATGCAATCGTCGCCTCTGGTTGGAAGCAGAAAGTCTGGAATTTCAATGCCTGGGGCGTGCGACAGGGGTCATGGGACAAAAGCTGGTATGTGATGCCCACCTATGAGGAAGACGATGACGGAGACATGATCTATGTCTCGGATGCATCCTGGCGGGCGTTTTCCGGATGGGACGAAGCCATTCGTGATTTTCAGCAGCGCATATCTCCGGATTCAGAACGGCCATCTTACAGGGAGGCATATAAATATCTTTCCAGTACGCTGGTCAGTTTTCGCGTGGCACGTGCATACTGGGAGGCGCTAAGCGACGGTAATTACTACACTGCCACGTGGTTTACCGGCGAAAAATTTGCAAGACTCTGCGGTGGCGTCCGTGAAGTGCTGAAGTCTCAGGAGACGGTTTTATAGGTCGTATAGTTCCTATATATATAGGTCCTATGAGTCGTATAGGTCCTATATATATAGGTCCTATGAGTCGTATAGGTCCTATATATATAAGTCCTATGAGTCGTATAGGTCCTATATATATAAGTCCTATGAGTCATATGAGTCCAATATATAAGTCCCATAGGTCGTATAGGTCCTATATGCATAAGTCGTATAAGTCCTATAGGACTTATATGACTTATCCAACATGCTTAATTTTTCAGGAATTGTTTTTGCGGAAGTCGACCATGAACTGCGCCAGCTTTTGAGCACCTTCAACGGGCATGGCGTTGTACATGGACGCACGGCATCCACCAACTGAGCGATGACCCTTCAGGCCGGAGAAACCGGCTGCGGCTGCTTCGCCGATAAATTTCTTTTCGAGATCTTCGGATGGCAAGCGCCAAACCACGTTCATTCTTGAACGGCATGCCTTATCGACGGGGCAGCTGTACCAGCCATCTGACCCGTCAACTGCATCGTAAATTGCCGATGAACGCTGTTTGGCCAGTTTTTCCATGCCAACGACACCACCATTGGCCTTCACCCATTCCAAAACGTTGTTCATCATGTAGATGGCGAAGACGGGTGGTGTGTTGTAAAGAGAATTATTTTCCGCGTGAACCTTGTAGGACATGAAATTCGGAATGCCTGAATTGAC
Source organism: Deltaproteobacteria bacterium (assembly GCA_016937015.1). Taxonomy (GTDB): domain Bacteria; phylum Myxococcota_A; class Polyangia; order JAAYKL01; family JAAYKL01; genus JAFGXQ01. The sequence goes on along the minus strand of JAFGWT010000073.1, from coordinate 3,109 downwards.
GCCGTCCAGCAGAGAATTACGAACAATCACCACACCGAGGCCTGCAGGACCGAGATTTTTCTGGGCACCGGCGTAAACCATGTCGATCCTGGAAAAGTCGATTTCGCGACTCATAATGTGTGAGGACATGTCCATAATAACCGGCACGGCACCACAATCGGGGTATTCCTGCAACTCTATACCACCAATGGTTTCATTTGAGCAGATGTGAACGAAGGCGGAGTTGGCACTGGGTTTGATTTCCGCTGCCGATGGCATTTTTGTAAAATTCGCCTCGGCGTTCGTCCAGATTTCCTTGTAACCTGCGTAGCTTTTTCCTTCCGCAGCTGCTTTCTTGGACCATGAACCCGTCATGACATAGTCAAGGGCCTTGCCCTCTTTGGCGAAGTTCATCGGGATCATCACGAAGTTCTGTGTCGCGCCACCGTGCAGCATCATGATGCTGAAATCATCAGGAATCTGAAGCAAAAACTTCAGATTCTGAATGGCGGCGTTATGAACCTCATCATAAAATTTTCCCCGATGGCTTTGTTCGATGATTGACATGCCGGAACACTGATAATCCAAAAACTCGTTTTGTGCTTTTTCCAGAGCGGGGAGGGGGAGTGTGCATGGGCCCGCTGAGAAATTAAAAATCCTATTGGTCATTGTAACAAATCTCCTTGAAATTGGTTAAACTAAGAAATGTTCTATCAACAGTTCACCTTCACTGTGTTGGAAGCATGCGCTATGATATGACTGGCGCTAAGCTATTGCTTTTTTGCGAGCAAGACAAGGATTAATAACCAAAGCGATTAAAAAATCTTTTGGAACTCGCCGAAATTAATAGCGTGTTTCAATAATTAAATTTTCTATTTCAAAAATGAAATAAATTTGGTTTGATGTTGTAAAATTACAGTTCGATTTGGCTCTGATCTTCGCTAACTTGCTGAGAAATGGGGATATTTGATTATTGCGAGATTAGATTTTGTTTTGGCATGGCAATTGCTAAAGTATGGTGGCAACGACGGGCTCGTCTCAGATGCCCCCCACATCCATCGAGTTCGTCGTTATTTTGCTTTTTACTAACGGTGAGTTCGCAACAATGATGCCCCCCACATCTGCTGAACTCACCGTTTTTTTTTGCATTTATCTTACAGGGATACGCATCACAGGGACACGCACTGCGATACGCTTTTCAACGCTGGTCGGGCGTAAATCAACATACATGCAACTTACCGTTGGGAAGGAAGGAACTAACGGGAATGGGCCAGCAATTTGCGTATTTTGAACAGGAGTTCCGCAAAATCGAACGGTTTGTCTATATGGTCGTTCGCGCCGTACAGAGGGGATGTCATTTCGTTAAGACTTTCACCGATACCAGTGAGCATCATCACTGGCAGCGTCTTGAGCTCTTCATCCGCCCGAATGGCTTTGCAGACTTCCCATCCGTTCATTTGAGGCATCATCACATCCAGCACCACCGCATCCGGTCGCTCCCTGCGAATCATTTTGAGTGCATCAGCCCCATTGTTGGCAGTAATAATCGTGCACTCAAGGACGCCAAGTCGGCGAGTCAAAATGCCTATCAGTTCAGGGTCATCATCCGCCAGCAGCAGTAGCGGTTTATCGCGTTTTTCTTTGCTCTGCATAGTTTCAGCTTCCTAATACGACAAAAGGTAAAACAAGAAGTTACAGTGTGCGCAAAGAGTGGCTTAAATTAAAAAAAATGTCAATTTAATCTGTGGGAATAAGGACGGTCCACGCTGGTGTCGGTAGAAAAATCGAATTTCGAAATAGTCTATTTTTCGAACGGCTGAATACCGACGATGCCTTTAACGACTCGCTTCATCGTATATGCGGTGCTGCCGTAAGTGTTGATGATGGTGTCCGTGCTGAAAAAATATTCTTTCTCGATAAACGGATGAAAATGAGAAATGAAAATTGTGGGAACGCCAAGTTTCATCCATCCGCCCATCATTAGTCTTGCAGTCGGACCGGCCAGTCTCGCTATGTTGGTTCCGTAGTCGTGGCGGGAAGACACAGAACAAATCAGCAGGTCAAACTCTCCGGCATAAACGGGATCGAAAATGTGCTCCTGCGCTTCGCAGTACAGTGTGGTGACATGATCGCTGTACTGCTTCAATTGAGAAGTGAGTTCATCGTACAGGGGCTTTTCCTGTTCGTAACGCATCGAAATAATGATATGCGCAACACGGGTTGATTTGTCGATTTTGGCCGGGAGCAGTCCTTCTCTGTCGCGAATGACCCGAACGCACTTATCGACGATTGCGTTGGATGTTGCCTGATGCCTTGCATAGTCCACTGTGGTGGGGGGTTGCGTATCTCTATCCAGCAGCCCCATTTTATCCTTGAGAGATACAATTCGTTCGGCTCTGGCAATAAGCGTCTCCCTGCGAAGCATGCCACTGTCCAGCCGGATACGCATTTCCTTCTGGAAATAGTCCAGGTTGGGGAAAAGGACGCAATCGCCACCTGCCTCCAGGAACAGCGCTGACGCATCAAATCGGTTGATGAAGCCGGCAAATCCGCCCATATTGACTGCATCCGACACAATAAGTCCATCAAACCCCAATTCGCCGCGGAGCAGGTCCTGGAGCAACGGCTTTGAGATGGATGCAGGCGGATAAAAATCGGTGTCACGCCACTTCTGATCAAACGCCGGCAAGGCGATATGTCCGGGCATAATTGCCATGGCGCCCTGATCAATGAGGGCTTTGAACACTCGTCCTGAATGCTGCCACCACTCTTCTTTTGATAACGGATTGGTGGATACGGTCAGGTGCTGGTCGTAAATATCATAGCCATCCCCAGGAAAGTGCTTCAGCGTGGCCATCATGCCATTTTCCTGGAGTCCGCGCATATATGCGCCAGCGGCTTTTATCGCCATGTCCGCATTCAGGCCAGGTGAACGGAGACTGACCATGGGGCTATCTGCAACTGCGGCGATATCGACACAGGGGGAAAGAGACCAGTTGTATCCGACTGCACGGCCTTCGTGGGCTGCCGCCTTTCCCATTTCGTATGCGAGGGTCTCATCGCCGGCAATTCCCGCAGCCAGCATCGCAGGGAACTGCGTGCCATCTGTAATCATTTCGCCGGGGCCATT